>NZ_JACEHF010000159.1 GCF_014180685.1 Nocardioides pelophilus | reverse complement strand
GCGCCCCCCTACGGCGCCCCGACGTCAGTGACCATCTGGTGACAGCCCGGTGAATCGAACGCCGACCATATCCGATCCCGAGCGAGGGCCGAAATCCCCCGAACCGCCCGCGGTGGAAATATACGGGTCCGGGATGTAATCCAGGTCACGTCCGGAATGGGCACCCTCGTCGCGACCGGCGCCGCCCGACTAGGGTGCCCGAGGACCCGCACTGCAGCGCGGCCCGCACCCGAACAGCTGAGGACATATACCAGTGGACCTGATGGAGTTTCAGGCGAAGGAGCTCTTCGCCAAGCACGGGGTGGCGACCACCCTCGGAGTGGTCGTCGAGACCGCCGAGGAGGCGAAGGCCGCCGCTGAGCAGATGGGCGGCGTGACAGTCGTCAAGGCCCAGGTCAAGGCCGGTGGCCGCGGCAAGGCAGGCGGCGTCAAGCTCGCCAAGACCCCCGACGAGGCGTTCGAGCACGCGAGCAACATCCTCGGGATGGAGATCAAGGGCCTCACCGTCAACCGGGTCCTGATCACCCCCGCGACCCCGCCGGAGGAGGAGTACTACTTCTCCTTCCTGCTGGACCGGTCGAACCGCCAGTACCTCTGCATCGCGTCGGTCGCCGGCGGCGTCGAGATCGAGGAGGTCGCCAAGACCAACCCCGACCTCGTCAAGAAGATCGCGATCGACCCCGGCTCCGGCGTCGACGCCGACAAGGCGCGGGCGATCGCCACCGAGGCCGCCTTCCCCGAGCCGGTCTTCGAGCAGGCCGTCGAGATGATCGAGAAGCTCTACAAGGTGTTCGTCGAGGAGGACGCGACCCTCGTCGAGGTCAACCCGCTCGCCCGGCTGGCCGGCGACAAGCTCGAGGCGCTCGACGGCAAGGTGTCGCTCGACGACAACGCCTCCGAGGTCCGGCACCCGGACCACGAGCAGTTCGAGATCCGCGAAGAGGCCGACCCGCTCGAGGCCAAGGCCAAGGAGCTGGGGCTGAACTACGTCAAGCTCGACGGCCAGGTCGGCATCATCGGCAACGGCGCGGGCCTCGTGATGAGCACCCTCGACGTGGTCGCGTACGCCGGTGAGAAGCACGGCGGCGTCAAGCCGGCCAACTTCCTCGACATCGGGGGCGGCGCCAACGCCCAGGTGATGGCCAACGGCCTCGACGTGATCCTCAACGACCCCGACGTGAAGTCGGTGTTCGTCAACGTCTTCGGCGGCATCACCGCCTGCGACGAGGTCGCCAAGGGCATCGTCGGCGCGCTGGAGATCCTCGGCGACGAGGAGAACAAGCCGCTCGTGGTCCGGCTCGACGGCAACAACGTGGAGCTCGGTCGCCAGATCCTCGCCGACGCCAACCACCCGTTGGTGACCGTGGTCGACACCATGGACGGCGCGGCAGACAAAGCGGCCGAGTTGGCATTCGCCGGCCTGGGCGCCTGAGAAGGGACGAAGACATGAGCATCTACCTGAACAAGGACTCCCGGATCATCGTCCAGGGCATCACCGGCGGCATGGGTGCCAAGCACACCGCGCTGATGATCGACTCGGGCGCGACCATCGTCGGCGGCGTCAACGCGCGCAAGGCCGGCACGACGGTCACCCACAAGGACCATGACGGCAACGACGTCGAGCTCCCGGTGTTCGGCACCGTGAAGGAGGCGATGGCCGAGACCGGCGCCAACGTCTCGGTGCTGTTCGTGCCGCCGGCCTTCACGCAGGCCGCCTGCGTCGAGGCCATCGACGCCGAGATGCCGCTGATCGTGGTCATCACCGAGGGCGTCCCGGTGCAGGACACGGCCGAGGTCTGGTCCTACCTGCAGGGCAAGAAGACCCGGATGATCGGCCCGAACTGCCCCGGCATCATCACGCCGGGAGAGTCGCTGGCCGGCATCACGCCGCACACGATCGCGGGCAAGGGTCCGGTCGGTCTGGTGTCGAAGTCCGGGACGCTGACCTACCAGATGATGTACGAGCTGCGTGACTTCGGCTTCTCGACCGCCATCGGCATCGGCGGCGACCCGATCGTCGGCACCACGCACATCGACGCGCTCCAGGCCTTCGAGGAGGACCCGGAGACGAAGGTCATCGTCATGATCGGCGAGATCGGCGGCGACGCGGAGGAGCGGGCGGCCGACTACATCAAGGCCAACATCACCAAGCCCGTCGTCGGCTACGTCGCGGGCTTCACGGCTCCCGAGGGCAAGACCATGGGTCACGCCGGAGCGATCGTGTCCGGCTCCGCCGGCACCGCGGCCGCGAAGCAGGAGGCCCTCGAGGCCGTGGGCGTCAAGGTCGGCAAGACGCCGTCCGCGACCGCCGCGCTGGCGCGGGAGATCCTGCAGAGCCTGTAGCACCCACGCTGGTCGAGGAGCTCGCGCAGCGAGCGTCACGAGACCGAGGACACCTCACGGGGTCTCGTGACGGTCGCTAGCGCGACCTCCTCGACCAACGGCTCAGCCCTGGTGGCGCGACCTCCTCGACCAACGGCTCAGCCCTGGTAGCGCGACCTCCTCGACCAACGGCTCAGCCCTGGTAGCGCGACCTCCTCGACCAACGGCTCAGCCCTGGTAGCGCGACCTCCTCGACCAACGGCTCAGCCCTGGTAGCGCGACCTCCTCGACCAACGGCTCAGCCCTGGTAGCGCGACCTCCTCGACCAGCGGCTCAGCCCTGGTGGCAGACCGCCTCGATGTTGTTGCCGTCGGGGTCGCGGACGAAGGCGCCGAAGTAGCGCTCGTGGTACTCCGGCCACAGCCGCGGCGCGTGCAGCGACTCGGCGCCGAGGCTCAGCGCGGCGTCGTAGAAGGCGCGGACGGCGTCGGGGTCGGCGGCCTGGAACGCGACGTGGACCTCCCGGTTGGGCGGCATGTCGTCGTAGCGACTGAGCCAGAAGTCGGGCGTGTCCTTGCCGTAGCCGATGGCCACCTCGAAGTCCATCAGCTTGGTGTAGCCGAGGGTGGCGAGGACGGTGTCGTAGAAGTGCTTCGATGCGTCGAGGTCAGCGCAGTTGATGCCGAGGTGATCGATCATGCGCCGATCCTGGCACCGGCTACCGACACCGCCCGACAGCCTCACCCGACGGGATCAGCAGCCGTCGACGGCGAAGGTGCACATCGCGGCGATGACGGCCTCCGCCTCGGCTGCCGACCTGTGGACGTTCCGCTCGAGCGTGCCCGGCGGTCCGGCGCCGCCCTCGCCGTGGTCGGCGGTGACGAGCACGGCGAGCCCGACTCGCACGAAGTGCCAGGCGCCCAGGTAGGTGGTCGGGTAGCCGTCGTAGGTCTCGGTCGCCGCGACCGCCCACGACTCGTCGCCGTACGAGGTCCGGTCGAGGGCGTAGGTCGTCGTGGACTGCGGGTTGCTCGCGTGCTCGGGGCACGACCGGTAGGTCGCGACGAGCGCGTCGAGCGCGGTCGAGGCGGCGGCCACCGTGGGGTACGACGTCAGCTGGCGGCTGCGGAAGTCCTCGATGTCGGCCCAGTCGGCACGGAGGCGGTCGGCGGGCTCGGGGTCGGCGGCCGGTACGTCGCACGGTGCGAGGTCGAGCGCGGGCAGGGTCCGGTTCGGTCCGGTGAGTCCTGGCTGGCCGGGTTCGCCGGGTCGACGCGGCCACCCCGCCGTGAGCGGGAAGTCGTCAGGGATGACCCGTGACGGGGCGGGCCGGGTCGACGGGGCGGGTTCCGCGGACGAGGTCGCGGGTGTCGTCACCGGGTCGACCGCCGAGGACTCGTCGGCCGGGTCGTCGGATCCACCGCAGCCGGCGAGGGCCAGGGCGGAGGCGGCGACCACGGCCACGAGACGACGGGGCGGCCCGGGGAGCGGCATCGCGGTCGTTCCTCAGCAGCCGGCCGCGGCGAACACGCACATCTCGTCGGCGATCAGCCGGGTGAGCTCGACCTGGTCCGGGGCTGCCTCGGCCTGGTAGTCGGCGCTGTACTCGCCGCTCCACTCGACCGCGAGGACCGCGTTGCCGACCCGGACCACGGTGTAGAGCTGGCCCGCCGGTGCCCCGACGTTGTCGACCACCTCGTAGGTGTAGCCGAAGGTGACCGAGTCGTAGCCGGTGTCGGAGTTGAACGTCCGCCACAGGCGGTCCGACAGGCCGTCACCCTCGCTGTCGCGGTCGCAGCCCATCAGCTGGGTACGGAGCTTCTCCATCAGGTCGAGGGCGTCCTGGACGGTCGGGTAGGCGCGGATCGTCCGTCCCTCGTAGCCCTCGACGGAGGAGACCGAGTAGCCGAGCTCGTGCTCCGCGTCGGGGCGCTCGGCGTCGGGCATGGCGAGCGCTGCGCGGCAGGCCGTCTGGGGGCGGACGCCCGCGACGTCGGCGTCGGGCCCTTCAATGGTCGTCTCGCCGTCCTCGACCGGGGGCTCGGAGAGCGCCAGGTCGAGAGGGAAGCCGTCGGGGATCGAGGTGACGCCGGCGGGCGCGGACAGGTCGGGTCCGCTGCTGCCGGAAGAGCCGCCCCCCTGCAGGTCGTTGAGCGCGGCCACCACGTCGGCGAGGTTCTCCCGTGTCACCGTGGCGAGGTCCATGACGGTGTCACCCGTGCCCTCGTCGCTGGCGACGTCGACGACGACGGCGTTGCCGACCCGCACCACGTTGATCGCGACCCGGCCGATGCCGTCCGACGCCCGGGTGATCACCCAGGACTCCTCGCCGATCGCGCCCTGGCCGACCTCGGTGGTGAACGTCGGCGGCGTGCCGTTCTGGTCGTCGGTGGGGCAGCCGGAGTAGACGTCCTGGACCGAGTCGAGGAACCGGGCCGCCTCGGTGTCGTCCGCGAACAGCAGGACCTCCCGGACGTAGGCGCTCGAGCCGAGGGACAGCCGGGTGGTCAGCCGGTCGACGGAACCCGGGTCGGTGGCGGACTGGTCGCACGCCGTCAGCTCGCCGGCCGGGATCATCGCCTGGTTGTCGATGCTGGGCGGGGTCAGCTGGAACTCGGCGCTGCCGTCGTCCTCGGGCCAGCCCGAGGTGAGCGGGAAGTCCGGCGACAGGGCGGTCGGCCAGTCGGTGCCGTCGGACGGCTCGACCTCGGTGGGGCTCTCGTTGCCGATCGCGAGCTGCTGGGCGGCGTCGGGGAGCATCTGCTCGACCGGCGTACCTTCCTCCCAGTTGTAGTCCTGGCCGGGGACGATCTGCGTCAGCACCGCCACCCGGTCGCCGCTGACGACGACCCCGGTCTCGAGGAAGTAGGAGAAGTCGCCGAACGGGTCGATGCTCTCGTCGACCGGTCCGTACGTCGACACCTGCGCCTTGGCGGTGCCGTCGACCGGGATCGGCACGGTGGTGAACCGGCCCGCGCCGTACTCCTCGGCGCCGGGCGGCAGGCAGTCCTGGAGCCAGCCGTGGATCGCGCCGGCGGCGGCCTCCGCGTCGGTAGCGGTCGGGAACTCGGCGATGATCTCGTTGAGGTGCACGGTCGGCTCGATCTCCTCCGACGGCAGGACGACGAAGTCGAAGTCCCGCTTGAACACCTTCTCCGCGCCGAGACCCGCCATCGACTGCTGCGTGCACGGGCTGAAGGCCGACTGGCCGTCACCCGGGTAGGTGTCGCGCACCCGCCAGTCGGAGCCGCCGTTGGGGTAGATCGCCTGCTCGTCGGTGAGCAGGTTCTCCTCGCTCAGCGCCGCGGACGGGACGGGGTTGGTGTCGGTGACCGTCGGCTGCGGCGTGACCGGCGGCTCGCCGTCGTCGGAGCCGTCGAGCGTGAACGCGACCACGGGCACGGCGCCCGCCGCGACGACCGCGGCGCTGGCCCCGGCGATGACGGCGTGCTTGCGGCGGCGGATCCGGTCGCCG
This sequence comes from Nocardioides pelophilus, assembly GCF_014180685.1. Lineage (GTDB taxonomy): Bacteria > Actinomycetota > Actinomycetes > Propionibacteriales > Nocardioidaceae > Nocardioides > Nocardioides pelophilus. The sequence goes on along the minus strand of NZ_JACEHF010000159.1, from coordinate 3,814 downwards.
CGGGCGCGGACCTCGGAAGCGGGCAGTGGCATGGGTGCGCCCTCCAGCGCCTCGCCGAGACGGGTGAGCTTCTCGATCGGGTCAGACATGGCTCATTCCTCCAGCCAGACCGCCATTGGTCTCGTCGGTCAGGAGCGCGGCGAGCGCGGTGCGTCCGCGGCTCAGCCGGGCCTTGATGGTTCCTTCGGGAACGCCGATCTCGGCCGCGATCTGGTGGATCGGGAGGTCGGCGATGTGGTGCAGCACCAGCGCCTGGCGCTGGGCCTGGGGCAGCTGCCGCAGGGCGGCGACGAGCGCGACGTGCGACTCGTCGATCCCCGGCGTCTCGGTCGCGGCGCCCACGGCGCGGTCGACCGGACGCTTCGCGAGCCGGGTACGACGCCAGCGGCTCACTGCGAGCCGGTACGCCGTCGTACGGACCCAGGCTTCGGGGTACTCCGCCCGGTCGAGCTTCCGGCGGTTCGCCCAAGCGCGTGCGAAGGCCTCCTGCACGCACTCGGTCGCCTCGTCCAGGTTGCCGATCATGGCGTAGACCTGACTGGTGATCCGACGGAACGACGCGGCGTAGAGCTCGTCGAACTCATGTGCCTCCACGGCCGTCCCCCTCTCGCCCGAGTCCGGGCCCGAGCCCGGAGTGTGTGTTGTCGATAGTGGTACGCCCGGGCCCCGGATCCGGTTGCATCCGGTCCGGCGATTCCTGGGGGACTTCGGCGCGGGCGGCTCAGCCGGCGTACGGCGGGAGCTGCGGCAGCCGCTCGAGCGCGCGTTCGGTGAGCTCGACGAACTGGGCGTCGCTCATCCGGGCGCCGGGCGCGGACACGAAGACCAGCTGCGACACCGCCGATCCGCTGCGGAGGAACGCGACGGAGTACTCCACGGTCCGCTCGTCGGGGAGGCGGGTGCTGAGGTGCCAGGCGGTGAAGGACTCGTCGCCCTCGTCGTGGGCCCGGAGGATCCGGACCTCGGTGCCGGAGCTCGCGTCGCGGTCGGGGCAGCCGTTGATCGCGGCGCGGTAGTCGTCCAGCAGCGCGCCCGCGGTCTTCGCGGGCAGGGCTGCCACGGCCTGGGTGAGCCCGAACTCGGCGGGCAGGTCGCTGTCGACCTTGACGAAGGTGCGCACCAGGTCGGTCTTGAACCGTTCGCCGTCGTACTTGTCGGCGAGCACGGGGTGCACGCAGCCGAGCACGTCGATGTCGGTGCGGGCGTTGGTGATCTCCTGCGGCGGCGTGCCCATCCAGGGCTTGGCCGGGTCGCCGACGAAGGGCAGGTCGACCGGTGACAGGAGCGCCGGCACCTCGCCGGCCGCGAACGGCGGCACCGGCTCGACGTCGGTGCCGTCGGCGCAGCGGCCGGCACGCGGGAGCCGGCAGATCTGGTCGACGGCGTCGCCGAGCAGCGTCGCGAGACCGGGACGGTTGGCCGACTCGGGCAGCACGTCGGTCTCGAGCGCGACTGCAGTCGTGAAGAGGCCGGTGCGCGCGACGCCGATGACGTACGACGTGGGCTCGGGGTGCTGGTCGAAGAGGACGAACATCGCGGACGCGTCGCCGATGCCGGGGGTCGACAGGGTGTCGACCAGACGGAGGCCCGGCGTCAGGCAGTCGGCCATCCAGCCGCGCAGCCGGTGGTAGGTCTTCCGGGCCCGCTCGGGGGTGCGGGACGCCTCGACCACCTCGGTGAACCGGCGCGACGCCTCCCCGGTCGGGCCGTTGCGGAAGACCCGCACCCAGGCGGCGCTGCCGCGCGGGTCGGCGTAGCGGGCGCCGGCATCGCCCGGCTGGCACGGCAGCACCACGCCGTTGCCGATGGAGTTGTCGTGGGTGGGTCCCTGCCTCCAGTCACCGACCAGCGTGCGGCGTACCGGGTCGATGGTGAGCAGGCTGGTCTCGGGCAGCACGACGTCGGGTCCGGGGGCCGCGACCGGGCCGGCGTCGGGCCCGACCGTCGACTCCCGGTCGAGCGTCGGCCGGACGCCGGTGGCGTCGGTGACGACGGCTCCGCTCGCGACCAGTGCCGCGACGACGGCGCCGGCACCGACGACGGTGTGCATCCGGCGCCGGGCTGCGCCGGCCCGTCGGATGATGGTGACCCGCGGCCAGGTGACGTGGCCGATCGCCACCGCGAGCGAGCGGAACTCCATCGGGATCGACGCTGCGGGGATGTCCTTCTGGGTCGCGAACTGAGCGGCCGCGGTCTGCAGCTCCCGCTCGGCCACCTCGCTCGACAGACCGATCTCGCGGGCCATCTCGTCCATGGAGACGGCGGCCAGCTGGGTGAGCAGGAGGGCGCGGCGCTGGGGGCCCGAGAGCGCCGCCAGGGCGTCGAGGGTCGCCCGGCTGTCGGCGTCGAGCTCCTTCTCCTTGTGCCACGGCCGGGCCGAGGCCCGTCGCGCCGCGTGCCGCCAGGCGTGCGGCCGCACCGAGGTCTCGGGGTCGTCGAGCCGCGAGACCTTGCGCCAGTGGTGCCACGCCACGACGAACGCGTCGCGCACCGCGCTCCTGGCTGCGCCCAGGTCGCCGGTGAGGGCGAAGGTCTGGAGGAGCAGATGGTCCCGCGCCGCCTTGTAGAAGGCGTCGAACTCGGCCGTCGGGTCGGGCGGGAGGGCGGTGTCGTCCATGACCGGACCAAGGTACGACGCCGCGGCTGGTCCGCTCCAACCGGCGCCGCTCCTCGGTCAGTGCCGACGGCCGGCGACCGCGGCGTGGCACCGCCGTTCCGCCCCTGCCGGGCGTGAAGATGAGGGGGTCATGACGTCGCTGCACTCGCCGCCAGCCTCCCGGTCGGCCGCGCGCCAGGAGGCCCGGCAGGAGTCCGAGCTCCGGCAGGCGCTGGTCACCCGCCGTCCGCTCGTGCCGACCGCGACCCTCGGTGGCGCGCTCGCCGCCGCCGGACCGCTGCTCGTCTGCATGGCGATCGCCGTGGTGGGCTGGTTCCTCACCGACGCCGGCGGGCACGGCACTCCGAGCGGGGCGCTGCGCGTCGGCGCCCTCGGCTGGCTGGCGGCCCACGGCTCCGGCGTGAGCATCGAAGGCGTCCGGCTGACCGCGGTCCCGCTCGGGCTCACGCTGCTCTGCGCCTGGTCGGTCTGGCGGGTGGGTCACCGGGTGGGGGAGTCGATCTCGGGTCACGGCCCCGACGCCGACCGGATCGCCGACGGCGAGCGCGACTGGACGGTCCCGATCGCCGGCGGCGTGTTCACGGTGGGCTACGTGCTGGTCGGCGTGGTCGCCACGTCCCTGGCCTCGACGATCGAGACCGCGCCGAGCACCGGCCGGGTCGTCGTCTGGTCGGCGCTCATCGCAGCCGGCGTCGGCCTCCCGGCGCTCGCCCGCGGCTCCGGCCGCGCCGCGATCTGGGTGCCGGCGATCCCTGCCGCGATCCGCGACGCGGCAGCCTTGGTGCGCACGATCCTGCGGGCCTGGCTGGCGGTGGCGCTCCTCGCGCTGGTCGTCGCTCTGGTCCTGGACTTCTCGACCGCTGCCAACATCGTCTCCCAGCTCGATGCCGACACCGGCGACACCGCGATGCTCGCCCTGCTCACCCTCGCCGTGATCCCCAACGCGGCCCTCTTCAGCGGCGCCTACCTGCTCGGCCCCGGGTTCACGGTCGGCACCGGCACCCTCGTCTCACCCGGCGCCGTCGTACTCGGGCCGCTGCCGCTCTTCCCGCTGCTCGCGGCGCTCCCGGACGCCGGCCCGACGCCGGGCTGGACCGGGTGGCTGATGCTGACGCCGGTGCTGGTCGCCTTCGTCGCGTCCGCGTTCGCCCACCGCTCCCGCCCGGCGGCCGCGTGGGGCCAGGCGGCCATCCGTGG
>NZ_JACEHF010000158.1 GCF_014180685.1 Nocardioides pelophilus | reverse complement strand
GAGGGCGGCGAGCTCGCCGTCGAGGAAGGCCAGCAGCCGCTGCAGGTGGGGGACGGTACGACGGCAGCCGGTGAGGCCGAAGCCCATGTTGCCGTCGTACGACGTGCAGGTGATGTTGAGCGCCATCCCGTTGATCGGGATCGACAGGGGGTAGTTGCCGACCAGCTTGGCGCCGTTCCAGTAGTGGGTCGTGCGGGGGCCGGGGACGTTGCTGATGATCAGGTTGTACGGCGACCGGATGATCCCCTGCATCTTGAGCGCCGGGCCGAGGATCGCCGGAGCCTGGCCGATCGCGCTCATCGCGAGGATCTGCACCGGCGTCAGCGACTTGAGCGCGTCCTTGCCGTCCTTCATCGACTTCTGGACCGCCTTGAGCCGGTCCGCGGGGTCGGCCTGATCGGTGCCGAGCCGAGCCATCACCGCGCCCACCGCGTTGCCGCCCTCGGCCGAGGGCAGGTGCGACTCCTTGGCCTTGAGCCCGATGGGGACCATCGCGATCAGGGGGGCGTCGGGAAGCGCGTCGTGCTCGATGAGGTAGGTCCGGATCGCGCCGCCGCACATCGCCAGCACCACGTCGTTGATCGTCGATCCGGTCGCCTTGCCGACCGCCCGGATCCGCTCGACCGGCCAGTCCTGCGCCGCGAACCTGCGGGCGCCCGTGATGTTCCGGTTGAACATCGTGCGCGGCGTGTGGAGCGACATCGTGGACGTCTCGTTGCGCATCCCCTTGGACAGCGTCTTGACCAGGGCACCGGGCATGCCGGCCGCCTCGGCGGTGACCCCGAGAGCGGTGCGCAGCGCGTCCGCGGGGAGGCTGGCGAGGGTGCGGGCCGCGTCGGTCATCGACGCCTCCGGGTCGCCCTTCGGCTCGGTCTTGGTGCGGGTGCGGATCGCCCGCTTCGCCCACGGGGCGGCCATGTCTCGCTCGTCGGGGTCGGTCGACAGGGTGCTCTGCATCAGCCGCATCGCCGAGATGCCGTCGACCAGGCCGTGGTGGATCTTGGTGTACATCGCGACCCGGCCGTCGGCCAGGCCCTCGATCAGGTGGGCCTCCCACAGCGGCCGCTCCCAGTCGAGTCGGGTGCTGTGGAGCCGGGAGCACAGCTCGAGGAGCTCGCGGATCCGGCCGGGGGTCGGCAGTGCGTTGTGCCGGACGTGGTGCTCGATGTCGAACTGCTGGTCCTCCCGCCAGAAGAGCTGTCCGGCCGTCTTGACCGAGCGGTAGGGGTGCTTGAGGAACAGAGGCATGACCTCGTCGCCGCTCGAGGTCGCGAGCTCGAAGAGCTCGCGCACGAAGTCCGACCCCGCGTCGTCGGGCTTCTCGTAGAGCTGCAGCCCACCGACGTGCATCGGCTGGTTCTTGCTCTCCGCGAGCAGGAACGCCGCCGACGGCGGATCGATCGGGCGGGGCTTGGGCATAGTGACCACGGGAGAGCACCTTTCGTCTGGCGGCCGATCCTCCCGCGCTGCGACGGTCGCCACAAGGGGCGCGCCGACGGCGTGCGCGCGGGCCGGTGCCGGAGTGGGTTCGAACCGGCCGGCGGGTGGAAGGATGCCGCCCGTGAGCAACGAGCCTCCGCCCCCGCCGGCGCCGTACTCCCCGCCGGTGACGCGGAGCCTGATCTGGCTCTGGGTGACGCTGGCCGTGCTCGTCGTGCTCATCGTGGGAGGAGCCGGCGCCCTCGCGGTGGTGCAGCCGTGGGAGGACGAGAGCGAGGAGGCCGCCGGGACCGCTCGGACCGACGAGCCGGACCAGCGGAACCAGGCGGAGCCGTCCGATGTCGTTCCGCCGCTGCCGCCGACCCTGCCGTCCACGGTGCCGCCGACGCAGCCGTCTACGGTGCCGCCGACCCAGCCGCCCGCGCCGCAGGCGCCGGCGACACCGGTCACCGCCGACCTCGACGGCGACGGCCTCGGCGACGCGGCCGCGGTCGTCGGGTCCGGCGACCGCATCGAACGGCTGGTGCTGACCAGCACCGGGAGGTCCTTCGAGGTCGCCCGCGAGGCGGCGACGACGTACGACGACCGCACCTGGGCGGACTTCGACGGCGACGGGGCGCTCGACCAGGTCTCGTGGGCGTTCGTGCTCGGGGGCACCCTGGTCCTCACCTCGGAGGACATGGACTTCCGCGAGCTCGACCTGCGGCTCCCGCTCGACGAGCGGCAGCCGTACGTCACCGTCAAGACCGGCGACTTCGACGGTGACGGCGCGATCGACCTGGTCGCCTACGGCGCCACGAGCCCGCGTCAGGTCACGGTGTGGATGATCCGCAACAACGGCGCCGGGTTCGACGAGCCGGCCGTGTGGCTGCGGTTGCCGAACACGACGTACGCCCTCACCACGGTGCTCGCCGCCGACGTCACGAACGACGGTCGCACCGACGTCGTGGCCCGGGTGCCGATGGACCGGTTGCCGCGGGACGCGACCCGGCTCTCGGACCTCAGGTTCGGGCTCGCGCGGCTGAAGTCGACGGGCAGCAGGTTCTTGGCCGGACCGGTCCAGCGTCCGTCCGCCTTCATCGACGTGTCCGACACGGTCGTCGGCGACTTCACCGGCGACGGGACCCCGCTGCTGATGCTGGTCGGTCCGGGCCGCAACGGCGTCAGGGTCGAGGTGCTGCGCGTCGCCGGAGGCCTGGTGCTGCGCGATCCCCGCTGGGACCGGAACGTCGGCGGCGCCGGCTCGAACGTGGTCGATGCCGTGGTCAGCGACGTCGACGGAGACGGCACCGACGACGTCGTCTACACGACGTCGGTCGCCGGCGGTCGGGGGTACGACGGGTTCCGGGTGCTGCGGTCCACCGGAACCTCCGTGAAACCGAGCTCCGCCTGGGCCGCGACGCCGAGGTGCCCGGGCCGCCGCTGCACCCTCTACTTCCAGAACGGATACTGACCCCATGACGATCGGTGACGGACGCTCGGGAGCGCCACCAGGTTGGTATCCGGACGGACCAGGGTGGGAGCGGCGCTGGGACGGCTTCGCCTGGACGGCCGACCGGCGTCCGAGCGGCCCCCCACCGTCCTCGCCCCCTCCGGGGTACTCGCCGCCGGGGCGGCAGAAGGGGAGCCCGGTGTGGCTCTGGGTGGCGCTCTCCGTCGTCGCGGTGGTCGTGGTCACCGCGGTCGTGGTGACCCTGGTGGTCGTCGCGCCGTGGTCCGACGACGACCCGTCGAAGCAGGCGGGCGGCGACCCGACGTCCGAGCCGACGGACCCGACGGATTCCCCGGCGCCCGAGGAGCCGGTGACCGGCGACCTCGACGGCGACGGCCGCGGTGACGTCGTCGGGCGGTTCTACGACGAGACCGAGAGCCGGCTGACCCTCACCAACGCGGACGGCTCGTTCACGGTGGAGCAGGTGCCGGTCCTGCAGGAGGAGCAGCTGGCCGTCGGTGACTTCGACGGCGACGGCGCCAACGACATCGGTGGCTGGGTCGCCACGGGCGGCACCCTGCAGTTCAAGATCGAGGACAGCGAGGTCGCCGCGATCACGCAGGACTTCGATGTCTGGTTCAAGCTGGAGGCGGTCAAGGCCGCGTTCGGCGACTTCGACGGTGACGGGCTCACCGACATCGCGGCGTACGGCCAGCAGCACCGCAGCCAGGTGGCGGTGTGGGTGCTGCGCAACAACGGCGACGGGTTCGAGCCGCCGGAGAAGTGGGCAGCGCTCCCGAACGCGACGTACGGCTCGACCGAGCTGATCGTCGGCGACTACAACGGCGACGGCATCGACGACGCGATGGCGATCGTGCCGGACGAGCCGCTCGTGAGCGGCGACTTCGACTCCTACTACTGGTACGGCGACTACGGCGTCGAGCCGCTGATCGCGAGCAACGGGTCGTTCCAGCGCGGAGGGGTCGTCGGGATCGACGTGGAGGTCTTCGACCAGGAGTACGCCGTCGGCGACTTCGACGGCGACGGCACCGACACGCTGGTCGCGGACGACTACTACAGCGACAGCCTCGTCTCCTACGAGTACGACGGCACGACCCTCCGGCCGACGGGTGAGCAGGTGTCCTACGCGGTGGCCGGGGACGGGGCGCTGGACTCCGTCGTGGCCATCGACGTCGACGGTGATCGACTCGACGACCTGGTCTTCACCAGCGTCGACATCGACACCTACCGCTCCTTCGGCGCCTGGGTCGTGACCGCGGACGCCGAGGGCGGCATGGACGCCCCGGTCAAGTGGGCGGACCTGCCCGCCTGCTCGGGCGACTACTGCGACATCGACTTCTTCGCCGCGCGGTAGCGGGCCGCGAACCGTCCACAGGCGGCCGGGCACGGCCGGTGGTCCACAGCCGCCCTCCGCACCTCGCGCCCGGGTCGGACGACGCTCCTAACGTCCGTCGCGACGCCGGAACCCACCGGCGCGTGACCCTCGGGAGCACACGATGATCGACACCCTTCTCCGGCGCACCGCTGCTGTCCTGCTGGCCTGTCTGGCCGTCGGCGGACTGGCCATCGGCGGTCTGGCCGTCTCCGCGGCCGCGGACCCGCCGGCGACCCTGATCGACCCCTACGTCCCACCCGCCGACACGATCGTCCACGTCGAGGGCGACGCGGCCAACGGCTTCGGCGTGCAGCACTACGACGGCTCCTGGGAGTTCCCGCCGACCGACTCAGAGACCCTCGCCGAGTGCAACGAGTACGACCGCCGTGTGCAGCGCATCCGGTGCCGGGTCAGCACCCGCACCTGGTTCCACGCCCTCGCCGGCTTCCAGGAGACCACCCGCTACTACCGCTCCCTGCTCTAGTCGCTGGTCGAGGAGGTCGCGCAGCTTGTCCGTTGGTCGAGGAGGTCGCGCAGCGCCCCGTTGGTCGAGGAGGTCGCGCAGCGACCGTCACGAGACCCCCGGTCGGCGTCGCGCTGCTTCTCCGTTGGTCGAGGAGGTCGCGCAGCGCCCCCGTTGGTCGAGGAGGTCGCGCAGCGACCGTCACGAGCCCCACCGTCGGCGTCGCGCTGCTTCGCCGTTGGTCGAGGAGGTCGCGCAGCGACCGTCACGAGACCCCCGGTCGGCGTCGCGCTGCTCCTCCGTTGGTCGAGGAGGTCGCGCAGCGCCCCCGTTGGTCGGGGAGGTCGCGCAGCGACCGTCACGAGACCCCCGTCGGCTCGTCCTGGCACCATCGCCCCATGGCCTGGGTGCTGCACGTCGACCTCGACCAGTTCATCGCTGCGGTCGAGGTGCTGCGCCGGCCAGAGCTCGCCGGACTGCCGGTGGTGGTGGGCGGGCGGGGAGACCCGACCGAGCGCGGCGTGGTGTCGACGGCGTCCTACGAGGCTCGCCGCTTCGGCGTCGGTTCCGGCATGCCGCTGCGGGTGGCGGCGCGCAAGCTGCGCGCAGCGGACGTCGACGCTGTGTTCCTGCCGGTCGACGGCGCCGCCTACGACGCCGCCTCGGCGGAGGTGATGGACGTGCTCCGTGGCCTGGAATGGGGAGGAGTGCCGGTCCTGGTCGAGGTGCTGGGCTGGGACGAGGCGTTCGTCGGCGCTGGCCCGGGCCACGGCGAGCTCGGCTCACCCGTCGCGTTCGCGGAGCGGATCCGTGCGGCGGTGGTCGAACGGACCCGGCTGACCAGCGCGGTCGGTATCGGCGACAACAAGCTCCAGGCCAAGCTCGCCACCGGCTTCGCGAAGCAGCGCGTCGAGGGCGCGCTGGCCCGCGAGGCCGGCGCGGGCATCGGCGAGGAGGCCGGGCCGGGCGGGCAGGAACGCGGACGAGGGACCTACGTCATCAGCGACGAGAGCTGGTATGCCGAGATGGGCGCCCGTCCCACCGCCGCGCTCTGGGGCATCGGGAAGAAGACGGCCGACCGACTGGCCACGCTCGGGATCGTCACGGTCGAGGACCTCGCCCGCGCCGATCCGGAGGTGCTCGCCGGGAGCCTCGGGCCCACGACCGGCCCCTGGCTGCGCCGGCTCGGCAGGGGAGTGGCCTCGAGCGAGGTCGACGCGACGCCGTACGTCGCGCGCGGCCACGGTCGGGAGGAGACCTTCCAGGTCGATCTCGACGACTGGGCCGACGTCGAGCGTGCGGTCGACCGGATCGCGCGCCGGGTCGTCGCCGACATCGAGGCCGAGGGCCGGCCGGCCGTCCGGGTGGAGCTCAAGCTCCGCTACCGCCCCTTCATCACGCTGACCCGGAGCCACAAGCTCCCGGAGGCGACGAGTGACCCCGACGTGCTCGCTGCGGAGGCGGTCGCGCTGCTCGACCGGGTCGAGAAGGACCGTCCGGTCCGACTGCTCGGCGTCCGTCTCGAGATGGTCGAACCAGCCGAGGGCTCCGGGTGACGATCCGCTGTAGGGATGAGCGGGCGTCGTACCCGGGGATGAGTTTCGGCGAAGTTCACACGCGGAGCCGATGTGCCGTGCGACCCTCGCGGGCATGTCTCACGCCGGTTCTCCCCCGCCTCCGCCTCCGCCCCCAGGCACGCCACCCGCTGGTGCGCTGCCCCCACTGCCGCCCCCGGCCCGGGCCGGGAGGTCGAGGTCGTTGCTGTGGGTGGTGCTGGGCGTGGTGCTGGCGGTGGTCGCCGCGGGAGTGGTGACCCTGGTCCTGGTCGCGCCCTGGGACGACGAGTCGTCGTCGCGGGAGGCGGGGAAGGACGACACGGGTGACGACGCCGCCGAGGCCGAGGGCGGGGACGAGGGCGAGCCTGCGCAACCGCCGGTCGCCGTCGATCGGGTGACCGGTGACCGCGACGGCGACGGTCTCGGTGATGCGCAGTTCGTGCTGTCGGAGAACTACGGCGAGACCTTCGAGCGGTGGACCTTCACCAGCGCCGGCTCCGGCTTCGAGTCGACCAGTGAGGCCGAGGAGTGGGTCCCCGGCTCGGGTCAGGCGTTCGCCGACTGGGACGGTGACGGTGAGCCGAGCGTGCTCGCGATCCGGGAGCCGGTGGACAACGGCGACTCGCTCTCGTTCACCTTGTCCGGCGACGGACTCGAGGACACGGCAGTCGATCTGCCCATCAACCCGGACGCCGACAAGCACGTCCTCGCGATCGCCGGCGACTTCGACGGCGACGGCCGGCCGGACGTGGCGGTCTCCACCGAGACGGCGGCGTGCGAGGTGACGGTGAGGGTGCTGCGCGGCACCGGCAGCGGCTTCGAGGAACCGGCGACCTGGGTGGTCCTGACCGACACGCTCACCACCGAGACCCAGCTGTCGCCCGCGGACGTCGACGACGACGGCGACGACGACCTCATCGGCGTGGTCCCTGCCGGGCCGCTCGATGCCGACAACTGCGAGTCCGGCGCCTGGTTCGGTGACTACGCGGGCGTGGTGCTGACCTCCGACGGCAGCGCCTTCGCCGCTGGGCCGACGTCGGAGATCGACAGCGACGACCTGCGCGACGTGGTGGGTGGTGACTTCTCCGGCGACGGCACGCCGATGGTCGCCGTCGTCACCTACGGCACCTCGATCCGGATGCTCGAGCACGACGGCAGCGGGCTGTCCGACGCTCCCGACTGGGCTGTGGACCTCGGACCGGCGCTCGAGGCCGCCTCGACGCAGGAGGGCACCTCCGATCTCGGCATCGAGGCGGTCAGCGTCGCCGATGTCGACGGCGACGGCACCGACGACCTGGTCGTGCTCGCCCACGACGACCGGGCCGACCTCTACTACCAGGGCGTCTGGGTGGTGCGCTCCGACGGCGCCGGCTTCGGTGAGCCCGAGAAGTGGGCCGACGCGTCGGACTGCGGCGAGCTCGACTCGTGCAGCGCCGACCCGGTCACCGGAGCCGTCTTCGAGTAGGCGGGCCGGCTGTCGGGCTCACCCGCGCCCGTCGACCAGCGACCGGCGCAGCTCCTGGACCACCGAGTCGACGACCGCGACCAGGTCGCCGTCGGTCCGCTCGGCGACCGCACGCTGGCGCTGGTACGACGCCCCGCGCGTGGGGATCTCGAGCACCGAGGCGAGCTCGGCGGAGCACCCGAGCCGCTCCGCGACCGGCTCGAGCTTCACCACGAGGTCGGCGAGGTCCTCGGTGACCAGCCGCTCGTTGGACTGGGCGTCGAGGATGACGATGGCGTCGACGCCGTACCTTGCGGCCCGCCACTTGTTCTCCTGCACGTGCCACGGCGGCATCGTCGGCAGCTTCTCCCCGGCGGCGCAGCGCTCATCGAGCCACACGACCAGGCAGTGCATCAGCGCCACCAGGGCTGACATCTCGGCGAAGGTGGAGACGCCGTCGCAGATCCGGTTCTCGAGGGTGCCGTGGGAAACGGCCGGCCGCACGTCCCATCGGATCTCGCTGAGCTCCTCGATCACGCCGGTGACCTTCTGGTCGTGCACGAACGCCTCGTACTCCTCCCATCGCTCGAACTGGAACGGCAGGCCGGCTGTCGGGAGCTGCTGGAACATCAGCGCCCGGTTGGAGGCGTAGCCGGTGTCGACGCCCGCCCAGATGGGGGAGGAGGCGGAGAGCGCCTGGAGGTGGGGATACCAGTTGAGGAGGGCCGACAGGACCGGCATCACCCGCTCCTGCTTCGGCATCCCGACGTGGACGTGCACACCCCAGATCAGCATCTGCCGACCCCACCACTGGGTCCGGTTGATGAGCTCTTCGTAGCGGTGGCCCTCGGTCAGCTGCTGACCGGTCCAGGAAGCGAACGGATGGGTGCCACCGCCGAACAGGTCGAGGTCGAGCTCGTCGCAGGCCGGCACGACGTGCTCGAGCGTACGGCGCAGGTCGGCCATCGCCTCCGGGACGGTGTCGCAGATCCCGGTCACCACCTCGACGGTGTTGCGCAGCAGCTCTTTGTGCAGCCGACCGGGATCGGGCATCCGCGCCTTGGCCCGCGCGAACAGGTGGGCCGCGTCGTTGCGCAGGTCGCGGGTGCGGCGGTCGACCAGCGCGAACTCCCACTCCACGCCGAGCGTCGGCTTCGGGGAACCATGGAAGTCGATCCGCACGGGCTCAGCGTTCCACACATGGGCGCGGGCGTGTCCGTTCATCAAGGGATGTAGACGAACGGGCGGTTCCCAAGCCCAATTCGTCGTGGGAAGTGGTCATTCGTCTGCATCCCTTGGGAAACGGACACATCGCGCACATGGCACGATCACCCCGTGGAGGTGCCCCTCGATCGGATGTGGGAGCGCAGCCGACTGTCGGTCCGCGGGCGGGTGCAGCGCTGGCGGGGCACGCTCTTCACGGTCGTACAGTGCTCGGTCGCGGCAGGCGTGGCGTGGTGGCTGGCAGCCGACGTGCTCGGTCACGACTCCCCGTTCTTCGCGCCGATCGCGGCGGTCGTGTCGCTCGGTACGTCGTACGGTCAACGGTTGCGCCGGGTCGTCGAGGTCACCCTCGGCGTCGCGATCGGGGTGCTGGTCGCCGACGTCCTGGTGGTCTGGATCGGGGCAGGCGCGTGGCAGCTCGCGCTGGTGGTCGGGCTCGCGATGTCGACCGCGCTGCTCCTCGACGCCGGCATCCTCTTCGTCACCCAGGCCGCGGTGCAGTCGATCGTCGTCGTCACCCTCCTGCCCGACCCGGATGCCGCGCTGACCCGGTGGACCGACGCCCTCATCGGAGGTGGGGTCGCCCTGGTCGCGGCGACGATCGTGCCGGCCGCGCCGCTGCGGAAGCCGCGCGAGCAGGCCGCCGCGGTGGCGCGCAAGATCGCGGAGCTGCTGCGCGCGGCCAGTCACGTGATGGTCGACGGCGGGCCGG
>NZ_JACEHF010000157.1 GCF_014180685.1 Nocardioides pelophilus | reverse complement strand
CGCCGCCGCCGGCCGCCGAGCCGATGGGGGAGGCACCCGCTTCCGAGCCCATGGCCGAAGCGCCCATGGCCGAGGCACCCATGGCCGAAGCACCGATGGCCGAGGCACCCATGGCTGAGGCACCCGCGCCGGTGGCCCAGCCGTACGCCGCCGAGCCCTACCCCGCACAGCCGCAGTACGCCGCCGCTCCTGCCGCTGGTCCCGGACCGTCGGCCATGCCCGGCATCTCGGGCGACCTGGTCGACGGTCGCTTCTCCGAGAAGGAAGCCGGGGTCGGCCCGTCACTCCAGAACAACCGGCTGCTGCGGGTCCGGATCGGCGAGCCGTTCATGGCGCGTCAGGGCGCGATGGTCGCCTATCAGGGCCAGGTCGTCTTCGCCTACCAGGGCGGGGGCGCGGGCAAGTTCCTGAAGAAGGCGCTCACCGGCGAGGGCCTGTCGCTGATGCGGGTCGAGGGCGCCGGCGACGTGTTCCTCGCGAACGCCGCCGAGCACGTCCACATCCTCCACCTCAACAACAGCGGCATCTCGATCAACGGCGCGCACGTGCTCGCCTTCTCCGCGGGGCTCGACTGGAACATCGAGCGGGTCAAGGGCGGGAGCATCGCGGCGGGCGGTCTCTTCAACACCACCCTGCGCGGCAACGGCTGGGTCGCGATCACCACCGACGGCGAGCCGGTCGTGCTCAACGCCGCCGAGGCGCCGACCTTCGCCGACACCCAGGCGATCGTCGCGTGGTCGATCGAGCTGCAGACGTCGATCAACAAGTCCTTCACCGCCGGTTCGCTCATCGGTCGCGGGTCCGGCGAGGCCTTCCAGGTCTCGTTCGGCGGCCAGGGCTTCGTGATCGTGCAGCCGTCCGAGGGCGCGATCGTCCCCCCACACACGCACTGAGTCGAGCCGGCCGAGCCGGCCGAAGAGGGCGCTGGCCACGGCCGATAGCCTGGGGACGTGAATCAGTCACTGCACCAAGCGAACGAGCGCGTCCGCGCGGGCTTGGAGCAGATCGGCGACGAGATCCGCGACACGATCGCCGAGGTCAAGCCGCGGCTGCGCGGCTGGCTGCACGCCGCGTCGACGCCGCTGATCCTGGCGGCAGGCATCGTGCTGATCGCCCTGTCCCCCACGGCGTCGACCCGCGTCGGCTCCGCGCTCTTCGCGACGACAGCCGTCCTGCTCTTCGGCACCTCCGCGGTCTACCACCGCGGCACGTGGTCACCGAAGGTGTGGCGGATCCTCAACCGGTTCGACCACTCCAACATCTTCCTGCTGATCGCCGGGTCCTACACGCCGTTCAGCCTGATCCTGCTCGACGGCACCAGCCAGGTGCTCCTGCTCTCGGTGGTGTGGACCGCTGCCGTCCTCGGCATCGCGTTCAAGGTGCTCTGGCCGGGCGCACCCCGCTGGCTGTCCGCGCCGATCTACATCGCGATGGGATGGGCCGCCCTCTTCTTCATCCCGGCGTTCTTCGACGGCGCGCTGGCGCTCGGCGTCGGTGTCGGCGTCGCGACGTTCGTCATGATCGCGGTCGGCGGCGCTCTCTACACCGTCGGCGGGCTCGTCTACGGCTTCCAGTGGCCCGACCCCTCACCGCGGTGGTTCGGCTTCCACGAGGTGTTCCACTCGTTCACGATCGTCGCGTTCGCGGCCCACTACGTCGGCGTCTCGCTGGCGACGTACTCGTTGCGATAGGTCTCGTGACGGTCGCCAGAGCGACCTCCTCGACCAACGAGAATCGCCAGAGCGACCTCCTCGATCAACGGGCGTGTCCCGGGAGCGACCTCCTCGACCAACGAGCGTCGCCAGAGCGACCTCCTCGACCAACGAGAATCGCCAGAGCGACCTCCTCGACCAACGAGAATCGCCAGAGCGGCCTCCTCGATCAACGAAAGTCCTCAACCAAGGGCGCGCTGGAGCAGGAGCAGCACCTCGAGGTGAGCGGTCTGCGGGAACATGTCGAGCACCTGCGCCCGCACCGGGCGGTAGGACCGCATCACGTCGAGGTCCCGCGCGAGGGTCGCGGGGCTGCAGCTGGAGTAGAGCACGGCCGCCGGGCCGTCCTCCTCCAACCGCCGGGCCAGGTCGGCGCCGAGGCCGCGACGCGGCGGGTTGACGACGACCAGGTCGGCCCGCTCGCCGAGGAGGTACGCCGTCGCGTCGCCGGTNCTCGCCGAGGAGGTACGCCGTCGCGTCGCCGGTGACGAACCGCACCTGCTCCGGCGTCAGGCCCGCGTCGTCCCGCCCGCGCTCGGCGGCGGCGACGGCGTCGGCGCTGATCTCGATGCCGGTGACAGTGCGGCCCGGCCCGGCGAGGTGGAGGGCGAAGCCGCCCACGCCGCAGTAGAGGTCGTGCACCGTGCCCGGGGCGAGCTCGTCGACCCAGGCTCGGGCGGTGCGGTAGAGCGCGGCCGCCACCTCGGTGTTGGTCTGGAAGAAGCTGCGCGGCCCGAGGTGCAGGGTCAGCCCGTTGACCTGCATCGGCAGGGTCGTCTGCTCGGTCAGCGTCAGCTCCCGTTCCCCCTCGAGCACGGCGGCGTGGGCGGGCTGGATGTTGAGGGTGACGACCCGCAGCGCGGGCAGCGCCGCGAGCAGCCACGGCAGGTGCTTGCGGATCCGCGACTCCGCCTCCGTCGAGCGGAGCACCCAACGCACCATGAACTCGCCGGCCGGCGACTCGGTGACGAGCACGTGCTTGAGCTCGCCGCTGCGGGTCGGGACGTCGTAGGGCGCCATCCCGGCGCGGGTCACGAAGTCCGCCAGCACCGGCAGTGCGGCGCGGATGCCGGCCGTGTGCAGGGCGCAGTCGCGGAGGTCGACCGCACCCTGGCGGGGGTCCCACAGCCCGAGGGTCGGCCGGTCGACGGTGCCCCCCACGACCATCTTCGCCTTGGTGCGGAAGCCCTCCGGGGCGCTCGCGAGCGGCGGCAGCCACTCGGGCTCCGGGCGGTCGCCGAGGACGGCACCGACCAGCTCCCGGGTCGACGCCTGCTTCGCGGCGAGCTGCGCGTCGTACGGACGCTCCAACCAGGTGCAGGAACGGCACTCGAAGCGGTCGTAGTGGCCGCACTCCAGCAGGAGGCCGACCGCCCCGGGAGGTGGGGCGGTCGGCTCTGACATGCGGCCCATCGTAGGTGTCGAGGTCGGCGCCGACCCCCCGGATCCGCACGTCCCGCTTAGGCGACTAAGCAGGTCGTTCGACCTGCACATGGCCCGTTGTGGCCATGCTCCGACATAAAGAGCCAGACCTCCTCCGTACGCCTCCGAAAGCCCTCCATTTGCCTTGAACTGGAGTGAGTCCGGGCCGATCTGTTCCCCGGACGTCTCGGCTATTCGGAGGACCCCATGCTGATCCGCAGCGTGCGATTTCGCGCACTCATCGTCATTTTCGCCTGCCTGATCGCGACCGCCGGCGCGGTCGTCGACGCGCCCCCGTCCGACGCGGGTCGGCGGGTCACGCTCGACCGCCCGCGGGCGACGACCGACGCCGTCGTGCTGAACGGCGAAGCGCCCGCGCGGGCCCGGGTCCGGATCATGCGCCGGACCGCCGAAGGGTGGGTCCGGGTCGCGACCGACCGCGCCAACCGCCGGGGCAACTTCCGGGTGCGGCTCGATCGGCCGACGGAGTCCAGCTGGGTGGTCCGCGCCGTGTCGCTCGGCGACCGCAGCGGCAAGCGCTACGTGGCACCCGCGCCGACTCTCGTCGAGCCCGGGCCGTCCGATGCCTGTGGCGTCCAGCCGCGCAAGGCCGACGGCAGCCTCTGGGAGTGCACCTTCGTCGAGAACTTCGACGGTTCCGCACTCGACACGACCAAGTGGCAGCCCCAGGACACCTCGGTCACCGGCATTCCCAACGGCACCGCGTGCTACCTGCCCAAGCCGTGGAACCTCAAGGTGGCCGACGGCGCGCTGCGCCTGTCGGCGCAGAAGCTGGCCTCCCCGTTCACCTGCCGCAGCCCCTACGGAGACTTCGTCACCGACCGGGTGGCCGCCACCGTCACCACCAAGGGCAGGTTCAACCAGGCCTACGGGCGCTTCGAGTTCCGGGCGAAGATGCCCAACACGGCGGTCCGCGGTGTGCACTCCGCGCTGTGGCTCTACCCCGACAAGCACACCTACGGCAAGTGGCCCCTGTCGGGCGAGATCGACGTCATGGAGTGGTTCAGCGCGCTGCCGAAGCGGGTCTTCCCCTCGGTCCACTACGTCGACGGGCTCAAGGACGTCTACAGCGGCCTGGACAACGTGGTCGCCAACGCGAGCGTCTTCCACACCTATGCGGTGGAGTGGACCCCGACCACGATGAGCTTCTACTACGACGGCAAGCTGGCCTTCAAGCACTCGTGGACGCCGCTGGCTCCGCTGTTCGGTTCCCAGCCGTTCGACAAGCCGTTCAACGTGGTCCTCACCCAGGCGTGGGGCGGGCAGTGGAACTCCCCGATCGACGAGACGGCCGACCGGGCCACGATGACTGTCGACTGGGTTCGCGTCTGGAAGTGACCCTGCCCTGGCCCTAGGCTGCCCGCGTGGCGACAGGGCTGGAGCGGCTGGAAGCGGAGCCGGTGCTGACCACCCTGCACCAGCTCCGCGAACGGATCGGCGCCCGCTTCCCCGAGCGCGGTCTGTACGCCGTCTCCGGCGACCTCCTCGTGCTGGCAGGGCACGTCGCGACGAGCTCGGCCCGTCAACGCGACCGGCTGCGCGTCGTACGTCTCGGGTCCCGGGCGGTGATCGTGCTGGTCGTCGCGATCACCGGCCTGCTGCTGGTGTTCGCCGTCCGCGCCGCGGTCGTCGACGGCGGCCCGGCGCACGACATCGAGTGGCTGTCGCTGCTCGAGAGCGGCATCAACGACGTGGTGTTCGCGGCGATCGGGATCTGGTTCCTCTACACGGTCCCGGAGCGGCTGCGGCGCTCCGACTCGCTCGCCCTCCTGCACGAGCTCCGCTCGCTCGCCCACGTCATCGACATGCACCAGCTGAACAAGGACCCGGAGCGGCTGCGCAGCTCGTTCAAGCCGACGGCGGTGAGTCCGACGATCGGGCTGTCCTTCGAGGAGCTCGAGCACTACCTCGACTACTGCTCGGAGCTGCTGAGCATGGTCGGGAAGACGGCCGCCCTCTGCGCGGAGGAGTCGCGCGACGCCGTCGTCCTCGACACGGTGTCGACCATCGAGACCCTCACCACCGGGATGTCGCGGGAGATCTGGCAGAAGATCACCGTGCTCAACGAGGTCCGGCGCTCGGGCGCGTAGCAGCCGCTACGGCGACTTCTTGTTGCCGCGCCCGTAGAGCGCACCGATCAGCTTCCCGGCCCGCTCCTCGGTCTTCTCGGTGCGCTGGAAGGTGGTCAGCGCCAGCGCGGGCTTGAAGCGCTGGCGGGTGATCGCGTGGGAGTAGGTGAACTCCTTGAGCCCGTCGGGTCCGTGGATCCGACCGAAGCCGGAGTCGCCGATGCCACCGAACGGCAGCGCCGGCACGCCCGCGAAGGTCAGCACGCCGTTGATCGCGGTCATCCCCGCCCGCAGCTGCTCGGCCGTCTCCATCGCCCGCGCCTTGCCGAAGACGGTCGAGCCGAGGCCGTACGTCGTCGCGTTGGCCCGCGCCACCGCATCGGCCATGTCGCGCACCTTGGTGACCGTGACCGTCGGGCCGAAGGTCTCCTCCGTGATCGCGAGCGCGTCGTCGGGGACGTCGACGAGGACGGTCGGCTGGACGTAGCGCTCCCCCACCGCCTCCGGTCCGCCCACCATCGCTCGGCCGCCCCGCGCCAGTGCGTCGTCGATGTGGCGCCGGATGATGTCGATCTGGGACGGCATGGTGATCGGTCCGAGCTTGCCGCCGGGCTCGGCGGCGAGACCGGTGGCCTGGTCGGAGAGCTCCCGGACGAACGCGTCGTAGACCCGCTCGTGCACGTAGACCCGCTCGACGCCGGCGCAGGTCTGGCCGGCGTTGGCGGCCGCGCCCCAGATCGCGGCGTCGGCGGCGGCCACGATGTCGGCGTCCTCGTCGACGATCATCGCGTCCTTGCCGCCGGCCTCCATGAGCACGGGGGTCAGGGTCTCGGCGCAGGCGGCCATCACCCGGCGGGCGGTGCCGGGCGAGCCCGTGAACGCGACCTTGCCGACGCCGGCGGCGCAGAGCGCGGCTCCGGTCTCGCCGAAGCCCGTGACGACCTGGAGCACCGGCCGGCCGACCGCCTCGACGAAGGACGTCGCGAGCCACTCACCGATCGCCGGCGTGTGCTCACTGGGCTTGAAGACCACCGCGTTGCCGGCCGCCAGCGCGTAGGCGATCGAGCCCATCGGCGTGAAGACCGGGTAGTTCCACGGCCCGATCACGCCCACCACGCCCAGCGGTCGGTAGGCCACGCTCGCCGCTTGGTTGGCCATGAACAGCCCCGGCGAGACCCGGCGGCGCTTGAGCACCTTCTCGGCGTGGCCCGCAGCCCAGTGCAGGTGATCGATCGCCAGCGTGATCTCGAGAGCGGCGTCGCCGTACGGCTTGCCGTTCTCGCGGTGCACCAGGTCGACCAGCTCGTCCAGGTGGCCGACGATGTGCTTCTGCCAGCGGATCAGCCGCTCCTTGCGGCCGCCGAAGCCGAGGCTCTCCCACCAGGCGGCCTCGATCCGTGCCCGGTCGACCACCGCCTGCACCTGGGCGGCGTCGTGGACCGGATGGCTGCTCACGACCTCGCCCGTGGCGGGGTCGAGCGAGTCGAACGTGACGGTGGCGGGAGCGACGGTGGTCATGCTTCGAAAGTACTGCGGCGGTGGCCGTCCCGCATCCGGCCACGGTCGGATGCAGAGCCGGACGCCAGCTGGAAGCAGGCTGGACGCAGGCTGGACGCAGGCTGGAAGCAAAGAATGCGCCCAAGGTCCGCGGCGCGCGCTCGGCGCCCCTATTCTTCGACCATGGGAGGGGAGCCCCAGGAGGGCATCGAGCGGCTGTTGCGCGCCATCCAGGAGCTGTCGGCGGCGACGCACCTCAGCGAGGTGCAGCAGGCCGTGCGCACGGCCGCACGCGACCTGGCCGGCTGCGACGGCGCGACGTTCGTCCTGCGCGACGGCGACCTCTGCTACTACGCCGACGAGGACGCGACCGCTCCGCTGTGGAAGGGGCTCCGGTTCCCCATCGAGTCCTGCGTCAGCGGCTGGACGATGCTCAACCGCGAGCACGCGGTGATCTCGGACGTCTACGCCGACCCGCGGGTCCCGCACGACGCGTACCGCCCCACGTTCGTGCACAGCCTGGTGATGACGCCGATCCGGACGATGGCTCCGATCGGCGCGATCGGCGCCTACTGGGCCGACAACCACGAGGCCACCGCCGACGAGGTCTCGTTGCTCCGTGCGCTGGCCGACGCCACGTCGCTCGCCCTGGAGAAGGTCTCGATCCACCGCGAGCTGGAGCAGGAGGTCGCGCTGGCACCGGAGGCGCACCGCCTCGGCCGGACCGACGAGCTGACCGGACTGCTCAACCGACCTGGCTTCTCCGACGAGGTCGCTCGGATGCTCGCCGAGCGCGAGTCTGCCGCGGGCGCCGTCGCGTTCGTCGACATCGACGGCCTCAAGGCGGTCAACGACCTCGACAGCCACGTCGCCGGAGACCGCCTGATCGTCACGGTCGCCGAGGCGTTGCGAGCCGAGGTGCGCCCGGACGACGTTATCGGCCGGATCGGGGACGACGAGTTCGCGGTCTTCGCGCCGGACCTCGACGCGGGCGAGCTGTGGGCGCGTCTCACGCCCGCGCTCGGCGGGCTGGCCAGCGTCGGCACCTCGACGATGCAGGCGGCCGACGACCTCCAGGACGCGCTGCTCGCTGCCGACGGGCAGATGTACGCCGTGAAGCGCTCACGGGTGACCGCCAGTTCCTGAACGGCCCTGACCGGCCCTGACCGGCCCTGACCGGCTCAGCCGGAGGTGCCGACCAGCAGCACCGTGAACAGCAGGCTCGCCGCCAGGACCAGCGCGGTGGCGGCCAGGCCGGCGACCGGCGTCCGGCGCGCCATCCACTCGGCGACCCGGTAGAGCCCGGTCAGCGCGAGGAGCAGCACCGTCACGTGCAGGAGCACGGCGAGCGCGATGCCCGTCACCACCCCGGCGATCGCGAACCTCCCCCAGGCCAGGCCGAGCAGCAGGGGGAAGACGATCGCGCCGGCCAGGCCACCGAACAGCTCCAGCACGAACCCGCGGTCGGCTCCCATCCACGGGAGCCAGGCGACGACGTCGAGCAGGTCGAGGGTCGCGACCACCCCCAGGACGGCGATGATCGCGAGGCTGCCGAACGCGGTGATCCGGTAGCGCAGGTGCTGGGCTCGCGACCAGCTCGCCGAGCCGCTCCAGATCGTCCCGAGCGAGACCGCCGACCAGACCAGCCAGCGCCGGATCAGCGGGATGTAGCTGTCGCGCATCGCCCGTCGGAAGACCAGGTCGGCGGCGACCCGGTCGATCGGGTCGGCGTCGGGCGGGTAGCCGGTCGCGACGTAGTCCTTGCCGCCCACGAGCCCGTCGTGGATGAGCGCGGCCGGCAGATGGGCGCCGGTCTTCGGCACCAGCCAGGTGAGCAGCGCCGGGACCGACGCGAAGTCGGTCTCGAACGCGTCGAGGTCCGCGGGCACGAGGATCTCGCCGTACTGCTCGTCCTTGTAGGCGATCCGCCGCAGCATGCGGAACGACTCCCGGGCGAGTCCGCCGGAGTCCTTCTCGACCCGCTCGAGCATCACCTTCGCGCGGATGTCGGGGCGTGGGTCGCCGCCGGGCAGTCCGCCGTCGTAGAACGCCGCCGGTCGCGGGGTCGTGGGCGCCAGCTCCATGGGTCGATTGTGGCCTCGTCGAGCCCGCTACAGGGTCAGGCGCACCTGCCCTCGCCCAGCCGGACCAACCCGTTCAGGTCGCCGGTGCCGAACTCCCGCTTGCCGATGTTGTCGGCGAACATCAGCTCGTCCGGCGAGTCGACGTGGTCGAGGCCCACCAGGTGGCCGAGCTCGTGCAGCAGGATCGCGCGACCCTCGTCGTCCTCGCCGAGGATGTTGTCCATCTCCTCGAACGCCTCGCTGTCGAGGGTGACGCCGCCGGTGACGTAGCGCAGCCAGCCGCCCGGATCGACCTCGACCGCAACCGCGCCGCCGACGCCGGCGACGTCGTCGTCGAGCTGGGGCACCTCGTCCTCGGTCGCCCAGGAGATGAGCACCGGCTCGTGCCGTCCGATCGACGGCACGAAGGTGCGGTCCCACTGGGGACGGCGGTCGGTGCGGCCGTCGTACACGAACTCCAGGCCGGTGTAGTGCGCGACCACCTCGATGGCGTCGGCGACGAACTCCTCGGTGTCGTCGGCGTCGTCGGGAGCGCCGTCGGGGTTGATCTCGTAGTGGATCTCGTCGCACGGGTCCCACGCGACGGGCGCGCCCAGGTCGCCGGGCTGGTGCTCGAGGAACGCGTAGGTGCCGCCCGGCGGCACATCGGCGGGGTCGCCCAGGCGGTCCTCGCCGATGCCGAGCACGCGCCGGAGTCCCGCCGGGCCGTCGGCCGGCGCCCAGAGGATGATCGCGCCGAGCACGAGCAGGCTCACCAGCAGCGCGGCGCCCGATCGCCAGCGCTCGCTCAGCGGCCTGTCCACGCGCCCCTCCTCACCCCAGCGCCTCCGGCGAGGTCACCGGGCGCTCGCACACGAACCCGCGGCAGACGTACGCCGCCGCCCGGCCGTCGACGGCGGTCCGTCCGACGAGCAGGGGTACGTCGTCGCGGGGCCCGTCGGCGACCACCACGACCGCGCCGGGCAGCCGCCGGGCGC
>NZ_JACEHF010000156.1 GCF_014180685.1 Nocardioides pelophilus | reverse complement strand
GTCGACGTGACCGGGGTGTTCGAGCGGCGTCGAGCCGCCGGCGTCCCGCTCCGAGCTCTGTGGGCCGGACGGTTCGACCGCCAGAAGCGGTTCGACCTCGTCGTGGAGGTCGCCCGGCTGATGCCGGACCTCGAGATCCACGCGTGGGGCAAGCCGGTGCTGAGCGACATCGACCTCGATCCGGGCGACCTCCCGCCGAACATCCAGCTGATGGGCGTCTACGACGGCTTCGCCCAGCTGCCGCTCGACGAGGTCGACTTCCTGCTCTACACCTCGGGCTGGGACGGCATCCCCAACGTGGTGCTCGAAGGGGCCCAGAGCGGGCTCCCGATCGTCGCCAGCGCGGTCGGCGGCGTGCCGGAGGTGGTCACGCCCGCCACGGGTTGTCCCGTGACCGACACCGACGCGCCCGCGGCGTACGTCGCAGCGATCGAAGCTCTCCTGGCTGATCCCGCCGCGGCCACTGCGAGGTCCGCAGCGCTCCGGGACCAGGTCCACCGGCTGTTCGACGCCGACGCCTACCGCAGCGCGATCGCGCGTCTCCTCGGGATCGGGGACGGCTGATGACCACCGCGCAGGACATCACCGCGATCCTGGTCGCCCACGACGAAGGGCCGCAGATCGGGATCTCGCTGCACAGCCTGCTCGACGCCGCGGCCGTGGCCCGCCTGGCCGGGCTGCAGGTCGAGACCCTCGTCGTGCTGGCCGACCCCACGCCCGCGACGCGGGACGCGCTCGCCGAGGCAGCCGACCACGGGGTCCGGGTCGAGGCGGTCGACCTCGCCGACCCGGGAGCGGTGCGCAACCACGCCGTCGGGGTCGCCGGCGGGCACCAAGTGGCGTTCCTCGACGGCGGCGCGCTGTGGTCGGAGAACTGGCTCGTCGCCGCCCACACGCTGTGCGCCGACCCCCAGGTGATCGCGCACCCGGAGATCCACTGGTTCTACGAGCAGGGCCGGGAGCTCTACTTCCCGCCCGACCAGGACGACCCGGGCTTCGACCCGGCGATCCTGCGGTTCGGCAACTGCTGGGACGCTCAGGCCGTGGCCGCCGCCGCCGTCTACCGGGCGGTGCCGTTCCCCGAGCTGGGGGAGCGGGTGGCGCCCGGTCAGCTCGACTGGGAGTGGAGCACGGCGACCGTGGCCGCCGGCTTCCGGCACCGCGTCGCGCCGGCGACGATCAACTTCCGACGCCGGCGTCCGCGCACGCTGCGCTGACTCCTACGAGGAGCTCAGCCGACCGGCACTCCGGCCTTGGCCGCAGCCGACTCCGCGCTCCAGACCGAGACGCAGGGGATCTTGCTCTGGTCACAGCGGTCGGCGTACTTCTTGGTGATCTCGGTGACCTCCTCCATCAGGCCCTCGCTGAGGGTGATGGGGGTGAGGCCGAGGTGCAGGAAGCGGTCGTTGGCGACGTGGAGCTCGTTCTCGTCGGCCTCGTTGCGCGGGTTCGGCATGTTGGCGATCTCGACGCCGGTGCGGTCGGAGATCATCTTCGCCAGGTCGCGGACCCGGTGGGTCTCGGTCATCTGGTTGAACACCGAGACCCGGTCACCCTTGGCCGGCGGGTTCTCGATCGCCAGCTGGATGCACTTGACGGTGTCCTGGATGTGGATGAACGCGCGGGTCTGGCCGCCGGTGCCGTGCACCGTCAGCGGGTAGCCGATCGCGGCCTGCATGAGGAACCGGTTGAGCACGGTGCCGTAGTCGCCGTCGTAGTCGAAGCGGTTGATCAACCGCTCGTCGAGACGGGTCTCGTTGGTCTGGGTGCCCCACACGATGCCCTGGTGCAGGTCGGTCGCCCGGACGTGGTCGTTCTTCGCGTAGTAGGCGAAGAGGAGCTGGTCCTGGGTCTTCGTCATGTGGTAGATCGAGCCCGGGTTGGCGGGGTACAGGATCTCCTGCTCCACCAGGCCGTTCTCGCCGGCGTCGACCTGGACCTTGAGGTAGCCCTCGGGGATCTGCATGCCGGCGGTGCCGTAGCCGTAGACGCCCATGGTGCCGAGGTGCACGACGTGGATGTCGAGACCCGACTCGACCACAGCGGCCAGGACGTTGTTGGTCGCGTTGAGGTTGTTGCTCACCGTGTAGCGCTTGTGGCGGCTCGACTTCATGGAGTACGGCGCTGCCCGCTGCTCGGCGAAGTGCACCAGGGCGTCGGGCTGCCAGTCCTCGAGCAGGTCGAGCAGGCGCTGGTAGTTGACCGCGACGTCGATGTCGTGGAAAGCGATGTCCTTGCCGGACACCTCCTTCCACGCCCGGAGGCGCTCGCCCATGTGGCGGATCGGCGTCAGCGAGGAGACCTCGAGCTCGATGTCGATCTTGCGACGGGACAGGTTGTCCACGATGGCGACCTCGTAGCCGAGAGCCGAGAGGTGCAACGCCGTCGGCCAGCCGCAGAACCCGTCCCCCCCAAGGATCAGTACCCGCATTGCGTTTCCTCCGTCATTCATCACTTGCATGGTCATTCCAGCGTGCCGGTACCCCGGGGCGCGACCATTGTGCGCTACAGGTTGCACATTGTCTGGCAATGGGGTCGCATCGTCGCGCTCGAAGCGCCCGGTCACCGGGTTGAGGTGGATGCCGCACTCCTTGATGGAGTCGACCTCCCACCACCAGCGACCGGCCCGCTGGTCCTCGCCGGGGCTGATCGCCCGGGTGCACGGCGAGCAGCCGATGCTGGTGTAGCCGCGGTCGTACAGCTCGTTGTACGGCACGGCGTGATCGTGGATGTAGGCCCAGACCTGCTCGGTGGTCCAGTCCAACATCGGGTTGAACTTCTGGAGACCGTTGACCTCGTCCCAGGCCATCACGTCGAGGTCGCGGCGGGTCTCGCCGTGCTCGCGACGCAGCCCGGCCAACCAGGCGCGCTTGCCCTGGAGCACCCGCTGGAGCGGCGCGACCTTGCGCACGGCGCAACACCCCTCGCGCAGCACGACGCTCTCGTAGAAGCCGTTCTGGCCGTGCTCCCTGGTCCACGCCAGGACGTCGGCGGGGTCGGGGGAGATCATGTTGATGATCCCGCCGTAGCGGCGGTGGACGCTGTGCGCGAGCGCGTGCGTCTCCTCCGGGAGGCGGCCGGTGTCGATGCTGAAGATCTCGATGTCCAGCCCGTGGCGCGCGATCAGGTCGGTCATGACCATGGCCTCGGGGCCGAACGCGTTCGCGAGGGCCGCGGGGGCCCAGTCACGCTCGATCGTCCTCAGGAGCGCGAGCGTCTCGTCGAGAGCGTCGCTGTAGTCCAAGGCGATTAACCCCCAGGTTCGGTGCCGAGGTGGAGGTCGCTCGTCCCTGAGCGGATCCGGTTCGCGATGCTAGCATCGCCGCGCCGTCGACCACCCACAGAGGAGCATTTGCCGATGAGGTCGATCCGGCTCCGCCGCCGCCCCGAGGTGGCACCCGCGTCCTCGGACGCGGACGGCTCCGCTCCGGCCGACAGCCTCGACCCCCTCGAGCTGGCCCTTCCGCGGGACCTGCTGCCGGCGGACCAGCGCGAGCGTGCCGACCGACCGGCGCTGGCGCGCCGGCTGCGCGCGATGACGCACCCTCGGTTCTACGCCGCCCAGGTGGGCGCTCCGGGGGTCGCCGACGACGTCGAGGCGGCGATCACGCACTTCCTCGACACGGGGCTCCGCGCGGGCGCCAGGATCAGCGGCCTCTTCAACCCGGAGGTCTACCGACAGCGGCTCGCGGAGCGCGGTCTGGCGTTGGCCGGCGCCGACCCGTTCCTCCACTGGCTCACGGTGGGCTGGGACGAGCGGATCGTCCCGACAGTGCTGTTCGACGAGGCGTTCTACGTCGGTCGCCACCCCGACGTGACGAGCGGGGCGGAGTGGGCGTTCGGGCAGTACGTGCGGGCCGGCTGCTACGCCCCGGGCCGCTCCCCGACCCCCTTCGGACCGAACTACGGCGGCGTACCGGCACCGGACGCACGGGAGCGGCAGGAGCCGCCCCTCGTGCACGGGCTCCTGCACCGCGCCGAGGAGTACGACCTGACCCGCACCAGCTGGTTGGAGGAGGGCGTGACCCTCGGCGCCGCCAAGCTGGCAGGGCTCGGGTCGGACCGGATGCGAGACCTGGTGGCGAAGGCCGCCGCGATCGAGCCGTTGATCGCGCAGACGCCGCGCGAGCGGTGGGTGAGCTGGCCCCCGCACACGCACCCGATGCTGATGCCGACCGCTCGGGCGGAGGAGGTACGGCGCAGGGTCGGCCTGGTGCGCGCCGACACGGTGTTCGTCGTGCCGGGCGACCGCGCGCCCGGCCCCGGCGTCTGCGCGGCGGCGGCGGCGCTGCGGAAGCTCGAGCCGACAGCCACGGTGCTGGTCGCGACGACCGACGGGCCGACGCACTCCCACCTCGACGCCCTGGCGGTCACGATCGACCTGGGCGGGCCGTGGACGGGCTTCACCGAGGCGCGACGGCTGCTCGGGCTGCTCGACCTGGTGCGCGGGGTCCGACCCCGACGGGTGGTCGTCGCCGACTCTGCGCTGGGTTGGCGCCTGCTGTCGACGTACGGCCCGACGCTGCGCCACGAGATGTCGCTCGCAGCCGCGGTGGGCGAGCCTGCTCCCGGCGAGGACGTCGCGCTCGACGACTTCCAGGGCAGCTTCGACCGGCTGGACTGGGTGGTCACCGACACCGACGCGCTCCGCGACGACCTGACGGCGCGCTACCTGTTGCCGGAGCCGTCGCGGGCCCGGCTGCTCAGCGCGGCTGACTGCGCCACCGGGGCGCTGGCCGCCGTCGCCGTGGCAGGAGGGGAGCGGCATGCCTGAGGCAGCGCCTCGGATCGCCGCGATCCTGACCGCGCACGCCGAGGGCGTGATGGCGGGCCTGTCGTTCCGCAGCCTGCTGGAAGCGGTGGGAGTGGCGCGCGCCGGCGGCCTCGAGGTCGAGGTGCTGGTCGTCCTCGACAACCCGACCGCGGCGACGCGGGCGGCGTTCGCCGAGGCCGACCGCCACGGCGCTGCGGTGGCCGAGGTGTCCTTCGCCGACCAGGGCCTGGTCCGCAACCACGCCGTCGGGCTGACGACGGCGGGGCACATCGCGTTCCTCGACGGCGACGACCTGTGGAGCGAGAACTGGCTGGCGGACGCCTACCGGATGTGCGCCGCGGACGACCGCCGGATCGGGCACCCGGAGCTCAACTGGTTCTTCGAGAACCAGCAGAACCTCTACTTCCTGCCGGACCAGACCGACCCGGCCTTCGACCCGGCACTGCTGCGGATCGCCAACCCGTGGGACGCGCTGTGCCTGGCGCCGCGCTCGGCGTACGTCGACCACCCGTTCTCCGCGCGCGCCGTCGCCGACGGCTACGCCTACGAGGACTGGCACTGGATGCTCGAGACGTTCCTCGGCGGCTACGTGCACCGCGTGGTCCCGGAGACCATCCACTTCAAGCGCCGCCGCGAGGGCTCGCAGTACGTGCAGGCGCGGGCCCGCAAGGTGCTCACCCGGCCGAGCGAGCTGCTCGACTTCGCGTGGTGGCAGGAGCGCGACCGCTCGCGCTGATGGTCGGTGT
Organism: Nocardioides pelophilus; assembly: GCF_014180685.1. Lineage (GTDB taxonomy): Bacteria > Actinomycetota > Actinomycetes > Propionibacteriales > Nocardioidaceae > Nocardioides > Nocardioides pelophilus. Next base: position 4,273 of record NZ_JACEHF010000156.1, on the reverse strand, counting down.
GATCGACCTGACGCCCGGTCCGGAGCCGCGGATCCGGAGGATCCGGGTGCGACCCGGTAGCGTCGAGAGCGCTGTCCGTCACCTACTCGGAGGAGTCGACCGTCGTGCTGTTCATCGTGCTCGCGATGCTGACCTGTCTCGTCGTGTCCGGCCTCGTCGTCGCGTACGTCGCCTATCCGCACCGCGGAGAGACGATGCCCGCGGTGCCGTGGCTCGGTGAGGCGATGGGCAAGGCCGCCGATGCTGCCCCGGTGATCGGCGAGGAAGAGGTCGACCTCCTGCGGCTGCGCTGACGGGCGCCCTGCGAGGATGACCGCCATGGAGTGGCTCTACCTCGTCATCGGGATCGCGGTCGTCGCGGTCGTCGTCGTCCTCGGCGGGATCGGCCTGGTTCGTGGCCGCGGCCGCGAGGCGGGGCCGGTCGAGGCGCCGCGCGCGACCCCGACCGACGTCCTGGCGCCACCCGAGGCGGGCATCGAGGGGGTCCTCGAGCCCGAGGCGCCCGAGGCGCCCGATGTGGTTGCCGCTCCGACCCTGGAGCGCCCGGAGCGTCCGGCGTCACGCCTGGTCCGGCTGCGGCAGCGGCTGGCCGGCTCCGGAACCCTCGGCCGCGGCCTCCTCGGCCTGCTGAGCCGCGAGCAGCTGGACGAGGACACCTGGGAGGCGATCGAGGACCTGCTCCTCGGCGCCGACATCGGCGTCCAGCCCACCCACGAGCTCGTCGAGCGGCTGCGCACCCGGCTCCGGGTCGAGGGCGGCGTCGCCGCGGACGCCCGCACCGTGCTCCGGGAGGAGCTGATCAACCTGGTCGACCCATCGATGGACCGCTCGCTCCACGTGAGCGGCGCCGACGGCAACCCCGGGGTGGTCCTCGTGGTCGGCGTGAACGGCACGGGCAAGACGACCACGGTCGGCAAGATCGCCCGGATCCTCGTCGCGGAGGAGCGGACGGTGCTGCTGGCTGCGGCCGACACCTTCCGCGCCGCCGCCGCCGACCAGCTCAGCACCTGGGGCGAGCGCGTCGGCGTCGAGGTGGTCCGCGGTCCCGAGGCGGGTGACCCGGCCAGCGTCGCGTTCGACGCGGTCAAGCAGGGGGTCGACCGTGGGATCGACACCGTGGTGGTCGACACCGCGGGCCGGCTGCAGAACAAGCAGGGCTTGATGGACGAGCTCGGCAAGGTCAAGCGGGTGATCGAGAAGCAGTCCCCGGTCACCGAGGTGCTGCTCGTGCTCGACGCCACCACCGGCCAGAACGGACTGATCCAGGCGAAGGTCTTCGCCGAGGTGGTGGACGTCACCGGCATCGCGCTGACCAAGCTCGACGGCTCGGCCAAGGGCGGCATCGTCGTCGCCGTACAGCGTCAGCTCGGCGTGCCGGTCAAGCTGGTCGGACTCGGCGAGGGTCCCGACGACCTGGCCCCGTTCGACGCCGCGGCGTTCGTCGACGCCCTGCTGTCTTGAATTGCGCGAGCGTGTCGCACATCGTGCAGCGCCGCACGAGCCGTCGCTTCGCTCGGCCCGCGGGCGCTGCACGATGCGGCTTCGCCGCGTGCGCCACGCTGCCGCGCTGCACGAGCCGTCGCTTCGCTCGGCCCGCGGGCGCTGCACGATGCGGCTTCGCCGCGTGCGCCACGCTGCCGCGCCGCAGATGACGCAGCGCAGGGTTGCGGCTGATTGGCGTCTCGCCCGAAACACGCCCGTAACACCCGGACGGAACTCGTTGCACGCCTGAAACAACCAGCGGACGGTCGCGAAACCTCCTCCCAGCAGGGTGGGACCGTCCTCGCTCGCTGACGTGCTCCTGCTGGAGGTTCCATGGACGGCTACTACACCTGGATGCTGGTGTCGGCCTCGCTCGTGCTGTTGATGACGGCTCCCGGGCTGGCGCTGTTCTACGGCGGCATGAGCCGGAGCAAGTCGGTGCTCAACATGATGATGATGTCGTTCACCGCGCTCGGCGTGGTCGGCATCGTCTACGCGTTGTGGGGCTGGTCGATGTCCTACAGCACGACCTTCCTCACCGCCGACGGCGAGGCGGGCAAGGAGATCGGCACGTTCTTCTCCGATCCCTTCAAGCAGTTCGGGCTCGAGACGACCGACCCCGCCAACTACGTGTTCGTGGCCTTCCAGCTCACCTTCGCGGTCATCACCGCAGCGCTGATCAGCGGCGCGGTCGCCGACCGCCTCAAGTTCTCGGCGTGGCTGGTGTTCCTGCCGGTCTGGGTGACGCTCTCCTACTTCCCGCTCGCCCACATGGTGTGGGGCGGCGGCTTCCTCAGCGGTGTCGAGGACGGCCTGTCGTCGCTGCTGCTCGGCAACGTCACGGTCGACGGTGCGACCATCGCCGAGATCGCGCCGATCGACTACGCCGGCGGCACGGTCGTCCACATCAACGCCGGCGTCGCCGGCCTGGTGTTGGCTCTCCTCGTCGGCAAGCGGCTCGGCTTCGGCAAGGAGCCGATGAAGCCGCACAACCTGACCCTCACGATGATCGGCGCCGGGCTGCTGTGGTTCGGCTGGTTCGGCTTCAACGTCGGCTCGATCGTCAACCTCGACGCCTACGAGACCGAGACCGGTCTGGTCTGGCTCAACACCACGCTGGCGACCTGCGCCGCGATGATGGGCTGGCTGCTCATCGAGAAGATCCGGGACGGCAAGGGCACCTCGCTCGGCGCCGCGTCCGGTGTCGTCGCCGGTCTGGTCGCGATCACACCGGCGTGCGGCAACCTCGTGCCCTGGAGCGCCATGGTGCTCGGCCTCTTCGCCGGCGGCCTCTGCGCACTGGCGGTCGGGCTCAAGTACCGGTTCGGCTACGACGACTCGCTCGACGTCGTCGGCGTCCACCTGGTCGGCGGCCTCGTGGGCACCATCGGGGTGGGGTTCCTGGCTTCGGGTGACCTCGGGCTGCTGACCGGCGGCGACGGCAAGCAGCTGGTGGCCCAGGTCGTGGTCGCGCTGTTCGCCATGCTGTGGTCGGCCGTCGCCACGCTGATCGTCGGCCTGGCGATCAAGTACACGATCGGCCTCCGCCTCGACGACGAGGACGAGGCCGAAGGGATCGACTTCGTCGAGCACGGCGAGTCGGCCTACGATCTGGGCACGGGCGGCGGCGCCCGGCGCGCATCGGTCCTCACCTCCACCGCTTCGGAAGGAACAAGCGCATGAAGCTCGTCACCGCGGTCATCAAGCCTCACAAGTGGGAGGACGTCCGGGAGGCTCTGGAGACGTTCGGCGTCACGGGCATGACGGTCAGTGAGGTCAGTGGCTACGGCCGGCAGAAGGGCCACACCGAGGTCTACCGCGGCGCGGAGTACGACATCGCCCTGGTCCCCAAGATCCGGATCGAGATCGTCGTCGACGACGCGGACACCGAGGACATCGTCGGCATCATCACCAAGACCGCGCAGACCGGCCGGATCGGCGACGGCAAGGTCTGGGTGAGCCCGATCGAGACCGTGATCCGGGTGCGCACCGGCGACAAGGACTCAGCCGCTTTGTGACAGCCGCCGAGAGAGCCGCACGCACCGAGGCGGCGGACGACCTCTGCCTCCGGGCGTACGACGCGGCGGGCGGCCCGGACACGGGCGTCGCCATGGTGGCGGTCGGTGGCTACGGCAGGGGCGAGCTGGCGCCGTACTCGGACCTGGACGTGGTGCTCGTCTCCGACGACGGGGTCGACCTCGGTGCGCTCGGGCAGCAGCTCTGGTACCCGATCTGGGACTCGGGCGAGAAGCTCGACCACTCGGTCCGGTCGCTCGGCGAGATGCTCGCAGCGGCCGAGACCGACGTGCGGGTGGCGTCCGGTCTGCTCGACGTCCGCCACGTCGCCGGGGACCCGAGCCTGACCATCCGGCTGCGCACCAACGTCCTGGCGCAGTGGCGGCGCGACGCGCGCCGGTGCCTGCCGGAGCTGCACTCGCTGGTGCTGAGCCGGCACAAGCTGATCGGCGAGCTCGCGCACATGTCGGTGCCGGACCTCAAGGAGGCCGAGGGCGGCATCCGCGACGCGACCGTGCTCAAGAGCCTCACCGCGACCTGGTTGGTCGACATCCCCGCCGCCGATCTCGAGCGGTCCCGCCAGCACCTCCTCGACGTCCGCGACGTGCTGCACGAGGCGGCCGGCCGGGCGACCGACCGGATCGCCCCCGAGCACTGGTCGGCCATCGCGGAGGCGATGGGGCTGCCCGACGACTACGCCGCCCAACGGCAGGTCCGCGAGCTCGGCCGGCGGCTCACGCACCTCTCGCGCCTGGTCTGGCGGCGCGCCGGCGAC
>NZ_JACEHF010000155.1 GCF_014180685.1 Nocardioides pelophilus | reverse complement strand
GTGCAGGTCGCACAGCTCGTCGGCGGGGGCGAAGTCGGCGAGCAGCAGCCGGTGGTTCTCGGCGCGGGCCCCGCCGGCGTCGTCCCCCTCGAGGGCCAGGTCGAGCTCGTCGTACGGCGCAGCGCTGACCCCGCCGAGCCGGTCGGTGAAGGCCAGCTCGACGGGGCCGATGCTCGTGCGGAAGGAGTACACCCTTGGTGACGCTCGCTTCGCTTGCTCCTGGCGTCCGACTACTTCAGGAAGTCCGGCACGTCGAGGTCGTCGTCGAACTCGAGGGGCGCCGCGGCAGGTCGGGCAGCGCCGACGGGCACCGCCGGCTGCTCGGCCGGGGTCTCGCGCGTCGCCGGGGCCTCCCGGGGCGCCGGCTCCGACTCGCGCCGGGACGCGACCGCGGCCCGCATCTCCTCCTGCGTCTTCTCCGGACGCCGCAATGCGGTGCCGGACTCGCGGCGCTTCGGGATGCCCCCGTCGAAGCCGGCGGCGATCACCGTGATCCGGACCTCGTCACCGAGGGCGTCGTCGATGATCGCGCCGAAGATGATGTTGGCGTCGGCGTGCACCGCCTCCGCCACCATGCCCGCGGCCTGGCTGATCTCGAAGATGCCGAGGTCGGAGCCGCCGGCGACCGAGAGCAGCACACCGTGTGCACCGTCGATCGAGGCCTCGAGCAGCGGGCTGCTCACCGCCATCTCCGCTGCCTGGATGGCGCGGTCCTCGCCTCGGGCCGAGCCGATGCCCATCAGCGCGGAGCCGGCGTTGCTCATGACGGCCTTGACGTCGGCGAAGTCGACGTTGATCAGGCCGGGGGTGGTGATCAGGTCGGTGATGCCGGAGACGCCCTGCAGCAGCACCTGGTCGGCCTGGCGGAACGCGTCCATCACCGACACGTTGCGGTCGGAGATCTGCAGCAGTCGGTCGTTCGGGATCACGATGAGGGTGTCGACCTCCTCGCGGAGACGCTCGATGCCCTCGTCGGCGGCCTTCTTGCGGCGCGCGCCCTCGAACTGGAACGGCCGGGTGACGACGCCGATGGTCAGCGCGCCGAGCGAGCGGGCGATCCGCGCCACGACCGGGGCGCCGCCCGTGCCGGTGCCGCCGCCCTCGCCAGCGGTGACGAAGACCATGTCGGCCCCCTTGAGGACCTCCTCGATCTCCTCCGCGTGGTCCTCGGCGGCGCGCGAGCCCACGTCGGGGTTCGCGCCGGCACCGAGACCGCGAGTGAGCTCGCGACCGATGTCGAGCTTGACGTCGGCGTCGCTCATGAGCAGCGCCTGCGCGTCGGTGTTGATCGCGATGAACTCGACCCCCTTGAGGCCGACCTCGATCATCCGGTTGACGGCGTTGACCCCGCCGCCACCGATGCCGACGACCTTGATGATGGCCAGGTAGTTCTGTGCAGCAGCCACGCCGTTTCCCCTCTCGACTCTTGACCCGCAACCCTTACCCTCATCCTGAGGGTTATAGTTATGTCAACCTCTTGGTGTCGATGACACTAGGTACGGCGATGCCCCGTGCTGGGGAGACACGCCGGAGGAAGGGCCGTCAGATCACCCGGCCGACCGCGGAGCGGTCACTGCGTCGCCGGCAGGCTCGGCACGCTGACGTCGTAGGTCTGTGCGTCCGGCCGGGCGTCGAGCAGGTGGAGGAGCACCTCGGCCTTGTCGTCGGACTGCTCCGCACTCCCCCATCGCACCAGGCGGCCGTCGCGCAGCTCGAGCCGGATGTCGTCGGCGGTCTCGACCTCGAGGTGGTCGACGAGCCGGGAGACGGCCTCGTCCAGCGCGGCCACGACCGCGGCCGCCTCCTCGAGCGCCAGCCGGTCGGCGCCGGAGTCGACCTCGACCCGCGGCAGGTCGCCCGGTGGGCTCTTCGGCATCTGCTCGAACGTGAAGGTGTCGCCGCTCTCGGCGAGGAACGAGTAGGAGGTGCCTTCTGCGACGACCGCCAGCGGCTGCCACTCCTCGATCTCGATCCGGACGTCGTGCGGCCACTGCCGCGACGCGTCGACGGACCTGACCGCGGTCAGCCGCTTGATCCGCACCTCGATCGCGTCGAGGTCGACCCGGACCAACGGGTCGTCGATCGGCAGCTCCGCCGCCGCGAGCACCTCGGCCTCCGACAGCTGGGACGTGCCCGAGATCTCGGCGGCCTCGACCCGCAACCACGGCGAGAAGTAGACGCCGTACACGGCGAAGCCGACGGCCCCGACCGCCAGCACGGCCACCAGCACGTAGCGGACGATCAACCAGCGGCGCGCCCACTGGCGCCGCGCGAACCGGCGGCGGCTACGGTCCTGCGGCGAGCGGTCAGGCACCGGTCCGCTCCCGGAGCGCCGCGACCAGCACCGGCGCCAGCGCCGTCACGTCGCCCGCTCCCAGCGTGAGCACGACGTCGCCGGGACGCACCTCGCCGAGCAGTGCGTCCAGCGCCTGGTCGCGCTCGGCGACGAACCGCACCCGCTCCGCGGGCAGGGGTACGGCGTCCGCGACGAGCGCGCCGGTCACGGTCGGATCAGGGTCCTCCCGGGCCACGTAGACGTCCAGGACGAGGACCACGTCGGCCGCGCCGAGCGCAGCCCCCATCTCGGTCCCGAAGATCCGGGTGCGCGACACCAGGTGCGGCTGGAAGCAGACCACCAGCCGGCCCGCGCCCGCGACGGACCGGGCGGCCTCGAGGTCGCCGCTGATCTCGCTGGGGTGGTGGGCGTAGCTGTCGTAGACCCGCACCTGGTCGGCACCCGAGCCGATCACGCCCTTGAGCTCCATCCGGCGGCCGGTGCCGACGAACGAGCCGAGTCCCTCCGCGAGGCGGGCGGCGTCGTAGCCGAGCTCGACGCCGAGGGCGAACGCCGCCAGCGCGTCCAGGACGTAGTGCCGGCCGGGGATCTGCAGCGAGATCCGGGCCAGCGGGTCTCCCCCGGTCCGCTCCTCGCCGGGCACCACGGCGAACGACGTGACGCCGTCGACGACCTCGATGTCGACGGCGCGCAGCGACGCGTCCTGGTCGACACCGACGGTGACGACCGGTCGGCCCCGGTCACGCAGCCGCTGCGCCAGCCTGGCCCCGCCCGGGTTGTCGATGCCGACGACGAGCGGGCCGGCCGGGTCGATGCCGTCGGCGAACTCGTCGAACGCCGCGGCGTAGGCCTCCTCGGTGCCCCAGACGTCGAGGTGGTCGGCCTCGACGTTGAGCACGATCGCCCCGAAGGTGTCGTAGACCAGGAAGGCGCCGTCGCTCTCGTCGGCCTCGGCGACGAAGAACGGACCCGCGCCGAGATCGGCGTTGCGGCCGGTCGCCGTGAGCACCCCGCCGACGGCGTACGACGGGTCGGCGCCGGCCGCGATCAGGGCGACGGTGAGCAGCGAGGTGGTGGTGGTCTTGCCGTGGGTGCCGGCGACGGCGAGCACCCGCTGACCCGACATCGCGGCCTTGAGGCCGGCCGAGCGCGGCAGCACCGTCAGCCCGCGCCGACGCGCCTCGAGCACCTCCGGGTTGTCCTCGCGCGCGGCCGTCGTCACGACCACGGTGTCGGCGGCGCCGACGTGCGCTGCGTCGTAGCCGAGGTGGCAGGGGACGTCGAGCTCGCGCAGCTGGTCGAGGAACGGCGTGTCGTTGTCGTCGCTGCCCGTGACCGGGACACCGCGGCGCGCCATCACCCGGGCGATGCCGGAGAGGCCGGCGCCGCCGATGCCGACGAAGTGCACCCGGCCCAGCTGCTCGGCGGCCGGGATGACGTCCGGGACCGGGATCCTCATCGGGCCGGCCTCATCGCGCCGTCTCGGCGATGATCCGCGCCAGCCGGTCGTCGGCGTCCGCGGGCACCAGGCCGGAGGCGGCCTCGCTCATGGCGCGCAGCCGGTCACCGTCCGCGGCCAGGGCCGGCACCGTCGACGCGACGTAGTCGGCGGAGAAGTCGGGCTCCTCGACGACGACCGCACCGCCGGCGTCGGCCACGGTGCGCGCGTTCAACAGCTGCTCGCCGTTGCCGTGGGCNCGCCGTTGCCGTGGGCGAGCGGCACGAAGATCGCGGGGACCCCGGTGGCGGCGGCCTCGACCACGCTGGAGGCGCCGCCGCGACACACCATCAGGTCGGCGGCGGCGAGGGCGTAGTCCATCCGCTCCACGAACGGCACGACGACGTACGGCGTGCCGGTCTCGACCGGGTCGACCCAGTCGGGGTCCTCCTTGCCGCGCGCGCCGATGACGTGCAGCACCTGGACCCCGCCGGCACCGAGCGCCGCGGACGCCCGGGTGATCGCGCGGTTGAGCTTCCACGCGCCCAACGAGCCGCCCGTCACGACGAGCGTCGGGAGGTCGGGGTCGAGCCCGAAGAAGGCGCGGGCCTCGGCGCGGAGCGCAGCCCGGTCCAGCTGCGAGATCATCCGCCGGATCGGGAGGCCGACGTACTCGGCGTTCTTGAGCGGGGTGTCGGGGAAACTGACCGCGACCCGGTCGGCGATCCGGGCGCCCACCTTGTTGGCGATCCCGGGCAGGGCGTTCTGCTCGTGGATCACCAGGGGCAGCTTGCGACGGCGGGCCGCGAGGTAGGCCGGCATCGAGACGTAGCCGCCGTAGCCGACGACGACGTCGGGACGGGTCCGGTCGATCACCTCGAGGGTCGCCTTGACCGCCCCGCGCAGGCGGGACGGCACCAGGGCCAGGTCCTTGCCGGGGCGCCTCGGGAGCGGCACCGGCGGGATCAGCTCGAGCCGGTAGCCCGCTGCGGGGACCACGGTGCTCTCCAGGCCGCGGGGGGTGCCGAGGCAGGTGATCTCGGTCGCGGGGTCGAGCCGCATGAGTGCATCGGCGGTCGCGAGCAGGGGTGACGTGTGCCCCGCCGTACCGCCGCCGGCCAACAAGACTCGCATTGGGCGAAGGCTACCGACGTGCCGACAGTCCGGTCGCGCGGGCGCGCCGCCGCTGCGCGAGAGCACGCGCCGCTGCGGGTTCGCGGCGCGCGAAGCCGACCACCAGGCCGAGCGCGATCAGGGTCGGCAGCAGGCTCGAGCCGCCGTACGACACCAGGGGCAGCGGGATGCCGATGACGGGGAGCAGCGCCAGCACCATCCCGACGTTGATCATCATCTGGCCGAGCAGCCAGATCACGATGCCGAAGCTGCAGTAGCGGACGAACGGGTCCTTGGTCTCGCGGGCGATCCGCAGCGTCGCGTAGGCGATGGCGAGGAACAGCAGGACGACGAGCAGCGTGCCGACGAGACCGAGCTCCTCGCCGAGGACGGCGAAGATGAAGTCGGTGTGGGCCTCCGGCAGCGAGCCCCACTTCTGCTGGCTGGCGCCGATGCCCTGACCGAAGATGCCGCCGCTGGACATCGCGTAGAGGCCGTGGGCGGGCTGCCAGCCGGTGCCGTGGTAGTCCTTGAACGGATCGACGAACGTCGTGATCCGCTCGAGCCGCTCGGCCGAGGTCGCGGCCAGCCCGAGCGCGACCACGCTGATCACGCTGAGGCACAGCACGAACAGCCGGGCCGGCGCGCCGACGACCCAGAGCATGCCGACCAGGATCGCGAAGAACACCAGCGCGGTGCCGAGGTCGCGGCCGACGACCACGAGGCCGGTGGCGAGCAGCATGCCGGGGACGACGGGCACCATCATCTGGTGGAGGCTGCCGAGCCGGCGGTCCTTGTTGGCGTAGATGTGCGCGGCCCAGATGATGATCGAGAGCTTCGCGATCTCCGACGCCTGGATCTGCACCGGACCGAGGGCCAGCCAGTTCTTGTTGCCGTAGACCTCGACGCCGAACCGCGCGGTCGCGATCAGCAGGATGAGGGAGACGGAGAAGGCAGCGTAGGCGAGGTGGCGGACCCACTTGTGGGACACCCGGGACGCGACGAAGGCGAGCGGGACCCCGATCGCGACCCACAGCAGCTGGCGCTTCACGATGGCGTAGGAGTCGCCGTACTTCTCGTAGGCCTCGACGCTGGAGGAGCTCAGCACCATCAGCAGGCCGATGGTCAGCAGGAGCGCCACCGAGCCGAGCAGCAGGTAGTAGTTGGTCAGGGGGCGGGCCATCGCGTCGCGCAGGGCCGACAGCCACGTGGACCCCGTGACCAGCCGGAGTCGCGGAAGCCGGGGGGCCTCACGGGAATCGGGGAGCGCGGCGGTGATGGCGACCCCCTTCCGTCACGGCTTCCTTCAGCCCTGGTTCGTCCAGCCCTCGTCGATCGCCGCCCGGACCGCTGCTGCGAAGGCGTCGCCCCGCGCGGCGTAGTCGGTGAACTGGTCCATCGAGGCACAGCCCGGTGCGAGGAGCACCGTGTCCCCGGGTCGAGCGGCCTGGGCCGCCGCCCCGACGACGAGTCTCATCAGGTCAGCCCCGTCTACCGGGCCAGTCTCTCCGCCGGTCACCTCGATCACCGGGACATCCGGCGCGTGTCGCGCAAGCGCCGCGGCGATCACTTCGCGGTCGCGGCCGATCAGCACGACCGCGCGAAGCCGGTCGCCGACCTGCTGCACGAGCTCGTCGAAGCTCGCACCCTTCGCCAGGCCCCCGGCCACCCACACGACGGGGTCGTAGGCGGCGAGCGAGGACTGGGCGGCGTGCGGGTTGGTGGCCTTCGAGTCGTCGACCCAGGTCACGCCCTCGTGCTCGGCGACCACGGCGATCCGGTGGCCGTCGGGACGGAACGCCCGCAAGCCGTCGCGTACGGCGGACTGGCTGATGCCGTGCGCCCGGGCCAGCGCCGCAGCGGCCAGCGCGTTCGCGACGAAGTGCGGTGCCGTCGAGGCGAGGTCGGAGATCGCGCACAGCTCGGCCGCGCTGCTCTGCCGCTGGTCGATGAACGCCCGGTCGACCAGGAGGTCCTCCACCACGCCGACCATGCCGACCGACGGGACGCCGAGGGTGAACCCGATCGCGCGGGCGCCCTCCACGACGTCGGCCTCGCGCACCAGCCGCTCGGTCGTCGGGTCCGCCACGTTGTAGACGCACGCCCGCTCGACGCCCTGGTAGATCCGTCCCTTGTCGCGGGCGTAGTCGTCCATGCCGGTGTCGCCGGCGTACCAGTCCAGGTGGTCCTCGGCGAAGTTGAGCACGGCCGCCGACTCGGCCGCCATCGTCGCCACGTAGTGCAGCTGGAAGCTCGACAGCTCGACCGCGATCACGTCGTACGGCTCGGGGTCCATGACGGCCTCGGTCAGCGGCAGCCCGACGTTGCCGGCAGCCACGCTGCGCAGGCCGGCCGCGCGGAGGATCGAGTCCAGCATCTGCACGGTCGTGGTCTTGCCGTTGGTGCCCGTGATGCACAGCCACGGGGCCGGGTGGTCCGGGTCGCGCAGCCGCCAGGCCAGCTCGACCTCGCCCCACACCGGGACGCCGCGCTCAGCCGCCTGCGTCAGCAGGGGCGCGTCGGGTCGGAAGCCCGGTGAGGTCACCACGACGTCGACGTCGTCCGGCAGCCGGTCGGTCGCGCCGGCGTGCAGGTGCACGGTGGCGCCGAGGATCTCGAGCAGCTCCGCCTTCTCCAGCTGGGCGGCCGTCGCGTTGTCGGCGAGCACCGTGACCGATGCACCGAGGTGCGTGAGGTTGTCGGCGGCGGCGTACCCGCTCGTGCCGAAGCCCGCCACGACCGCGCGCACGCCCTCCCAGGAGTCCTTGCGGCCGAGCGATTCGACCTTGCTCAAAGCCTGGCCACCCACTCGGCGTAGAAGACGCCCAGACCGGTGGCGACGAACAGGCCGGTGATGATCCAGAACCGGATCACGATCGTCACCTGCTCCCAGCCGAGCAGCTCGAAGTGGTGCTGCAGCGGGGCCATCCGGAAGACCCGCTTGCCGACGCCGGTGAACCGCTTGGTCGTCTTGAACCAGCCGACCTGGAGCATCACCGACGCCGTGATGAGCACGAACAGCCCGCCGAGGATCACCAGGAGCAGCTCGGTGCGGGTGAGGATCGCGAACCCCGCCAGGCCGCCGCCGAGCGAGAGCGACCCGGTGTCGCCCATGAAGATCCGCGCGGGCGAGGCGTTCCACCACAGGAAGCCGAAGCAGGCACCGGTGATGGCCGCGGCGATGATCGCGAGGTCGAGCGGGTCGCGGACGTTGTAGCAGCTGGGGCCCGCCTCCTCCTGGCAGAACTGGTTGTTCTGCCAGATGTTCACCAGCATGTAGGCACCGAAGACCATCACGCAGGCGCCGGCGGCGAGACCGTCGAGGCCGTCGGTCAGGTTGACCGCGTTGCTGAAGCCGGTGACGAGCAGCCACACGAGGAGCAGGGCGAGGACCATCGGCAGCGTCAGCCACTCGATCTCCCGGAGGAACGACACCTTCTCCGAGGCCGGGGCGCGGCCGTTCTCGTCCTCGAGCCACGGCGCGAGGGCGAGCACACCGAACACCAGGGCGATGACGGTCTGGCCGACCATCTTCGCCTTGCTGCGCAGGCCCAGGCTGCGCTGCTTGACGATCTTGATGAAGTCGTCGAGGAAGCCCACCAGGCCCATCCCGACGAAGAGGAAGAGCAGGAGGAGGGCCGAGGCGCTCGGCGCGTCGGCGGTGAGCAGCTTCGCTCCGGCGTAGCCGAGGACCACCGCGCCGATGATGACGACGCCGCCCATGGTCGGGGTGCCGCGCTTGGTGTGGTGGCTGGTCGGGCCGTCGTCGCGGATCTCCTGGCCGTAGCCCCACTTGGTGAACACGCGGATGGCGACCCGGGTGCCGAGCAACGAGATCAGCAGGGCGATGCCCCCGCCGAGCAGGATCGCTAGCACGCTGCCGTCCTCTCACGCACTGTTCGTGTCCCCGAGCAGCTCCTCGGCGACCCATTCGAGCGCCGCCCCCCGGGACGCCTTGACGAGGACCACGTCCTCCGGAGCGGCATTCTGCCGCAACCAGGCGAGGGCCTGATCGCGCCCCTCGGTCCTGATCACGATCGGGCCGGCTCCGGCGCCGGCGATCACGTCCGAGATCTCCTCGGCGATCCCGGCTGCGTCGTCTCCCACGACCACGACCACGTCGACGCCGAGCCGGACCGCGTCGCTCCCGACCGCCCGGTGCCCGGCCTCGTGCTCGTCGCCGAGCTCGAGCATCTGTCCCAGCACGGCGAGGGTACGGCGACCGCCCGCCTGCCCGATGGCGACCAGCGCCTCGAGGGCGGCGCGCACCGAGTCGGGGTTGGCGTTGTAGGCGTCGTTGACGACGACCAGGCCGTCGGTGCGCTCGTGCACCTCCATCCGCCACCGGGAGGCGGCCCTCGCCTCGGACAAGGCGGCGGCGACGTCGGCCAGCGGGAACCCGGCGGCCACGACCATCGCGGCCGCAGCCGCGGCGTTCTGCGCCTGGTGGGCACCGGTCTGGAGCAGCTGGACCGGGCACGCCTGGTCGCCCTGCACCAGGGTGAACGAGGGGCGCCCCAACGCGTCGAGCTCGAGGTCGTCGTACCGCAGCTCGCCCCCGCGGCCGAAGGTCAGCACCCGCGCGGCCGTGCGCGGCGCCATCGCGGCCACCAGCGGGTCGTCGGCGTTGAGGACCGCCGTCCCGTCGGCCGGGAGCGCCTCGATGATCTCGCCCTTCGCGAGCGCGATCTGCTCGCGGCCCCCGAACTCGCCGACGTGCGCCGTGCCGACGTTGAGCACGGCCGCGATCCGCGGCGGCGCGACCTCGCACAGGTAGGAGATGTGGCCGATGCCGCGGGCACCCATCTCGACCACCAGGAAGTAGGTCCCGGCGTCGGCGCGCAGCACCGTGAGCGGGACCCCGATCTCGTTGTTGCCGTTGCCCTCGGTCGCGACGACCCGCTCGTCGCCCGCCAGCCGCTTCAGCACGCTCGCGAGGTAGTCCTTGGTGCCGGTCTTGCCCTGCGACCCGGTGAGCGCCAGGACCGTCGCGGGCGTCCGGTCGACCACGTGCCGCGCGAGCCGGCCGAGCGCCACGACCGGGTCCGCGGCCACGACCGTCGGCGCGTCCGTCGGCCGGCTGCCGGGGACGGCGTGCGA
>NZ_JACEHF010000154.1 GCF_014180685.1 Nocardioides pelophilus | reverse complement strand
GCGCCGATCGCGAGCACCACGCCGAGGGGAGCGAGGAACCGGTGGGAGTCGCGCAGCAGCGCCAGGCCCGGCAGGCGGCCGGCCAGCTCCTCCAGCGCCTCGGCGCCGCCGGGCAGCGCCGGTGCGGCCGCGACGACCAGCGCGCCGAGTCCGAGCGCGGCCAGCCTGGGCCACTCCCCCGGATGCTCGCGCGCGGCGCGGCGCAGACCGGCGACCGCAGCGACCGTGAGCAGGCACGAGAGCGCGACCAGGACCGCGCTGGTGCGGGCCTCGGGCAGGATCGAGGTCTTCCAGATGCCTCCGAGCGACGCCAGGCTCGCCACCAGGCCGGCGCCGGACTCCGCCCGCGCTGCGAAGCCGGCGAAGACACCGTCCGCCGACACCCGGACCGTGTCGGCGGTGACCGCCGGGACCACCCAGGTCAGATTGGCGACCACGCCGACGAGGGCGGTGACCACCCAGGTGCGCCGGTCCCGGGTGATCCCCAGGACGGCGAGCACCGCGACCGCCATCACTCCGCTCGAGGGGCTGCAGATCGCCGCGGTCGTCACCGCGACGGCGGGCTCGGCCCAGCCGCGGCGCGGATCGGCGCGCAGCCGCCGCGCTGCCAGCACGACCCACGGGAGGGCGAGGTAGCCGAGCAGGATGGCCCACTGTCCGATGAGCAGCCGCTCGTAGACCCAGGGGTTCCACAGCAGCAGGGTGATCGCCGCTGCCCGGGCGTACCACGCGTGGTCGCGGAGGGCCTTGCCGATGCCGAGGCCCCCGAGCAGGAAGCCCCCGACCAGCAGCCCGCGCTGGACCCAGCTGCCCGGCACGACCTGGGTCACCACCGAGAGGAGGGCATCCATCGGCACCGCCCGCGGCAACGAGCCGTCGAGGCCGAGCCAGGCCGACTTCCACGGCTGCTCGGGCACGAACACCATGTCGCCGAACAGCCAGTACCCCGGCCCGACCAGCAGCGGCCCGAAGACCGCGAGACCGAGCCCCGCGCTCCAGACCAGGTCGACGACGGTCCCGCGGCTCGGCCGGCTCACGGCAGCTCCGGGAGACCGGCCGCGACGTCGGTGACGCAGACGGTGGCGCGCCCGTCGCTGGTCATCTCCAGCTCGGCGACCTCGCCCGGGAGGTCGGGCAGCACCAGCCACACCTCGTTGGGTCCGCGTCGGGCAAGGAAGTAGTCCTCCCAGTCCCCGGCGCCCACCCGGACCGTCGCCTCCTGCCCGGAGTAGTACCGCACCCGGACCACCAGCCGTCCGTCGACCGGCGCGGCCAGCTCGACGTCGATCCCCGAGCTCGCGACCGGATAGCCGCACTCGTCGTCGGGGCCGTCGAGGCTCGAGATCCCTCCGGCGAGCTCCACCGGTCGCAGGTCACCGTCGGGCGCCACGACCCGGAGCCGGGGGGACGGCTCGTCGAAGACCGGGAGCTCCGGCAGCGGCCCGAAGATCACCGAGTAGCGGTTGTCGCTGCCGACCAGGGGCAGCACCAGCTCCTCGGGGGCGGTGCCGTCGAAGATCACCTGGGTGGGGTCGGCGTCCAGGTCGTCGCGGAGGGTGGTGACGAAGTCGCGGTCCTCCCTGTTCTGGAAGTGCGGCACGAGCAGCGCCGTACCGAACGCCGAGGCGACGCCGTACGCCGCCAGCAGGCCTGCGACGACGAGGCGGCGCACCCGTCGAGTGGCCGGCCTGGGCCACGCGGGTGCGCCACGCAGGCAGAGCGCGATGCACACGACTGCGGCGTGGAGGGTGTCGGAGGAGTAGCGCGGGTCGAGCCCGATGATCTGACCGAAGCCGGACCGCCCGGCGAGCAGCAGCCCGAGGTCCGCGGCGACGTACCCGGCCAGGACGGCGAGGCTCCAGCGGCGCGCCGGCCCGCCGCGCCACAGCAGCAGTGCTCCGACCGCGACCACGAGCACCACGCTCACCACGGTCACCCAGGTGGCCGGCACCACCGCGCCGCCCAACGTCTTGCCGGACCACGGTCCACCGACCAGGCCGGGCACCACGCTCCTCCCGACGAACGACCACGACACCTCGAGCTGCTGGCGGGCGGTGCCACCGCCACCCTCGACGTCGGTGAGCATGCCGTGACCGACGAGGAACCCGACCACCGCGGCGACGATCCCCACCCACAGCCACCGGAACCGGCTCAGCGCTGCCGTCAGCCGTCGCCAGCCGCTGGCCTCGTCGGCGAGCGCGACCGCGACCCCGAACAGCAGGGGTGCGATCAGCACCGCCCGCTCGTGCCACAGCAGGGCGACCGCGCTCACGAGCACGATGCCGACGCCGTTGACCCAGCCCCGACCGTCGCCCTGCCGCCAGCGCACCAGCAACCAGATCGCGGCGAGCGAGCAGAGCACGTGCGGCCAGAGGAACATCGCCGCGCTCCACCACAGCGTCGGCACCAACGTGATCGGCGCCCACGCGAAGACCGCGAGCAGCACCAGCCGGGACCAGGAGTCGCCCAGCAGCCGGGACAGGATCAGCCAGGCCAGGACGGTGGCTGCGAGGTTGACGACCAGGATCGCGGCGGCGATCACCGGCCAGTCGTAGGGCGCGTGGTGGGCCACGATCCACAGCGTCAGCTGCTGGAACGGGTTGACGTGCCCTGCGAAGTCGGAGAACAGGTAGTCCCAGGTCAGGTCGGACCGGTACGCCCGCCCGGTCATGTAGAAGTCGTCCTGGTTGAAGTAGGACCCGGCCAGCAGCCGGCCGCGAACGGCCAGCATCACCGCGATCACGCCGACGGCAGCCGCCCCCTGGGCGCCGCGCCAGCTCGCCATCGCCCTGCTCATGCCGTCGCCCTGCTCATGCCGTCGCCCTGCTCATGCCGTCGCCCGTCTCCGGCCGGGAGCCTGCCGTCCCAAGCGCGGCAGCCCGAGCACCAGGCCCGCCAGCAGGCCGACGCCCAGCGCCGCTGCCAGGTCGGCGGGCCCCTCGAGCGCCTCGGGACGCCCCAGGGAGTCGAGCACACCGGACAGCGCGATCAGCACGCCGCCGCCGACGGCGATCCGCGGTCGGGACGACCGCCCCGAACCGAACGCCCCGGCGACGAGCCCGACCGTCGCGGCCGGCCCGAGCAGCAGCAGGCCGACCCCCGCGGCGACGGCGCACAGGATCGTCCCCGGCGGATCCGCAGCGGGCCACGGGACCGGTTCCGGCGGCGCGGACGACCGGCCGCGGACCCGGCGGAGGAGGCCGACGAGGGCGAACCCGAGCGCGACGAGCAGGAGCGAACCGCTCACGGCCAGGCCGACGGGGAGGATCACGCCGTAGGTCGTCTGCGGTCGGTAGCGCAGCTCGACCGTGACCTCCTCGCCGGCCGGCAACAGCCAGCCCTGCTGCCAGCCGTCGACCCGCACCGGGGTGAGCTCCTCGCCGTCGACCTCGGCGATCCAGCCGTCGTTGAAGTTCTCCGGCACCGAGAGCAGGGACTCCTCGCCGGCGTCGACGACGGCGGTCCGGCGGGTGCTGCCCCACGTCTCGATCGACACCTCCCGCTGGTCGGGCGACGACGCCGCCGACCCCACGGTGGCCAGCAGGTCGATGACCTCGAAGTCGGCGGTGGGCTCGGCTCGGAGCCGGTGCTCCCCCTCCCCGAGGTCGACCTCGACCGGGTCGCCGGTCTCCTCGTCGCAAGCCTCCAGCGCGAGCGGACTGCCGTTGATGACGTCCGCCATCGTCCCGGTCACCCGGGTCGAGATCTCCCGGCCGTCCAGGAACAGCCGCGGGCCGAGCCCGCAGATCGCGCCCGTCCGGACCTCCGGGTCCAGGGACCGGGTGACGCCCCACCCGGTCAGCCGGATCTCGGGCACCACGACGTGCGGCGTGCCCGGCGCCTTCAGGAAACGGACCGCCAGCCTGCGGGTCTGCACCGGTTCGATCGCGACCGCGGTGTCGCCACCCAGGGCGACGGTCTGGGTCTCGCCCTGCGCGGTCACCACGGCGCCGACGGGGCCCTGCGCGCCCGAAGCGACCGTGATCCCGGTGATCGTCCGCGGCCGTTTCCAGCGGAAGGTGAGCGTCGGGTAGATGTCCCCGTTGTCGGAGACCCACGCCGTCGTCGGCTGGCCGTCGTAGGCGAACCGCGGCGCGACCCGCGGGTCGAGTCCGTAGATGGACGACGCCGTGACCGGGGGCCGCCGCTCGACCCGGTCGAGCAGCCGCGCGGACTCCCGGGTGCTGCGCGCGACGACGTGGCCGGTCAGCGTCACCTCCTGGGCACCGTCGAGGGTGAAGGTGCGGTCGAGGCCGGCCTTCTCCTCCGACACCCGGATCCGGGAGACGTCGCAGTCGGGGGCGCCGAGCACGATGAAGCAGGCGCGGCGTCCGGGTGTGGTGCTGAAGGCCCAGGACGACGAGGCCGGGATCTCACCGGGGAGCACGAGGGTCCGGTCCGGTGTCAGCCCGTCGACGGCCACCTCACGCAACCCCACCCGGGCGCCGCGGTCGGCGGTGGCGGCGGCGACGACCCGGACCTCCACGAAGCCGACCTCACTGCCGTCGAGGTCGACGATCGCCGGAGCACCGGACGCGTTGACCTCGACCCGCACCCGCTGCGCCCCCGCGACGACCTCCAACGTCCGGATCGGCACGACGGCCGGGTCGTCGGCCACCGGGGTGATCGTGACCTGGTCCACCGGCCGCGGCGCGTCGAAGTCCAGGCGGAGCCACTGCTCGTCGGGCTCACCGGCCAGCGAGCTGACCCACTGGGTGTCGATGTCGCCGTCGATCGCCGCGGCCGGGCCCGCCTGGACGAGGACCGGCCCGTAGTTGTCGGCGTAGCCCTGCGAGGAGGACGCCGTGACCGAGGTCAGTCCGTCGTACCTCGCGACCGTCTGGTCGCCCGGGCCGCCGGGGAAGTCGTGCGCCGCGCGGTCGACCCGCCACGGCTCGTCGGCGGTCAGCACCGCCGACAGCGACTCGTCGTTGTTGCCGAACGCGCGCTCGCGGCGCTGGTCGCTGTCGGTGACGACCGTCGCCGGCCGGTCCCACCCGGGCTCCCCCTCGAGAACGGTCGGGACGTCCGGTCCGACCAGGCCGCCGCTCTCGACCGCGAGCACGCTCTCGGACGCACCGCGCACGGTGACGACGTCGTCCACCGGCGTCGCGCGCAGGGTCGGGAGCCGCTCGGTGACCTCGAACACCTCGACCTGCGCTGCGCCGTCGATCGCGCGCCCGAACCCGGCGACCCGCTCGAGCCCGGCGCGTGCGAGCGAGACCGCGGTCGCTCCGGGGTGCGGAGAGCCCGTCAAGGCGCGCAGCAGGTCGCGCCGGAGCACGACGTGCGTGATGCCGGCGCGTGCCAGCTGGCCGGCCAGTGCCTCGGTGGCGCGACCGGTCGCGATCAGCTGGTCGAGCGCCGAGAGGTAGCGGATCGACTCCCCCGGGATCAGCGGCACCTGGCTGCGGCTCACCATGGGCGCCCCACCCAGGATCGCGACCGGTCGCGATCAGCTGGTCGAGCGCCGAGAGGTAGCGGATCGACTCCCCCGGGATCAGCGGCACCTGGCTGCGGCTCACCATGGGCGCCCCACCCAGGATCGCGAGCGGCTCGTCCAGCGTCCACCCCCACCCGTGCTGGGCGAAGCGCGAGCCGGGGACGACCAGCGTCCGGCCGCCGTCCACGCCGCCGGGGGCGTGCTCGGCCAGGTAGGCCTGCGCCTCCTGCCAGTGCGGCGGGATGTCGTCCCATCCCGGCGTCCGGGCGTCGCCCTGGAGGTAGGGGCGCCCGAGCACGAGGACGAGGAGCAACGGGGCGAGCAGGATCAGCCGCTCGGCGTCGTGAACGCGCGGGGCCTTCTCGACCAGGAGCCGGGCACCGTAGGCGACCGCGCAGCCGAACCCGATCGCGAGCGGGAGCCGCACGATCGGGTCGATCTTGTGCACGTTGCGGAAGATCTGCAGCGCGCCGTCGAGCAGGCTTCGCACGGCGTCGGCCGCCGGCGCTCCCCCGACGCCGCCGTGCGCCACCGTGAGGCACCCGAGGCCGACCACCACCGCGAGCATCAGCGGGCGCTTGAGCGCGTTGTCGAGCAGCGCGAGACCGGCCAGCCCGACTCCGGCCACGACGGCTGCGACCGCCACCAGCACCGGGTCGGTCGCGAGGTGGAACGCCGCGGGCCACCAGGGCTGGTCGGACGAGACCAGGTAGGCGATCCAGGACGAGTCCCCGCGCGCGGCCTCGGACCACCCGATGAGCGCGGTCGTGTCCCGTGCGCTCTCGACGTACTCGTAGAACGGGGGCGCGTACCGGGCCAGCACGAGCAGCGGCAGCGCCCACCACAGGCAGCCGGCGAACACCGCCGCGAACCAGCCCGCCGCGGCGCGCGCCGTCGTCAGCCTCCGCCGGACGCCCCAGACCACGAGGATCATCGCCAGCGGCAGGCTGCCCGCGGTCTCGACCGCGTTGACCCCGCCCATGCAGACCACCGCGACACCGCTGAGCACCGCCGTCCGCACCGCCGACAGCTGACCGCGCAGGTGCAGTACCACCGCCAGCACCAGCCACGGCATCACCGCGCCCGGGAGCGACTCCCCCGTCTGGACGGCGAGGGTGCCGAGCAGTCGCGGCGAGAACGCGAACACCACGGCCGCGAGCAGCGCCGGGATGTCGTCGAGCCCGACGGCTCGCGCGACCCTGCGGGCGCCCTCGCACGCGACGATGAGCAGCAGCGCGGACCACAGCCGCTGGCTGACCCACGCCGGTGAGCCGAGGGCGTCGGCGAGGACGAACCAGGTGCCCTGCGGGAACAGGTAGCCGTAGGCCTGGTTCTGGAACTCACCGAAGTTCGCCTCCGGGTGCCACAGCGTGAAGGCGCCCGAGAGGAAGCTGCCGGGACGCTCGGTGAGCTCGGCCCGGGTGTCGTACGTCGTCGCCCCGGGTTGCTGGATGAGCATGACGACCGTGACGACGGCGTACAGGCTCGAAGCGATGGCCGCCCCGGTGGCCGACGCCGCCCTCGTCTCCCGCATCGTCCCCTCCTCAGTGGCGGAGGTCACTGTATTCGGGGACAGGTTGCCGGCGACTCACCCGGGGCCACGGCGGGTTGGTCCGGCCCACCTTCGGACGTCTACGCTCGTCACGTGACGAGCACCGTCGACCGCGCAGGCCCCGGGGGCGCTTCCCCGCCGTCGGCCGGCGGTCCGCGTCTGCTCCGGCTGCTCCGCAGCAGCGCCGGGATCGCGATCGCGATGGCGGCCATGAACGTCGGCACCTACGCGTTCCAGCTGGTTGCTGCCCGGCTGCTCGGGCCGAGCCAGTACGGCGCCGTCGCGGGCATGATGGCGCTGCTGATGGTGCTGTCGGTCGTGCAGCTCGGTCTCCAGGCCACCGCCGCCCGGCGGATCGCCGCCGCCCCCGAGGACGTCGCGGCCATCGAGCAGACCGTGCTCACCGCCACGTGGCGGGCCGCCCTCGTGCTCGGCGCGCTGGCCGTCGCCGCATCGCCGGCCGTGTGGTGGTTGCTCCGCCTCGACGGGCTCCTGCCCGCGGTCCTGCTCGGCCTCTGCGTGGTGCCGGTGACGGTGATGGGCGGGCAGGCCGGGGTGCTGCAGGGCGAGCGGCGCTGGCTGCCGCTGAGCATGATGTACCTCTCGGTCGGTCTGCCCCGCGTGCTGCTGGGCGGCGGCTGCCTGCTGGTCTCGGCCACCGAGGCGAGCGCGATGGTCGGCGTACTGGCCGCGTCCTGGCTGCCGGTCCTGATCGGTACGTGGGTGCTGCGCGGCCGCCGGGCCGACGCGATCGTCACCGCGCACGACCGCGCCGTCCGTCGCGACGTGCGCCGCGAGACTGCCGGCAGCTCCTTGGCCCTGCTCGCCTTCGTGGCCCTCTCCAGCCTCGACGTCGTCGTCGCCCGCAACGTGCTCGACGACCACCAGGCCGGCCTTTACGCGGGCGGCCTGATCGTCACCAAGGCGGTCCTCTTCCTGCCGCAGTTCGCCGTGGTGATCCTGTTCCCGTCGATGTCCACCGCCGGCGAGAGCCGGGCCGCCGTCCTGCGCGGCCTGGCGTTCCTGACCGGGCTCGGCGCCGCCTGCGTCGCGGGCGCCTACCTGCTCAGCGACCTGGCGCTGGTCTTCGTCGGCGGCGACGAGTACGCCGACGTGCAGAGCAAGCTGTGGCTCTTCGCCTGCCTCGGCGGCCTGCTCTCGGTGCTGCAGCTGCTCGTCTACGCGGGCCTGGCCAAGCGCGGCCGCTGGACGAAGTACCTCGTCACCCTCGGCGTGGTCGCCATGCTCGCCGCCGGCGCCCTGGCCACCTCGGTGACCGGGCTCGCCGTCACGGTCGCGATCGTCGACGTGGTCGTGGTCGTGCTCCTGGTCGCGCTCCAGGTCTTCCGCGGCAAGAGGGGCACGGAGACGCTGCAGACGGCCGCGTAGGCCGCGGGCGCGGGCTCCCGCTAGTGCGCGGCCTCGTGCCAGCTGGCGCCCGTGCCGACGGACACGTCGAGCGGAACGGCGAGATCGGCGGCCCCGCCCATCCGCTCGCGGACGACGGACTCGAGGGCGTCGCGCTCTCCCGGCGCCACCTCGAACACGAGCTCGTCGTGGACCTGCAGCAGCATCCGGGACTGCAGGCCCTGCTCGTCGATGGCTCGCTGGGTCTGCAGCATCGCGACCTTGATCAGGTCGGCAGCCGAGCCCTGGATCGGCGCGTTGAGCGCCATCCGCTCAGCCATCTCGCGACGCATCCGGTTGTCGCTCGTCAGGTCGGGGAGGTAGCGGCGGCGGCCCATGATGGTCTCCGTGAACCCGGTGCGCCGGGCCTCCTCGACGACGCCGGCGAGGTAGTCGCGGATGCCGCCGAAGGTCTCGAAGTACTCGTCCATCAGGCCGCGGGCCTCCCCCGGCTCGATGCCGAGCTGCTGGGAGAGGCCGAACGCGGACAGGCCGTAGGCCAGCCCGTAGTTCATCGCCTTGATCTTCGCGCGCATCTCGCTCGTGACGTCGTCGGCCGGCACGTCGAAGACCCGGGCGGCGGTGATCGAGTGGAAGTCGCTGCCCGACTTGAACGCCTCGATCAGCAGCTTGTCCTCGGACAGGTGAGCCATGATCCGCATCTCGATCTGGCTGTAGTCGGCCGTCATCAACGACTCGTAGCCCTGGCCGACCACGAAGCCCTCGCGGATCCGGCGCCCCTCCTCGGTGCGGACCGGGATGTTCTGGAGGTTGGGGTCGGTGCTCGAGAGCCGGCCGGTGGCGGCGATCATCTGGTTGAACGTGGTGTGGATCCGGCCGTCGGGCTGGACCGTCTTGAGGAGTCCCTCGATGGTCTGGCGAAGGCGGCTCACGTCGCGGTGGCGCAGCAGGTGCAGGAGGAACGGGTGCTCGGTCTTGGCGTAGAGGCCCTGGAGCGCGTCGGCGTCGGTGGTGTAGCCGGTCTTGGTGCGTTTGGTCTTCGGCATGCCGAGCTCGTCGAAGAGCACGACCTGCAGCTGCTTGGGCGAGCCGAGGTTGATCTCCTTGCCGATCACGGCGAACGCCTCGTCGGCCGCGTTGCGCACCTCGTCGCCGAAGTGCTGCTCCAGCGCGGTGAGCTGGTCGAGGTCGACCGCGATGCCGGTCTGCTCCATCCGTGCCAGGAGGTGGACGAGCGGCAGCTCGACCTCGGTGAGCAGGCGTGATCCGCCGGCCCGCTCCAGCTCACCCTCGAGGGCGGAGGACAGGTCGATCACCGCGCGGGCGTAGAGCATCGCGGTGGATGCCGCGTCCGCAGCGCCGTCGTCGAAGAGCGCTCCCTGGTCGCTGTCGCCCTCGCCCTTGAGCTCGCGGCGGAGGTAGCGCAGGGTCAGGTCGGCGAGGTCGTAGGAGCGCTGGTCGGGGCGGGCGAGGTAGGCCGTCAGCGCGGTGTCGCTGACCACGCCGGCCAGCTCCCAGCCGTGGGCGGCGAGGGCGAGCTCGGGGCCCTTCGCGTCGTGGAGGACCTTCGGCCGGGTCGGGTCGGCCAGCCAGCCGGCCAGCGCCGCCTCGTCGCCGGGGCCGAGGCCGGCCACGTCGACGTACGCCGCCTGCCCGTCGGCG
>NZ_JACEHF010000153.1 GCF_014180685.1 Nocardioides pelophilus | reverse complement strand
GTCCGTTTATCAAGGGATGTAGCCGAACGAGCACATCCCTAGGCGAACTCGCCCTGGGAAGCGGTCGTTCGTCTACATCCCTTGATAAACGGGCAGCCGGGGCGCACGCCCCACCCCTCAGAGCCGCAAAACCCGTCCGGCGACCACCAGGTGGACCTCGTCACAGACACTCGCGACCCGCTGGTTGACCGTGCCGAGCAGGTCGCGGAACAGGCGCCCCGACCGGTGTTCCGGTACGACGCCCAGGCCGACCTCGTTGGTCACGATCACCACCGGCGACGTCGCGGCGCGGAGGGTGGCGACCACGCCGGTGGTGCGGGCGGTGACGAGCTCCTCCACCTCGGGCATCGGCGCCTCCCACAGGCCCGCCTCGGCGAGGATCGCGTCGAGCCAGGTGCCGAGGCAGTCGATCAGCACCGGCCCGGTCGCCTCCGCGAGCGCCGTGGCGAGGTCGCTCGTCTCGACGGTGGTCCAGGTGTCGGGCCGTCGCTCCCGGTGGCGGGCGATCCGCTGGTGCCAGTCCGCGTCGTCGTAGGCCGGGCCGGCGGCGACGTACGTCGTGGCGGGCTCGTCGGCGAGCAGCGACTCGGCATGTCCGGACTTGCCCGAGCGGACGCCACCAGTGACCAGGACCAGACCCTCAGCCACGACGGAACGCCACCTTCCGGGTCGCCAGGTCGGCGGTCTCGAGCCGGACCGTGACCGCGGTGCCGAGCGGCAGGTCCTGGTCGCTGGTGACCGCGGCCTCGACGCCGATCTCGGACAGGATCACGACGCCCCTGCGCGGATCGTCCTGGTGGACGCTGGTGACCACGCCGCCGAACTCCTCACCGACCCGATGGGCGAGCAGGCCGGCCTCGATCACGTCGAGCACCGCACGACCGTAGGCACCGGCCCGGCGCGCGGACTCGTCGAGGGTCTTCGGAAGGTCCGGCAGCGCGGTCAGCACCCACGCGGGCACCGGCTCGCCGGCACACAGGGCGACGCAGACCTCGAGGGCGTAGCGGTCGCCCAGGCGTCGCAGCGGCGCCGTGACGTGGGCGTACGGCGCAGCGATCGCGGCGTGCTCGTGCGCGGCCGGCACCTCCCCGTCGAACGCGGCGTAGCCACTGCCCCGCAGCAGCCGGGTGCAGGCCACGACCATCGCCTGGTGGGCGGGCCGGCTGGTGTCGAGGGAGCGGATGAAGACGTCGTACGGCGCACCCTCCGGCCACTCGATCCCGAGCCCCTTCGCCACCCGATGCAGTCGCTCGACGTCGCGCGGGTCTGCGGGCGGCAGGGTGCGGAGCAGGCCGACCTTGCCGTCGAGCATCAGCCGTGCCGCGGACATCCCGGTGAGCAGCGAGATCTGCGCGTTCCAGAGCTCGACCGGCAGCTGCTGCCGGAACTCGAGCCGGAAGTCGCCGTCGTCGCTGACCTCGACCTCCTGCTCGGGCAGCGGGAGCGAGATGCCGCCCCGGGCCTCCTCCTGCTGCTCGCGGAGCCGCCCGACCTCACGCAACAGCTGCAGCACGTCGCCGGCGGTGCCCTCGTCGAGCGCGGCCTGCGCGGCGGCGTACGACCACCGCTCGCGGGAGCGCACCAGGGCGCGCTCGACCGACACGTCGGTCGGGGTGCCGGCGGCGTCGAGGGTGATCGACCACAGCAGCGCCGGCCGGACCTGATCGGGCAGCAGCGATGCTGCCGCCTCGGAGAGCGCCGGCGGGTGGAGCGGGATCCGGCTGCCGGCGCCGTACAGGGTCTCGCCGCGAGCGTGCGCCTCGACGTCGACCGGGTCGCCCGGGCTGACGAAGGCCGCGACGTCGGCGATCGCGTAGTGCACCAGGAAGCCGGCGTCCGTGCGCTCGAGGTGGAGCGCCTGGTCGAGGTCCATCGAGCCCTCGGGGTCGATGGTGACGAACTCGAGGTCGGTGCGGTCGAGGTCGGGCAGCACGGGCGCTGCCGCGGCCTGCTCGGCCGCCTGCTGCACCTCGGCCGGGAACTCGCCCGGCAGCTCGAGCTCCACCTCGACCTGCTTCAGCGCGTCCCGCAAGGCTTCGGAGCTCTCCCTGACCCGGACGACGAGGTTGCTCGGCATGCCGACGACCCTAACCGGGCGCACCGCACCGTCCGGTGGGGCCGGGACCTCGTCGGTTCACCCGCCCATCACCTGGCGGACACGCCACCTTCGCCCACTACGCTGGGGAGCCATGTTGATCCTGCTGCCGCCGAGCGAGGGCAAGTCCGCTCCGGGGCGGGGTCGGCCACTCGAGCTGAAGACCCTCTCCCAGCCTTCCCTGACCCCCGCCCGGGAGCGCGTGCTGGACGCGCTGGTGGCGCTGTGCCGCGACCAGCCGGACCACGCGGCGACGGTGCTCGGCCTCTCCCGCAGCCAGTCCGACCTCATCGCGCGCAACGCCTCGCTGACCGAGGCCCCGACCGCCCGCGCGGACCGGATCTACGACGGCGTGCTCTACGAGGCGCTCGGCCTCGACTCGCTGACGCCGTCCGCGAAGCGACGGGCGGCGTCGAGGCTGGCCATCACCTCCAGCCTCTTCGGGTTGGTCCGGGTCGGCGACCGGATCCCCGCCTACCGCCTCTCGGGCGACGCAACCGTCCCCGGGCTCGGTCCGGTGGCCGGCTGGTGGCGCGACTCCCTCGGCCCCGCCGTGGTCGACTCGCTGGGGCGCGGCCTCCTGGTCGACCTCCGGTCGAGCATGTACGCCGGGTTCTGGCGACCGCCGGCCGAGCTCGCGCCCCGGGTCGCGACGGTGCGGGTGCTGCACGAGGTCGCCGGCCGGCGACAGGTGGTGAGCCACTTCAACAAGGCCACCAAGGGACGGCTGGTCCGCGCCCTGCTGGAGGACGGCGGCGACCCGCGCACCCCGGAGTCGCTCGCGAGCCTGCTGACCGACCTCGGTTGGCACGTCGAGACGGGCGAGGCCACCAAGAAGGGCACCCAGCTCGACGTGGTCGTCAGCGAGGTCTGAGCAGCTCGCTGGTCAGCCGGGCGTCTCCCAGCGGAGACCGGGGAAGCGGCCGTAGTCGGTGTCGAAGGACACCGTCGTCGCCCGGTGCTCGTGCGCCGGCGCCGCAAGGTGGGCGTCGTCGACCAGGTTGCCGCCCGATCCGACCGCCTCGACGAGCCGGCGGACGAGAGCGGCGTGCCGGGCCCCCGGCTGGAGGACTGTCGCCGACCGCGCAGCCAGCCAGTGGTCGACCTGGTCCATCGCACGGGAGGGCGTGACCGCACGATCGAAGATCCTGGGGTTGGACGCGATCCGGATGAAGCCGACGAGCGCTCTGGCAGCGGCTACCAGCGGCCGGCGTCGAGCAGGGACCGGTCCCCCGGCGGCAGCGCGTTGTAGAGCCGCAGCGAGCCGCGGAAGCCGGAACCGTCGGGCGCCGACGGGTCGGGGTAGAACGAGATGACGGTGACCGACGCCGGGCTCAGCTCCATCCGGAACACCGCGTCGAGCGAGGCCTGCAGCGTGGTGGCGACCAGGGTCTTGATCGGCGTCACGTGGCTGACCACGACCACGGTGCGACCGGCGTGCTGCTCGAGAACCCGATCGAGCCCGGCCAGCACCCGCGTCTCGACGGTGCGGAACGACTCGCCGCCGGGCGGCGCGGCGTCCATGTCGCCGAGCCACGACTCGAACGACTCCTTGTGCTGCTCGGCGACCTCCATGAAGGTCAGCCCGTCCCACGCACCGAACTCCATCTCGGCGAAACCGGGCTCCTCCTGCAGCGGGAGGCCGAGCTCGGCTGCGACGATCTCGGCGGACTCGCGGGTGCGCCGGACCGGCGAGCAGACCACGGCGTCGATGCGGTCCTTCAGCTCCGTGAGCCAGGTGGCCGCAGCCCGGACCTGCTCGCGACCCTCGTCGCTCAGGCCGGGATTGTCGCCGCCGAGGCCGCCGGAGAAGCGGCGTCCGGACGTGTGCGGAGTGACGCCGTGGCGGAGCAGCACCAGCGTCGTCGGCGCCCCGACCATCTTCGGCGGCTCGCCCGCCTGGTCGACGCCGGCGGTCGCGGCGGGGCTCTCGAGCTCCTCGATGAGCGACTCGTCGGGCTCCGAGCCCAGCTGCTGGTCGTCGGAGGAGATGAGGACGCTCACGCCGTCCCGCAGGCCGTCCAGGGCCTCGTTGGCCAGCCGGTCGGCATGCTTGTTCTGCTCCCGGGGCACCCAGGTGTACGTCGTGCCGAACGGCGCGAGGCGGTTCGCCTCCGTCGCGAGCGGGCGCATGTCGGGGTGCTTGATCTTCCACCGGCCGCTCATCTGCTCGACGACCAGCTTCGAGTCCATCCGGACCTCGATCTCGGCGCCGGGCGCGTAGAGCTCCGCGAGCCGGAGCCCGGCGATCAGGCCGGAGTACTCCGCCACGTTGTTGGTCGCGACGCCGATCGCCTGCCCGTCCTCTGCGATGACCTCGCCAGTCTCGGCGTCCTTGAGCAGGGCGCCGTACGCCGACGGCCCGGGGTTGCCGCGCGACCCACCGTCGGCCTCGACGATGACCGACCGGCGACCGTGGTGGTCACCCGCCACGTCAGAGCCCGCTCTCGCTCGTCCGGACCAGGATCCGCTGACACTGCTCGCACCGGACGACCTCGTCCTCGGCCCGGCTGCGGATGTCGGCGAGGTCGGCGTTGTCGAGGCTCAGCATGCAACCGCCGCACTGGCGGGCGCGGAGCTCGGCGGCGCCGATGCCGTTCTTGTTGGTGCGCAGCCGCTCGTAGAGCGCCAGCAGGTCGGTCGGCAGCACGGCCACGATCGGGCTCCGCTCACCCTCGATCCGCTGGAGCTCGGCGTCGATGTCGGCGTACTTCTGGTCGCGGGTCGCGGTGACTGCCGCCAGCCGCTCGTCGGTCTCCACCAGGTCGGTGCGCATGGTGGTCAGCTCGGTCTGGGCGGCCTCGAGGTCCTCCATGACCTCGAGCTCCTCGTCCTCGAGCACACCGATCCGCCGCTCGAGCGACTCGAGCTCGTGCTGCATCCGCTCGAGGTCCTTGGGGTTGGAGATCAGGCCCTGGTCCATCCGGTCCTGGTCGCGCTTGCGGCGGGCCTTGACCTGCTCGACGTCGGCGTCGGCCTTCTCCTGGGCCGAGGTGAGGTCGGCGACGACGATCTCCTGGTCGCGGCTGCGCCCCAGCACGTCGGCACGGCGGGTGGCCAGCGCGGCGATCTCGGCGTCCTCGGCCAGGTGGGCCCGCTGGTGTCGCAGCTGATCGGCCGCCGCATCGAGCTTCTGGAGGTCGAGCAGCTTCAGCTGGGCATCCGGGTCGGCCTTCATGCGGCCCCTCTCTTCATATGCGTAGTGTCCAGGGGTCGGTGCACAGCGTGCTCACCCGGGTGTCCACGTCGTGGCCGAAGGCCTCGCCCACCCGCGCCGCGACGGCCGGCAGCCAGGTCCACTCGGCCGCCCAGTGCGCCACGTCGACCAGCGCCGGGCCGCCCTTCTCGAGGAATTCCGCAGCGGGGTGGTGGCGCAGGTCGCTGGTGACGTAGACGTCGACGTCGGACGCCGCGACCCGGTCGAGCAGGAAGTCGCCCGCCCCGCCGCAGACGGCGACCTTCTTGACCGTCCGCTCCGGGTCGCCGGCCACCCGCACACCGTGCTGGGTCTCCGGGAGCGCAGCGGCGACGGCCTCGGCGAACGCGGCGAGGCTCGCAGCCGGGTAGGTGCCGACCCGGCCGGTGCCGGTCGTGACCCGACCGGGATCGGCGAGCTCGACGACGTCGTACGCCGGTTCCTCGTAGGGATGCGCGTCGAGCATCGCGGCGACCACGTCGCGGCGCAGGTGGCGGGGCAGGATCACCTCGATCCGCACCTCGGCGACGGTCTCGATCTCGCCGACGGTGCCGATCATCGGCGAGGCCCCCTCGAGCGGCCGGAACCGGCCCTCGCCCTGGGTGCTGAAGGACGCGAAGTCGTAGTCGCCGATCCGGCCCGCGCCGGCCTCCGCGAGCGCCGCCCGCACCGGCGCCGCCGCGTCGCTCGGGACGAAGACGGTGAGCTTGTCGACGGGCTCGCCGGTCGCGGGCACCAGCGGCTCGAGGTCGGTCAGGCCGAGCGCGAGAGCGAGCGCCTCGGACACACCGCCGGCGGCCTGGTCGGCGTTCGTGTGCGCCGTCAGCAGCGCGCAGCCGGCGCCGGCGAGGGTGGCCAGGGTGCGTCCCTTCGGCGTGGTGGCCGCGAAGCCGTGCACCGGCTTGAGGAAGAGCGGGTGATGGACGACCAGGAGGTCGGCCTTCCACTCGGCTGCCTCCGCGGCGACGGCCGGGGTCGGGTCGACGGCGAACATCACCTTCTTGACCGACTGCTCCGGGTCGCCGTACACGAGGCCGACGGCGTCCCAGTCCTCCGCGGTGGCGGGTGGGTACCACTCATGGATCAGGGTGACGAGGTCCGCGAGCGCTGGCATGTCCGTCAGGCTACTGGTGGTTTCGAGGCTCGCTTCGCTCGCACCTCAACCACCGGGCCGGCTCGCTTCGCTCGCACCTCAACCACCGGGCGGGCTCGCTTCGCTCGCACCTGCACCACCGGTTAGTCTTCTGACCGCCAGTCAACCTCCGTGCCAACGGTGGTCAGGGAACCCGGTGAGAGTCCGGGACTGACGCGCAGCGGTGTGGGTGACGGGCGGGGCAATAGATGTCACTGGGTGCTTGACCGGCCTGGGAAGGCGCTCCGTTCCGGATGATCCCGAGTCCGAAGACCTGCTGGCCCTTGCGGTAGCCGCCGCGAGGTCATCCGCGGGCGACGCGTAGAGCCCGAGACCTTGCGAGGAGCGCGATGAGCGCGACGTACTCGGGCACCGTGTCGACGGCCCGCACCCGACCCGACCGCTGCCCCGGGGTGCTCCGGCCCTGGCCCGCCGCCGACGGCGGCCTGGTGCGGATCAGGGTCCCCGGCGGCCGGCTGCGCACGGCGTCCCTGCTGGCGCTGTCCGCACTCGCGCAGGAGTACGGCGACGCCCGCGTCCACGTCACCGGTCGAGCCAACCTCCAGCTGCGCGGCCTGCCGCTGACCGAAGGCGTGCTCCCCGAGCGGGTCGTGGCCGAGATCGAGGCCACCGGGCTGCTGCCCTCGCGCGCGCACGACCTGTCCCGCAACGTGCTGACCTCGCCGCTGACCGGTCTGGTCGGCGGGCAGGCGGACCTCCGTCCCCTCACGCGATCGCTCGACGCGCTGATCCTCGACGAGCCCGCGCTCGCCGCGCTGCCCGGCCGTTTCCTGTTCACCCTCGACGACGGGCGCGGCGACCTCGCCGACCGCCACCGCGACCTGGGCCTGGTCGCGCTCGACGACCGCACGGCCCAGCTGCGGGTCGGCACCGCCTGGGGGCGGGTCATCGACCTCACCGACGCGCCGACCGCCCTCGTCGGCCTCGCGCTCCTGTTCCTGGACCGCCGCGGAACGGGCCCGACCGCGGCCTGGCACGTCGACGAGCTCGAGCGACCGCTGGTGCGGGGTCTCGCGACGCCCTCGCCTGGCGAGCCGCGCACCGAGACCCCCCTTCCCTACGGCCCGATCGCCGGGCTCCCCGACCTGACCCACGTCGCCGTCACCGACGACGGCATCGACCCCGCCACCGCGATCGCGTGGGCGGGCCGGACCACCGAGGTGGTGATCACGCCATGGCACGGCGTCCTGCTCTGAGTCCTGCACCGACTCCCCCGCCCCGTCGCTACGACTACGTCGCGGACGGGCCGGCCATCTACCTCGACTCCTTCGCGACGATCCGCCGCGAGGCCGACCTGTCGTCGGTCCCGGCCGACGCCGAGAAGGTCGCCGTCCGGATGATCCACGGCAGCGGCCAGACCGACCTCGCCGCCGACCTGGTGCTGCACCCGGGACTCGCGCCAGCCGGGCGGGCGGCCCTCGCCGCGGGCGCACCGATCCTCTGCGACGCCCGGATGGTCGCGATGGGCATCACCGCCGGCCGGCTGCCCGCCGGCAACGAGGTGCTGTGCTTCCTCAACGACCCTGCGGTCCCCGAACTGGCGCAAGCGTGGCGCACCACCCGCACCGCCGCCGCGGTCTCGCTCTGGACGCCCCACCTCGAGGGCGCTGTCGTCGCGATCGGCAACGCGCCGACCGCGCTGTTCCACCTGCTGGAGATGCTGATCGCCGGCGCGCCCCGACCAGCCGCGATCGTCGGCTGCCCGGTCGGCTTCATCGGCGCCCGGGAGTCGAAGGAGGCGCTCGTCGCGCTCGCCGACGAGCACGGCATCGACGTCCCCTACGTGACGGTCCGCGGCCGTCGCGGCGGCTCGGCGATGGCGTCGTCGGCAGTCAACGCACTGGCACAGGAGGCCGAGTGACTCTGCACACCTACGGGGCAGGACGGTTCTTCGCCGTCGGAGTCGGCCCCGGCGATCCCGACCTGATCACCCGCAAGGCGGCGCGGCTGATCGAGAACGCCGACGTCGTCGCCTTCCACGCCGGCGTCGGCAAGCAATCCAACGCCCGCCGGATCGCCGCCGACCTGATCCCGGCGAGCGCCGTCGAGGAGGAGCTCCGCTACCCGGTCACGACGGGCACGACCGACCACCCCGCCGGGTACGTCGGCGCCCTCGCCGACTTCTACGAGGACTGCACCGCCCGCGTGGTCCGGCACCTCGAGGCCGGCCGCGACGTCGTACTCCTCGCCGAGGGCGACCCGCTGTTCTACGGCTCGTCGATGTACCTCCACGACCGGCTCAAGGAGCGCTTCGCGTCGGAGGTGGTGCCGGGAGTGCCCGCGTTCGCGGCCGCCACCTCGGCGCTGGCGACGCCGCTGGTCCGGCAGCAGGACGTGCTCACCGTGCTGTCCGGCACCCTCCCCGAGTCCGAGCTCGCCCGGCGCCTCGCCGACACCGACGCCGCCGTGATCATGAAGCTGGGCCGGACCTTCCCCGCCGTCCGCTCCGCGCTCGCCCAGGCCGGGCGGCTCGACAACGCGATGTACGTCGAGCGCGCCTCGATGCCCGCCGAGCGGTGGCTCCCCGTCGCCGAGGTCGACCCGACGACGGTTCCGTACTTCTCCCTGATCGTGGTGCCCGGCGACTCGGCCGGTCAGCCGACCAGCGAGCGGCTGCGCCTTGGTTTCGAGGCTCGCTCCGCTCGCACCTCAACCAGCGGCGGACTCGCTCGCACCTCAACCAGTGGCGAACTCGCTCGCACCTCAACCAGCGGCGGACTCGCTCGCACCTCGACCAGCGACGGACTCGCTCGCACCTCAACCAGCGGCGAACTCGCTCGCACCTCGACCAGCGGCGAACTCGCTCGCACCTCGACCAGCGGCGGCGAGAGTGCGCCGCTGGTTGAGGTGCGAGGCGCCCCGGCGCCGAGCCTCGAAACCAAGGCGCCGGCTCAGCTGCTCGTCGTCGGGCTCGGCCCGGGACCCGACCGCTGGCTGACGCCGGAGGTGGCGGAGGCGCTGGCGGAGGTCGACCACGTGGTCGGCTACGCGCCGTACCTCAACCGGGTGCCGCAGCGCGCCGGGCTCCAGCGACACGCATCGGGCAACACCGTCGAGGTGGACCGGGCGCGGTTCGCGCTGGACCTGGCGCTGGCCGGCGAGCGGGTCGCGGTGGTGTCCGGCGGCGATGCCGGCGTGTTCGGGATGGCGTCCGCGGTCCACGAGGCCGCCTCGGACGAGAAGTACGCCGCGGTGCCGGTGCGGGTGCTCCCCGGGGTGAGCGCGATCCAGGCGGTCGCGGCCCGGGCAGGGGCGCCGATCGGCGCCGACTTCGCGGTGCTGAGCCTGTCCGACCGGCTCAAGCCATGGCCGGTGATCGAGCGCCGGCTCCGGGCGGTCGCGGAGGCCGACCTGGTGCTGGGGATCTACAACCCCGCCTCCCGGTCGCGGCGCGACCAGGTCGTCGCTGCGCAGAAGCTGCTGCTCGAGCACCGCTCCCCCGACACCGTGGTGGTCGTCGGGCGCGACGTCGGTCGCGAGGAGGAGTCGCTCGAGGTGACCACCCTCGCCGAGCTGGACGCCGGCTCCATCGACATGAAGTGCCTGCTCCTGGTCGGCTCGTCGACCACCCGGGTGACGGCGGGCGGGGCGGTCTGGACGCCGCGGTGGGTCGAGTGACCGGCCGGATCACCGTCGTCGGCATCGGCGCCGACGGCTGGGCCGGGCTCCCCGAGGCTGCGCGCGAGCCGGTGCTGGCCGCCGAGGTCCTGCTGGGCGGCGAGCGGCACCTCCGCCTGGT
>NZ_JACEHF010000152.1 GCF_014180685.1 Nocardioides pelophilus | reverse complement strand
GGCATGCCGCGCTGGTTGCAGAGCTCCACGAAGTGCGCGCCCTTGAGCGCGGACTCGCTGAACAGGATCCCGTTGTTGGCGACGATGCCGACCCGATGGCCGTGGATGTTCGCGAAGCCGCAGACGAGCGTCTCGCCGTACAGCTGCTTGAACTCCTGGAACCGGGAGCCGTCGACCAGGCGGCGGACCACCTCGCGCACGTCGTACGGCGTGCGGGTGCTGGTCGGCACCACGTCGTAGATCGACTCCGGCGGCTCGTGCGGTTCCTCGACGTCGGCCGGCTCCGGTCTCGTGACGTAACCACCGTTGGTCGAGGAGGTCGCCCTGGCGACCGTCACGAGACCATCGGGCCCCGGCAGCGTCGCGACGATCCCCCGGAGGATCTGCAGCGCATGCGTGTCGTCCTCGGCGAGGTGGTCGACGACGCCGGAGGTCCGGGCGTGGACGTCGCCGCCGCCGAGCTCCTCGGCGGTGACGACCTCGCCGGTCGCGGCCTTCACCAGGGGCGGGCCGCCGAGGAAGATCGTGCCCTGGTTGCGGACGATCACGGTCTCGTCGGACATCGCGGGGACGTAGGCACCGCCGGCCGTGCACGAGCCCATCACCGCTGCCAGCTGCGGGATGCGGCGGGCCGACATGTTGGCCTGGTTGAAGAAGATCCGGCCGAAGTGCTCCTTGTCGGGGAAGACCTCGTCCTGCATCGGCAGGAACGCGCCGCCGGAGTCGACCAGGTAGATGCACGGCAGGTGGTTCTCCGCGGCGATGGTCTGCGCCCGGAGGTGCTTCTTGACGGTGATCGGGTAGTAGGTGCCGCCCTTCACCGTCGCATCGTTGGCGAGCACCATGCACTCGCGGCCCTCGACCCGGCCGATGCCGGCCACCACGCCGGCGGACGGCACGGCGTAGTCGTCGCCGGGCTTGCCGTACATCCCGTACGCCGCCAGCGGCGCGATCTCGAGGAAGGGGCTGCCCGGGTCGAGCAACCCGTCCACCCGGTCGCGGGGCAGGAGCTTGCCGCGGTCGGTGTGCTTCTTGCGGGCGGCCTCGCTGCCGCCCTCGCGCACGCGGGCGAGCCGCTCGCGCAGCTCGACGCTGAGCTCCTCGAGGCTGGTCATGGCACGAGGTTAACGATCATTAACCTGCGCGGTCAATCGGGTGGGGAGCGTGGTCTCGGGTACTGCCCCTGCGTACGCCCATCGAGAGGAGACCCGGTCATGTCGACCGTCGGCACCATCAGCAAGATCGCCACCGAGGTCGCAGGCAGGACCGCCCACGCCGTCACCCACCCCGTGGAGACGGTGTCGTCGGTCACCGGCCGCGCCCGCCGGCTCGCCGGCGCGGTGGTCGCGGGCGGGCGGACCCGCGAGCCCGACGTCGCCGAACCGCCGTCGGCGGCGCCCGCTTCAGCGACACCCACCTCGGCGGCGCAGCCGCCTCCGGCCCAGCCGGTCGCCCCTCAGGAGGTCGCCGACGACTGGGCCGACGAGCTCGACGACATGCCCACGGTCAACCCCGCCACCGGCCAGCCGCACCGTCAGCAGTCCGACGACGACGCGCTCCTGGATCCCTCGCTGGCCAAGGCGAACAGGTCCGAGGCCGAGATGATGCGGAAGGCCGCCGAGGGCCCGCAGGAGGGGTGAACGAGCACTAACCTTGGTGGGTGACCACCACCGCGGAGCCGACCCGGCGCGAACAGATCCTCGCCACCGCGGCCGAGCTGTTCGCCGCCCGCGGCTTCCACGGGGTGTCGGTCGCCGAGCTCGGGGCCGCGTGCGGGATCTCCGGTCCGGCGCTCTACAAGCACTTCGCCAGCAAGCAGGCGATGCTCGCCGAGATGCTGGTGTCGATCAGCGAGCAGCTGCTGGCGGTGGGGCGCGAGCGGGTGGCAGCGGCGGACGGGCCGGCCGACGCCGTACGCGCGCTGGTGGACTGGCACGTCGAGTTCGCGCTCGGCCACCGGCCGCTGATCATCGTCCAGGACCGCGACTGGGAGTCGCTCCCCGAACAGGCCCGTGAGCAGGTCCGGCTGCTGCAGCGGTCCTACGTCGACCTGCTCGCGGGCCAGCTCCGCGCGCTGCGGCCCGACCTCACCAAGCCGACCGCGCACGCCGCCGCCCAGGCAGCCTTCGGGCTCCTCAACTCCACCCCCCGGGCCGGCCACGCCATCTCCGACGACTCGCTGCGCACCCTGCTGGCCGACATGGCCCTCGCCGCCCTCGGCGCCAGCCGCAAGTCGCCCAGCAGCCGCAACCACTGATCGCGTCAACTGCGACACGCTCGGGCCATCGGGTCAGAAGGCTCCGCCGCGGCCCTCCCCGTCGCGGAAGCGGGCCGCGCCGGTCATGGCCTCGAGCAGGGAGCGGCCGCAGTGGACCCACTCGACGTCGAGGGCGCGGTCGAGAGGCAGGCCGTGCTGCTCGTACGACGACAGCCGGTCCTGCTGCAGGCAGGTCTGCGGGAAGGCGGCGATCTGCTCGGCCAGCGTGATCGCCTCGGCCAGCGCAGCGCCGGGGGCGCTGACCCGGTTGGCCAGACCGATCCGCAGCGCCTCGTCGGCGGCGACCGGGCGGCCGGTGAGGATCAGGTCGAGCGCGTGGGACTGTCCGACCAGTCGCGGCAGGCGGACGGTGCCGCCGTCGATGAGCGGCACGCCCCAGCGCCGGCAGAAGACGCCGAACACGGCGTCGGGGTCGGCCACCCGCAGGTCGCACCACAGCGCCAGCTCCAACCCGCCCGCGACCGCGTGTCCCTCGACCGCGGCGATCACCGGCTTCGACAGCAGCAGCCGCGACGGTCCCATCGGCGCGGGACCGTCGGTGCCCGGCGGGTCGGCCTTCATGGTGCCGGCGCTGACGGCCTTGAGGTCGGCGCCGGCGCAGAAGGTGCCGCCGGCTCCGGTGAGGACGGCGACGCTGGCGTCCGGGTCGGCGTCGAAGGCGAGGAACGCGTCGTAGAGGGTCTGCGCGTGCTCGGTGTCGACGGCGTTGCGCACCTCGGGCCGGTCGATCGTGACGACCGTGACCGGACCGCGCCGTTGCACGTCGACGGCCATCAGCCGATCTCCACCACGGCCCGCTCGATCACGGGCCCGAGGTCGAGCCCGGTCGGCAGGGTGCCGAACGCGCCGCCCCAGTCCCGGGCGAGGCGGGTCGCGCAGAACGCGTCGGCGACCGCGGCCGGCGCGTGGCGGAGCAGCAGCGAGCCCTGGAAGACGAGCGCGAGCTGCTCGACGATCCGCCGGGCGCGGAGCTCGATGTCGTCGAACGACGTGAACTCCTTCTGCAGCCGGGCCAGCGCCTCGTCGAAGCGGACGTCGGCGCCCGACGCGAGCCCGACCTCCTCGAAGAACGCGTCGAGGGTGTGCGGCTCCCGCGCGATCGCCCGCAGCGCGTCGAGCGCCGCGACGTTGCCCGACCCCTCCCAGATCGACAGCAGCGGCAGCTCGCGGTAGATCCGCGCCACGTCGAAGTCCTCGATGTAGCCGTTGCCGCCGAGGCACTCGAGCGCCTCCGCGGCGAGGATCGGCCCGCGCTTGCAGACGTAGTACTTGGTCGCGGCCAGCGCGAGCCGGCGTACGGCGGCCTCCCCCTCGTCGCCGCGGATCGCGCGGTCGTTGGCGCCGGCCAGCCGCATCATCGCCGTCGTCGTTGCCTCGGACTCGACCGCCAGGTCCGCGAGCACGTTGCGCATGGCCGGCTGCTCGATCAGCGCCTTGCCGAACGCCGAGCGGTGGCGGGCGTGGTGGGTGGCCATCACCAGCGCCGTGCGCATGCCCGCGGCCGTGCCGATCACGCAGTCGAGCCGGGTCTGGTTCACCATCTCGACGATGGTCCGGACGCCGCGGCCCTCCTCGCCGACGAGCCAGCCGGTGGCGCCGTCGTACTCGATCTCGCTGGAGGCGTTCGACTTGTTGCCCAGCTTGTCCTTGAGCCGCAGGAAGCGCATCGGGTTGCGCTCGCCGCCGGGCAGCACGCGCGGCACGAGGAAGCACGACAGCCCGCCCGGGGCCTGGGCGAGGGTCAGGAACATGTCCGACATCGGTGCCGACGTGAACCACTTGTGGCCCACGAGCTCGTAGGTGCCGTCCGACCCAGCCGTCCGCTGGGGCGTCGCCGTCGTGGTGTTGGCGCGTACGTCGGAGCCGCCCTGCTTCTCGGTCATCGACATGCCGGCGATCAGGCCCCGCTTGGTGGCCGGGTCACGCAGCCCGAAGTCGTAGGTGCGGTTCGTGAGCAGCGGCTCGAACTGCGCGGCGAGCCCGGCGTTCGCCCGCAGCGCCGGCACCACGGCGTAGGTCATCGAGATCGGGCAGCCGTGGCCGGCGTCGACCGACCAGACCATGAACTTCGCGGCCCGCGCGACGTGGGCGCCGGGCCGGTCGTCCGCCCACGGCGCCGCGTGCAGGCCGTGGCTGACGGCCGTCTCCATCAGCTGGTGGTAGGCCGGGACGTACTCGACCTCGTCGACCCGGTGGCCGTAGCGGTCGTGGGTGTGCAGCCGCGGCGGGACCCGCTCGGCGAGCCGGCCCCAGGACTGGGCCTCGGCGGTGCCGGCGAGCCGGCCGAGCTCGTGGATCTCGTCCGCGGCCCAGCCGGCGCCCTCGCGCTCCAGGCCCTCGAGCAGCGCCGGGTCGGCGGCGGTGTCGTGGCCGACCAGCGGCGGGACCTGGTTGAAGACGTCGTGCGTGGAGTGCGTGCTCATGGTGGTCATCCCTTGTTCGTGGAAGGTCCGAAGTCGTCGTACGGCGCGCTGTCGCGCTCCCGCACCGCCTGCTTGAAGCCCACGTCGGCGGCGCGGGCGGCGAAGGAGTAGCCCTCGCGGGTGTGGCGGGAGATGCCGTCGAAGACGGTGCTGATCATCTGGCTGTTCTGGACGCCCTGCGCGAGCAGCGCGGAGTTGAGCGCGAGCTTGACCATCATCAGCTGGTTGATCGGCATCGCGGCGATTCGCTGCACCAGGGCCTCGGTGCGCTCGTCGAGCCGGTCAGGCTCCGGCGCCTCGATCGCGAGCCCCCACTCGGCGGCCTCGCGGCCGGAGAGGCAGTCGCCGGTCAGCAGCAGCCGTTTCGCCCGCTGGTCGCCGAGCCGGTCAGGCTCCGGCGCCTCGATCGCGAGCCCCCACTCGGCGGCCTCGCGGCCGGAGAGGCAGTCGCCGGTCAGCAGCAGCCGTTTCGCCCGCTGGTCGCCGAGCCGGTGCGCCCACAGGCCGGCGCTCGGCACTCCCCACACCCGGGTCGGCGGATAGCCGATCTTCGCGTCGGCGGCGATCACGACCTGGTCGCAGTGCAGCGCGATGTCGGTGCCACCGGCGACGCAGAAGCCGTGGATCTTCGCGACGGTCGGCTTGTTCGCGTGGAGCAGGCTGGCGTAGCCGCGGGTGAAGCGGCTCATCATCGCGTAGTCCACCATCGGGTCCCACGTCTTCGCCGGGTCGTGGTTCGGGATCGCCTGCTCGGCGAACGCGGTCAGGTCGTAGCCGCCGCAGAACCCCTTGCCGCGCCCGCTGAGGACGATCACGTGCACCCGCGGGTCGAGGTCCGCGCGCTCGACGGCAGCGGCCAGCTCGCCGGGGGTGTCGGGCGTGATCGAGTTGCCCTGCTCGGGCCGGTCGAAGGTCAGTCGCGCGACCCGGCCGTCGACCTCGTAGGTCAGCGTGCGGTAGTCGCGCTCGTCGTCGTCGAGCGGGAGTCCGTCGTACGGCGAGTCGGGGCCCTCGTGCGCGGCGCGCCGCCAGGGCGCTGCATCTGCCATGTCGCGATGTTACGGTTCTCACTACAGTTGTGTCCAGATCTGTAGCGGAGGGATCGTGGCGGAGGACCTGAAGCCGTTGCCGGCACGGTCGGTCGTGCTGTCCCTGCTCCTCGGGTCCCACCCCGACCGGCTCAGCCCGGCCCAGCTGACCCGCGCGGGCGAGCACTTCGGCATCCCGGCGCCGACCCTGCGGGTCGCGCTGACTCGCGCGGTGGCGGCCGGCGACCTGCGCAGGGAGGACGGCGACTACCTGCTCGGCGAGCGGCTGGTCGCCCGGCAGGCCCACCAGGACGAGGGCGTGGAGGATGCCGAGACCGAGTGGGACGGCACCTGGGAGATGGCCGTGATCGTGGTGTCCGGCCGGCCCGGCAGCGAACGGGCGAGCCTGCGCGAGCGGCTGACGGGCGCGCGCCTCGCCGAGCTCCGCGAGGGGGTGTGGACCCGGCCCGCGAACCTGCGGCGCCCGGCGTCGTACGCCGATGACCCGGTCCTCTCCTCGTTCCGCGCCCGCCCCGACGGCGACCCGTCCGGGCTGGCCCGGGAGCTGTGGGACCTGACGGGCCGGGCGGCCGAGGGGCGCGCGCTCCTGGAGCGACTGGACCGGACCGCGGCGCCGGCCCCTCGCCTCGCGGTCGCGGCGCACGTCGTACGTCACCTCACGGCCGACCCGCTGCTCCCCCGTGCGCTGTTGCCCGCGGACTGGCCGGGAGCCGCGCTGCGGGCGGCGTACGCCGCCTACCAGGCCGAGCTGCGCTCGCTCGCCATCGTCTAGGAGCGACCCGATCCGCTGAGGCTGCCCGCCAGGAGGGCCTCCAGCGGCACCGGCTCGGTCCACAGGTAGCCCTGGCCGGAGTCGCACCCGAGGTCGCGCATGATGTCGAGCTGGCCGACCTCCTCGATCCCCTCGGCGACCGTGCGGAGGCCGAGCCGGTGGGCGATCTCGATGACCCCGCTGACGATCGCCCGGTCCTCCTCGCTGTGCACGACGTTGCGCACGAAGGTCCGGTCGATCTTCAAGATGTCGACCGGGAAGCTCCGCAGGTGCGTCAGGGGCGAGTAGCCGGTGCCGAAGTCGTCCAGCGCCACCTGCAGTCCCAGCGACTTGAGCTCCC
Organism: Nocardioides pelophilus; assembly: GCF_014180685.1. Classification (GTDB taxonomy): domain Bacteria; phylum Actinomycetota; class Actinomycetes; order Propionibacteriales; family Nocardioidaceae; genus Nocardioides; species Nocardioides pelophilus. The sequence continues at coordinate 3,388 of NZ_JACEHF010000152.1, read as the reverse complement.
GGAGCCGGGCCACGGCACCGGTCATGTCGCTGACCGTCGCGGTCTCGGTGATCTCGAGGACCAGCCGCTCCGCGGGTAGGCCGGAGGCCTCGAGGGCGTGGGCCACCACCTCGGCCAGCCGGGGGATCCGCAGCTGTCGCGCCGAGATGTTGACGCTCGTGTACGCGTGGCCGAACAGCTGCGCGGTGGCGTCGCACGCCGTCCGCAGGGCCCACTCACCGATCGGCCCGATCTGGCCGCTCGTCTCGGCGTGGTCGATGAAGGAAGCCGGGCTGAGCAGGCCGCGCTCGGGGTGCATCCACCGGATCAGCGCCTCGATGCCGAGGTGCAGGTCCGACCGCAGGTCGACGATCGGCTGGTAGTGCAGCCAGAACTGGTCGCCGACGATCGCGAGGTCGAGGTCGGTGCGGATCCGTGACCGCGACTCGGCCGCCACCCGCATCTCCGGCCGGAAGATCTCGTAGCAGTTGCTCCCGCGCGCCTTGGCGGCGTACATCGCAGCGTCGGCCTCGGCCAGCAGGTCGTCGGTGTCGCCGTGCCACTCCGCGGACTCGGCCAGCCCCACGCTGGCGTGGGTGACGACCTCGGCGTCGCCGATGTTCACCGGCGCGCAGATCGCCTCCAGCAGCCGCTCGACGACCATCACCGCCGCATCGAGCTCGGTGTCCTCCAGCAGGATGGCGAACTCGTCGCCGCCGAACCTCGCCACCGTGTCGCCGGGGCGCACGTTCTCGGCGAGCCTGGTGCCGATGGTCCGCAGAAGCTGGTCGCCCGCGCCGTGGCCGTGCGCGTCGTTCACGGCCTTGAAGTCGTCGAGGTCGAGGAAGCAGGCGAACAGCGGTTTCGCACGACGGCGGGCCATCGCGTGCTGGGTGCGCTCGAGGAAGAGCACCCGGTTCGCGAGACCGGTCAGCTCGTCGGACAACGCCCGCTCGCGCAGCTCGTCCTCCAGGCGGCGGCGCTCGGTCACGTCGTGGGTGTTGAGCACCAGCGCCTCGACGGCGGGATCGTCGAGGAGGTCGGTGATCGAGGTCTCGGCGTGACGGAACGAGCCGTCGGCCTGCATGACCCGCACCTCGATCCGGCAGTGGTCCTGGAGTCCGGCGTTCTCGAGGGCCTCGGAGAACATCGCACGGTCCGAGGGGTGCACCCACTCCAGGATCGGCCGGCCCACCAGCCCGACGGCCGGCAGCGCGAAGACCCGCGACGCTGCGGAGCTCTGGTAGGTCACCATGCCGTTGCGGTCGACGAGGGTGAGCACGTCGCTGGAGTTGCGGCCGATGGCGCGGAACCGGGCCTCGGTGCCGGCGAGGTGCTCGAACGCCGCTCCGGCCAGGGTGGCGACGAAGCTGGCGAGCTGGATCTCCTCGTCGCCGAACAGCTCGCCCAGCTGGCTGTGGGTGAGGTAGAAGCACCACAGCGCCTTGCCGTCGACCATGATCGGAGCAACCAGCACCGACCGGATCTCCGACAGCAGCAGGCTCTCGCTCCCGTCGACACTGAAGTCGCCAGCGACCACCGGGACACCGGCCTCGACCGCGCGGCTGATCAGGGTCTGGCTGATGGCGTCGGCGCGCTCGCCGGACACCGTGACCGGGTGCTCGTGGTCGAGGTGGTCGACGCTGATGATGTGGCACCGCTCGCCGCGCAGCAGGGTCAGCGCGGCGTTGCGGATGACCGCCTCCAGGGCCGTGGTCGTCGGCGCGGCCGCGATCTCGCGCCCCACGCTGAGCAGCGTCGTGAAGCGGTCGAAGAGGGAGACCGTGTGGTCCGCCTCCTCCTCGGTCGGCATCAGGTCCAGCGACCGCTCGAAGGCGAGGACGGCCTCGGTCGCCTCGGCCAGCAGGTCGGCCAGGTCGGCCAGCTGGTCGGCGGAGCCGCCCCGGGCCACCAGGACCTCGGCCCGGGCCTTCCGGCTCAGGGCGGCCTCGTAGCGCGCGCCCTGCGCCTCCGCGATCGCCACGCTGCGCTCCAGGAGCCGGAGCGCCCGGCGCTGGCGGCCCTTGAGGCTGGCCAGCAGACCCGCCTCGCGGAGGGCGTGCGGAGCGTTGTTGCGATAGCTGAGGGCCCAGAGCCTCGCCCGCCGGACGTGGGTCGTGCATTCCCGCAGCAGTCGGTTCCGCCCGGCGACGTCGTACGACGACGCGCGCTCGACCGCCAGCCGGGCGATCGTCGCGTTCCAGGACGCGATGGGGGCGGCGTACTCCTGGTGGAGGCCTCCCGCCCGGACCACGGCCGCGGCCTCGGCCGCCTCGGCCGCGGCGCGGTCCAGGTCGTCCGCGCGGATCGCGCACACGGCGGCGGCGAACCGGAGCTCGGCGGTCGTGCTCAGGTCGGCGCTGTTGCGCGCGAGCTCGGCGTCGATCAGCGCAGCATCGACCCGGCCGCCGCTGGCCCGGGTCCACACCGACAGCGCCACCCCGGCCGAGGTCTCGTCGCCGATCGCCATGGCCGCCGAGTACGTCGAGCGGGCGACGTCCACGGCAGCCGCCAGGTCGCCCTTGCGGTAGAGGCACATCGCCAGGTTCCAGCTGGCGGTGTTGACCTCCCACTGGTCGCCGGTGGACTCGAGCAGCCGGATCGCCTCGCGGCAGGCGTCGGCACCCTCGTCGTACCTCGAGGCGGCGTAGAGGGTGACGCCGGCGAAGCCGTGGCTCTGGCCCTGGCCCCACGGGTCGTTGCGGGCGCGGCGGATCTCGAGGGACCGGCGGGCGTAGCGCAGCGCGCGGTCGTACCAGGGAAGCATGGTCATGACCGGGGCGTGCTCGGAGCAGGCCTGGCCGAGCTCGGCGCTCGGCGGGTAGCGCTCCGCCAGGTTCAGGCCGCGGAAGTGGCTCCACGCGCACATGAACTTGCCGCTCGAGAACCAGTAGACGTAGGCGAGCCGGCTGTGGATGCGCATCGCGAGGAACTCCTCGTCGCGACCCTCCGGGGACCGGCGCCCGGTCGTCAGGCCCGGCAGCCAGCTGTGCACGGCCTGGACCAGGATCTCCCAGAGCAGGCGGGCGAACAGGACCGGCGCCCGGGTGGGGACCGGTCGTCCGAGCTGCGCCATCGCGCCCTCGAGGTGGCGGCGCGCGGTCGACAGGTCGCCCTGCTTGAAGGCGAGACTGCCGAGCTTCTCGTCGAGCGACGCCTTCTGGAGCGGGTCGACGACCAGGGCCTTCGCCTCCGCCAGCTGGGCCTTCGCGTCGGCGTACGCGCCCCGCAGCGTCAGCACGTCGCCCATGCCGGTGGCGATCGCCGCTCGCGTGGCATGGTCCTCCGGCGCCACCCCGCGCTCGGCCATCCGGAAGTGGGCGAGCGCGGAGTCCAGGCCGTACTGGGCGCGGGCCACCTCGGCGGCGCGCAGGGCGTACGGCAGCGCGTCGGCGTGCCGGCGGGCGGC
>NZ_JACEHF010000151.1 GCF_014180685.1 Nocardioides pelophilus | reverse complement strand
ACGGCGGTGCGGTGTCGTCGGCGTCCGCCGACCTGCTCGCCTCCCCGCTGGTCGACCAGCCGCTCGACGAGGTGGTCGTGGTCGCCCCGATGACCTCCGCGGGCGGCGCCCCCGCCAACGGCCTCAGCCGCGTCGAGCGGCTGCTGCGCGCGCAGATGACGAGCGGTCTCGACAGAGAGATCGCCACCCTCCGTGCCGCCGGGACCCGGGTGGTCCGGGTCGAGCCCGGACCCCAGGAGCTCGCTGCCATGGGCCCCAACTTCATGGACCTGTCCCGTCGCGACGCCACCCTGGCCGCCGCGCGCACGGCGGTCCCCGGCCGGGTCGCCGCCGCACTCGAAGGAGCAACCGCATGAGCACCCACCACGAGGTCGTCGTGATCGGCGCCGGCATCTCCGGCATCGCCGCGGCGATCAAGCTGAGGGAGGCCGGCCTGACCGGCGAGGGCGACGTGGTCGTCCTCGAGAAGGCCGAGACGTACGGCGGCACCTGGCGGGCCAACACGTATCCCGGGTGCGCCTGCGACGTGCCGTCGAACCTCTACTCGTTCTCGTTCGCTCCCAACAGCGACTGGTCGCGGGTCTACGGCACGCAGCCCGAGATCCTCTCCTACGTCGACGGCGTCGCCCGCCGGCACGGGCTCGACGCGATCACCCGGTTCGGCGTCGAGGTGGTCGGCGCCCACTGGGACGCGGCTGCCCTCCGCTGGCAGGTCGAGACGACCGCGGGCGCGATGACCGCGCGGTTCCTCGTCGCGGCCGCGGGACCGTGGAACGAGCCCAAGATCCCGGACCTGCCGGGACTCGGCGACTTCCCCGGCGAGGTCTGGCACTCGGCGCACTGGAACCACGACGTCGACCTGGCCGGCAAGCGGGTCGCGGTGATCGGCACCGGCGCCTCGGCCGTCCAGTTCGTGCCGGAGATCCAGCCGCAGGTCGCCGACCTGCACGTCTTCCAGCGCACCGCGCACTGGGTGCTCCCCAAGGTCGACCACCACGTGCCGGACGCGGAGAAGTGGGTCAAGCGCCACGTCCCCCTCTTCGAGCGGACGCTCGGCGCCGTGGAGTACGCCGCCATGGAGGCGGTCGGCGTCGCGTTCCACCACCCGAAGCCGCTGATGCACGGGCTGCAGAAGATCGGGCAGGCCTACCTGCGGGCGGCCGTCCGCGACAAGGAGCTGCGGGCGAAGCTGACCCCGGACTACCTGCTCGGCTGCAAGCGGATCCTGTTCTCCAACAACTACCTGCAGTCGCTCACCCGGCCCAACGTCGAGGTCCACGCGACCGGGGTCGACCGGGTCGACGGCTCGACCGTCGTGGGCGCCGACGGCTCCAGGGCCGAGGTCGACGCGATCATCCTCGGCACCGGCTTCCACATCCTCGACATGCCGGTCGCCGAGCTGGTCCGCGGCGCCGACGGCCGCACCCTGGCCGAGCACTGGGCGGGGTCGCCGGAGGCCTACCAGGGCACCGTGGTCGCCGGCTTCCCCAACGCCTTCGTCGTGCTCGGGCCGAGCCTCGGCACTGGTCACGGCTCCGCCTTCACGATCGCCGAGTCGCAGGTCGCGATGATCGTCGACGCGATCACGATGACCCGGGAGCGGGGCTGGGCCGCGCTCGCCGTACGGCCCGAGGCGCAGGCGGCGTACGTCGACGACGTGCAGCGCGCGCTCGTCGGCACCGCCTACAGCGGCGCCAGCTGCCACAGCTACTTCATCGACGCCAACGGACGCAACAGCTTCAGCTGGCCGTGGTCGACCGGGGAGCTGGTCCGTCGGATCAGCCGGTTCGAGCAGGCCGACTTCGAGATCACCCCGGGGTCGGTGCTCGACCCCGTCGAGACCAGGGAGGCCACCGCATGAGCCGTTACCCGAGGATCGACCTCGATGGCGCGCTGGTCGCGATCACCGGTGCCGCCCGGGGGATCGGGCTGGCGACCGCACGGGCGTTCGTCGAGTCCGGCGCCCAGGTCGCCCTGGGTGATCTCGACGACGCGCTCGTGAAGGAGGTCGCCACGGAGCTGGGGGCGACCGCCAGCGGCCACCGGCTCGACGTCACCGACAAGGAGTCGTACGCCGGGTTCGTCGCGGCCGCCGAGGCGCTGCACCGGCAGCCGATCGACGTCCTCGTCAACAACGCCGGCGTCATGCCCAACGGCCCGTTCCTCGACCAGCCGGACCGGATCGACCGGCTCACCATGGACGTCAACGTCTACGGCGTCATCCACGGCATGCGGCTGGTGCTGCCCGGGATGGTCGCGCGCGGCCGGGGTCACGTCGTCAACGTCGCGTCCCTGGCGGGCAAGTTCCCCATCAAGGGGCTCGCGGTCTACAACGCCAGCAAGTACGCCGTCGTCGGCCTCACCGCCGCGACCCGGCTCGAGCTCGAGGGCACCGGCGTCTCGATCACGGCGGTGCTGCCGAGCGCGGTGCGCACCGAGCTGTCGTCCGGCATCGACTACGGCCTGCTCCCGGACGTCGAGCCCGAGGAGATCGCGGCCGCTGTCGTGAAGTCGGTCCGCAGCAGGCGCGCCGAGGTCGCCGTGCCGTCGTACGTCGGGCTGGCGGCCAACGGCGCACCGCTGGTGCCGGAGGGCGTGATGCGGGTGTTCCGGCGCGCTGCGCACGACGACGCCGCGATCACCCGGGTCGACGACTCGGTGCGGAGGGCCTACCTCGACCGGATCGAGAACCAGCACTGACCGGACGACGCGTGGCGGCGGCACCTACGCTGCCAGCATGGGAGCGGTCTTCGGCGTCCGAGCGGCGGCGGGATCGATGCTCCTGGTCACGGGCCTCGCCGTCCTGGTGGGCTGCTCGTCGTCGGATGCGGACGACGGGGACCGGGTGACGCCGGGGACGGTCGACAGCCGATCCACGCCCGACTCGAGCGGCACCCCGACCGAAGCCACGACACCGCGTCCCACCCGCTACCAGCCGCATCCCGCCGAGGTCGACGGTGCCGCGAAGCGGGCCGCGGCGCGCGCGGTCGAGGCGCTGCCCGACGTCCGGCAGGTGACGTACACGCAGTACTTCGGCTACCTGCCGCCGGCCGCCAGCATCCTGGTCGAGGCCGACTTCGTGGGCGGCGGCGGTACGACGTACGACGTGCAGATCAGCCGGACCGGCGACGGCTGGCGGGTCGACTCGATCACTGCGGCCGAACCCGTGCCGCCCCTGGAGCATCCGGGGCCCCTGATCCGTCGCGTGCTGAACAGCGACCGCATCACGCTGCCCTGGGCCGGTCGCGTCGACGTCGCCGCGGGGCGGGTGTCCGACGTGGTGCTCCGGTCCATGCTCGCGGTGGCGGAGCGACACCGGATCGGCATCAGCGTGCTGGTCTCGGCCCATCCGGTGCAGGTCTTCGGCACCGACCGGCGCAGCAACCATCCCGACGGGCGCGCCTACGACATCGGGAGCATCGACGGCCGGCTCGTCGTCGACGCCGGCGCGGCCGGGTCGGTGGATCAGGTGATGCGGGTCGCGGCGGACACCGGTGCGTCCCAGGTGGGCGGCCCCTCCGACCTGGACGGCGGCGGCAGTCAGTACTTCTCCGACCCGACGCACAGCGACCACGTCCACGTGGGCTTCCCCCAGTAGGGCCTGTTCACGGCGCCGCCGCGGCCCTATGTTTCCCCTCGGGGAGTCAGGTGCCGGACGAAGGAGTGCCGCATGGTCGACCCGTTGAACCCGCTGAACCTCGAGTGGTACCAGCATCCCTCCCTGGTGCTCCAGCTCCGCGCGCTGACCAAGGAGCGCAAGGACCTGCGGGAGAAGAACCTCTTCGAGGGCGAGGACATGCGGCCGGAGGGCGACCTGGGCGTGCCCACCCCCGCGGTGGAGCGCGCCCGCACCCCGGAGGGCACCTGGAACGACCTCGGCTGCCCGATGATGGGCGCCAAGGGCACCGGCTTCGGCCGCAACGTGCCGATCGAGAAGACGGTCGTCGACCGCAAGAACCTGCTCAACCCCGACCCGCGCGAGATCAGCCGGAAGCTGATGGCGCGCGACACCTTCAAGCCCGCCGGCATCCTCAACGCGCTGGGCGCGGCGTGGCTGCAGTTCGAGAACCACAACTGGTTCTTCCACGGCAACGGCGTGGCCGACAAGGTCATCGACATCCCGATCCAGGAGGGTGACGACTTCCCGGAGAACCCGATGCGGATCCGGGAGACCATCCCGCTGCACGGTGAGATCAAGGACGGTTGTCCGGCCCCGGTGTTCGCCAACCAGGAGACGCACTGGTGGGACGGCTCGCAGATCTACGGCAGCGGCCAGGAGAAGCAGGGCCAGGTCCGCACCTTCGTCGACGGCCGGATCAAGGTCGACGAGGACGGCCGGTTGCCGCTCAGCGAGGACATCCCCGGCGTCGACCTGACGGGGATGCAGGAGAACTGGTGGTTCGGCCCCGGCCTGCTGCACACGCTGTTCGCGCGCGAGCACAACAGCGTCGTCGCCGCGATCAAGAAGGCGCACCCGGAATACGACGACCAGCGGCTCTTCGAGCTCGGCGTCCTCGTCGTGTCCGCCCTGATCGCCAAGATCCACACCGTCGAGTGGACGCCCTGCGTGCTGCGGCACCCGGCGCTCCAGATCGGCATGAGCGCCAACTGGTACGGCGCCCTCGGCGAGACCTTCCGCGACAAGGTCGGCCGCATCGGCGACAGCGAAGCCCTGTCGGGCATCATCGGCTCCTCCACGGACCACCACAGCGCGCCGTTCTCGCTGACCGAGGAGTTCGTGTCGGTCTACCGGATGCATCCGCTCATCCCCGACGACTGGAGCTTCTACTCGCTGGAGAGCGGCGTGCTGGTGCAGGAGGCCTTCTTCACCGACCTCCAGGGCCGCTACACCCGCGACTTCATGGACAGCCTGCAGATGGGCGACATGTGGTACTCCATCGGCAAGGCCAGCGCCGGGGCGGTCTGCCTCCACAACTACCCGAACTCGCTGCGCAACCTCACCCGCGTCGACGGCCAGATCACCGACCTGGCGACCCTCGACATCGTCCGCGACCGGGAGCGCGGCGTGCCGCGCTACAACGACTTCCGCGAGGCGCTGCGGATGCCGCGGCGCAAGCGGATCGAGGACATCACGCCCAACAAGCAGTGGGCCCAGGAGATGAACGAGATCTACCGCGGCGACGTCGACGCCGTGGACCTCCAGATCGGCATGCAGGCCGAGCAGCCCCCGAAGGGCTTCGGCTTCTCCGACGTCGCGTTCCGGATCTTCATCCTGATGGCGTCGCGGCGGCTCAAGAGCGACCGGTTCTTCACCAAGGACTTCCGCCCCGAGGTCTACACCAGGACCGGCTTCGACTGGGTCAACGAGAACTCGATGGAGGACGTGCTGCTGCGGCACTACCCGGAGCTGGAGCCGGTGATCGGCGACGTCGACCGGGTCTTCGCGCCGTGGCCGGAGCTGGGCGCGCCGGCCCCCGGCCAGAAGCCGGTCATCCTGCGGGCTGCCGACACCGTGAAGTCGTACCTGCCGTGGTGAACCCGCTGTGGTGACGGACTTCAAGCACGCCTCGGTGATCGAGGGGGTGCGGTTCACCGCGCAGGTCGGCGTACCCAACGTGCTGCAGGGCCTCTTCCGGAAGCGGGAGCTCGTGGTCAGCACGGTCGGCAGGCTGCCGGCCGACCACCTCGCCTACCGGCTGGTCGAGGGGCTCGCACGCAAGTACGGCCCGGACCCGTTCTGGGTGCGGGTCGGCGCCGAGGAGGCGCTGCTCGTCACGCATCCCGACGACATCCGGGTGGTCCTCGGCGGCTCGCCGTCGCCGTTCGCCCCCGACCCCGACGCCAAGCGCAAGGGGATGAGCGCGTTCCAGCCCACGGCGCTCACCATCTCGCGCGGCGACCTGTGGATCGAGCGCCGGGCCTTCGCCGACGCCGTGCTCGACACGGGGGCTCCGCTGCACCGGTTGGCGGGCGGCTTCGCATCGGTCGCCGTCGACGAGGCCGACGCGCTGTTGACACTCGGTCGTCCGATCACCTTCGACGACGTCAACCTCGCCTTCCAGCGGCTCACGCGGATCGTCGTGCTCGGCGCCGCCGCGGCCGACGACACCGCGTTGACCGAGCAGCTCGGATCGCTGATGGCGGCCGGCAACAAGATGCCCGGGGAGCCGGCGTCGGGGTACGACGCTTTCCACGCGCGGCTCGCGGAGTACGTCGCCGCGCCCGACGCCGCTGCCCTCACCGGCCTGGTCGCCGACGCGCCGCAGAGCGACCGGACCGACGTCCCGGGCCAGCTGATCCACTGGCTCTTCGCGATGGGCGACACGTTGCCGGCCAACCTGGTCCGCGCTCTCGCCGCCCTCACCGCCCACTCCAAGGTGATGGGAGTCGTGCGCTCGGAGGTCGCGGGCAAGGACCTGACCGAGGTGGAGAGCGTCACGGGCGCGACGTACCTCGCCGGCTGCATCCTCGAGGCGATGCGGCTGTGGCCCACCACGGCGCTCTTCGGGCGGGTGCTGGCCGAGGACTACCGATGGGTCAACGGCCAGAAGACGCCGGCCGGGACCCAGGTGCTGATCCACAACCTCTACAACCACCGCAACCGCGACCGGGTGCCGTTCGCCGATCGGTTCGCCCCCGAGGAGTGGGTCACCGGCGACGCCGCCGACGACTGGCGGTTCAACTTCTTCAGCCACGGCCCGCAGGGCTGCCCCGGCGCCGGTCTGGCGGTCTTCCTGGGGCAGGCGTTCCTCGGCCAGCTGGTCAAGGTCGGGGAGCCGAAGCTCACGAAGGGTCCCCGGCTCACGCCCGACAAGCTGCCGTACGCCTTGGACGTCTACGGCCTGGAGATCGCGCTGTAGGTGGGGTCTGTTCTCAGGGGGTGGCGCACTCCGGCGGCACCGCGAACGACTCGGTGGCCGTGATGTTCGGGCCTCGGACGCGACTGGTGGCGCCCACGCCGACGCCGAACTTGGCGAAGGAGGTCCAGACCAGGCAGGTGCGGTCCTCGTTGCCGGCGGCGGTCAGGCCCATCAGGATGCCGTCGCGCATCTGCTCGAAGTTCGGCCCGCCCGGAGTGAAGTTCATGCCGCCCACCAGGTCGGCCAGGATGTCGCCCTGGCCCAGCCCGGCTGCCTTGTACGACTTCCAGAGGTCCCATCCGATGGCGCCGTAGATCTCTCCGTCGTCGTGGACCTCGGCGCCGGTGACGTCGGCGTAGGTGTTCGGGTAGCCCTCGTAGGAGAACCGCCGGATACCGCCCTCGTCGCTGAACGAGTACTCACCGACGACCGGGTCGTCGCCCGTGATCACCGACAGCACGTCGCTCATGCCTTCACCGACGGCACCGGACATCGGGCCGCCCATCGAGCCGATCATCCGCCACGTCAGGCCGTGGCCGTACTCGTGCCAGACGATGTCGGCGTCGAGGTCGCCGTCCTTGAACGGGGGCGGGGTCGGCGACTGCCGCAGCGTCGTGGCGGCCGGTGCGGCACTCCGGATCACCGTGCCGTCGTCCTGGCTCACCATCAGCGACGAGATCTTGATCCGACCGCCCCGGGGGCCGGACATGCCCACGGCCGGGCCCGGGACGTTGTTGACGACCAGCATCGCCGCGCCGCCGGCACGCTGCACGTTGATCGCCTTGACCGAGAAGTTGCAGCTGCCCCGGTCGACCAGGACCACGGTCCCCGCGGCAACCGCGGGCAGCCCCTCGCACGCATCGGAGCCGGTGCCGACACCGTCGTCGGCCAGTGCCAACGGTCCGGTCACGCCGGTGCTGTCGAGGGGCGGTCCGAAGAACGCCGGCTGGGCCGCGTAGGTCACGCCGTTCTGGATGACCTCGTAGCCACCGGGCGGGGTCCACAGGTACATCTGCATCCGACCCGGCTGGCCGTCGGGCGGCGTCGCGAAGTTGGCGTTGTCGGTGCCGCCGCCGTCCTGGGCCTGGGCCTCGACGGCGTCGCCGCCGGCCCCGCCGTTGCCGAAGTTGTCGTTCTGGAAGTTGCCGGCGGCCTCGGTGAAGCCGGCGGCGTAGAGCGTGTCGTGGATCAGGTTGTTGAAGTAGAAGAGGTTCTGGACGGCGACATCGGGGTTGTCGCCGGCCGTGGGCTGGGTGCCGGCGTCGAACGCCGTGTCGAAGACACCGTCGGCCTCGACCTCGTCGTTCGGGTCGGGGGCGTCGTCGTTGTCGGCGTCGACGTAAGCGTGCGCGTTGTTGCCGCTGATGTGGTTGCTCCACTGGTCGCCGGCGAGCCACCCGGCCGGCGAAGCGGCGGGATCGGCCGGGTCGGTCACCAGCGTCTGGGCCGTGGCGTCCGGGTGCTCCGGGAAGATGTTGTAGCCGTCGGACGTGGTGCGCGCATCGCTGCGCACGACCGAGCCGTTGCCGGCGACCAGCGTCTCGAACAGCAGGTTGTCCTCGTCCCAGGTGAGCACGACGAAGCCTTCGGACAGGCGGCCGTCGCTCATCGGTACGGCGACCTTCTCCACGGTGGGCGGCTGCAGCCAGCCCGGTGCGCCACCGGGGTAGAGCGAGCGTACGGCGGCCCGCAGCGCGTCTCCTCCGCTCGCCGAGGCCGCCCTCGGGTCGGTCGCGCGGACGGTGTTCTCGACCAGGCTGATCAACCTGCCCTTCGCGTCGAACGCGGCTTTGGCGTCGCTGCCCGCGACCCGCAACCCCGCGACGTACTGCTGCATCCGCAGGTAGGTGACGCCGCGGACCGTCCAGGCGCGGCCGGTCGCGCGGAGAGTGTCGGCGGCATCGGTGTCGAGGTACTGCTTGACTGCTCGGCCCGGAGCCAGCCCGGCGCGCCCGAGCGCCTTGCCGTCGGCCCAGTGGACGCGCTCCTTGGCGTCGACGGGCGTGGGTGCGGCCTGGCCGGCCGCGATGGGAGCGGGTGCTGCGAGGACAGCGGCGACGAGGGCGGCCGCGGCCAGTCCTGCGAGGCGAGATCGCGCGGAGATGTGAGTGCGCATGGGAACTCCTCAGGGACGAACCAACGTTCCACGCTAGACCCGCACTGCCGCTCTGCGCCACCGCCGATCTGCACAGGATCTTCACGAGTCGTCCCCGCTTCCGGGCGGCGGTCGGTCCTACGCTCGCGACATGAGTGACAAGCCCCGTCGGATCCTGGTCGTCGAGGACGAGCCGGTGATCAACGGGGCCGTCGCCGACCGCCTGGAGGCGGAGGGGTACGACGTCGCGCAGGCGTACGACGGACCCGGTGCCGTGCAGGCCTTCGCCGAGAAGGAGCCGGACCTCGTCGTGCTCGACGTGATGCTCCCCGGCTTCGACGGCCACGAGGTGTGCCGGCGGATCCAGGCCGTTCGACCGGTGCCGGTGCTGATGGTGACCGCCCGGGACGACGAGACCGACATCCTGGTCGGCCTGGGCGTGGGTGCCGACGACTACCTGACCAAGCCGTTCCGGATGCGTGAGCTGGTCGCCCGGGTGGCCGCGCTGCTGCGCCGGGTCGACCNCCGCGCTGCTGCGCCGGGTCGACCGGGCCGCGCAGCTCGCCCGCACCGGGCCCGCCGACCTGGGCGGCCTCCGGGTCGACGCCGGCGCGCGCCGGGTCTGGGCCGGTGACGAGGAGGTGCACCTGACGCCGACCGAGTTCGACCTGCTGCTGTGCCTGGCCGGTGAGCCCGGCACCGTCCTGACCCGCGAGCGGCTGCTCGCCGAGGTGTGGGGATGGCCCGGGGCGTCCGGCACCCGCACGGTCGACAGCCACGTGAAGGCGCTGCGCGCCAAGATCGGCGCCGACCGGGTGCGCACGGTGCACGGCGTCGGCTACGCGCTGGAGACCGGGGCCGGCCGATGAGCGTCCGGGTCCTCGACCCGGTGCGCTCGGTCAAGGTCAAGCTGGGCCTCCTGGTCGCGGCCAGCGTGGTCGTCGCGGTGGCCGTGGCGACGGTCGGCGAAGCCGGGGGAGTGCCGGCGCTGCTGAGCATCCCGGTGACGATCGTGCTCGCCCTCGCCGTCACGCAGCTGCTCGCCGTCGGGATGACCTCGCCGCTGCGGGAGATGACGGCCGCCGCCACCCGGATGGCGTCCGGCGACCACGGCGTGCGGGTGTCCGCCACCTCGCGGGACGAGGTCGGCCAGCTCGCCGTCGCGTTCAACCGGATGGCCGAGGAGCTCGCCACCGTCGACCGGCAGCGCCGGGAGCTGGTCGCCAACGTCAGTCACGAGCTGCGCACACCGCTCACCGCCCTGAACGCGCTGCTCGAGAACCTCGCCGACGGCGTCGCCGACCCCGACCCCGCGACCCTGCGCGCCGCGCTCGACCAGGGCGAGCGGATGGCCGGCCTGGTCGGCGACCTGCTCGACCTGTCCCGGGTCGGCGC
>NZ_JACEHF010000150.1 GCF_014180685.1 Nocardioides pelophilus | reverse complement strand
CAGCCGTCGCCGTGGCGGTCGCCGTGGGAGCCACGGGCGCGGTCTGGTGGTTGCGCGACGAGCCTGCTCCGGCGGAGTCGTCGCCCGCGCGGGAGCTGTCCGTCGCGACCGTCGCCGTGTCGGCAGACCCGGCTGTCGCCCGGTGCCCGCGCGCGACGGTGGCGCTGGTCGCGACCATCGGGACCAACGGCGCCGCCGGATCGGTGTCGGTCGCCTGGACGCTGCCCGACGGGTCGTCCGGCCCCGGGCAGTCGTTCGCAGTCGAGGACGGTCAACGGGAGATCGTCGCGCGGCTCGACATCACCCTGACCGGCTCGAACGCCGTGGCCGGCGACGCCGTTGCCGTCGTCCGGCCCTCCGGCCTGCGAGCACGGACACGAGTGACCTACCGCTGCCCTGACGGGGGACGACAGTGACTGCTCCCCGCGACGCGGGTCGAGCGCGAAACCACGATTGCCTCAGGTCCTGGCCGCCTGCGCCGACGAAGGGGACGTGACCTTCGAGGACGGCCGCCGTGTTGCCCGCCTGCGCGGCGGGTATCCCGAGGTGCTCTCACCAGTCACCCTGGTGCTGGTCGCGGACGACGGCACGGTCACCGAGCTCGAGACCCGGGTGTCCGACGTGACACCGCGTGATGCCCCGCCGACGGCGATCACCGTCGTCCGGCCGCAGCCGGCGCACCGTGACGAGGTCGAGGCGCCACCGGTCGGTACGACGGTGGAGCTCACCTGGTTGCACGCGTCCGGTGTCATGCGCACGGTCGTGGAGGTCGCCCCGGTCTGGCGTCGGTACGGCCCGGTGTGGGTACTGACGCCGCAGGGCGAGGTGACCCGGCAGCAGCGCAGGGAGTTCTTCCGAGTCCCGGTCTCGCTCGCCGTCGGGATCACCTCGCTGGTGGAGTGGAACGCCGCGCTCGAGTCGCTGGTGCCGACCGCGGGCATGGCCGTCGATCTCTCCGAGGGTGGGCTCCGGGCCGTCGCACGCGGGGTCCTGCCCTCGTCGGGGTCGACGGTCGAGCTGGCGCTCAAGGTCCCCGACGAGACCTTGAGCCTGCCCGCGACGGTCGTCCGCTCGATCTCGTTCCCCGGGGGCAGCAACGGTCTCGCGATGCGTTTCACCGCGACGGGGCGGCACTCCGACCGGATCCGGGCCCTGGTGTTCGCCGCGCAGCGCCGCGCTGCGGGGAAGGGCTGACCGACCCAGGTCCCCGGAGGGACAGGACCAAGGGCTCTCCCCGGACTTGACGCCAGGGGTGAGGATCGAGGCATGCCTGCCCTTGATGAGCTGACAGCAGATCGGCCTGCGCCGGCCGACGTACTCCTGGCCGACGGCTCGATCGCCGTGGTGCGACCGTTGCGCGCCGACGACGAAGAGGGGCTGCGCGCGCTGCACGACGGCGTCTCGGACGAGGCGATCCGGCTCCGGTTCTTCACGGTGGCGAGGCAGACCGCCCACACGTACGTCGACCACCTGCTGGAGGTCGACAACCCGATGGCTCTCGTCGCCGTGCACCACGGCCGCATCGTCGGGCTCGCCACCGCGGAGCCGCTGGACGAGCACCGCTGTGAGATCGCGTTCCTCGTCGCCGACGCGGCGCGGGGGCTCGGGGTCGGGACCCTGCTCCTCGAGCACCTGGCGGCGATGGCGCTGGTGCGCGGCTTCACGGAGTTCGAGGCCGACGTGCTCGCCGAGAACCACCCGATGCTCACCGTCTTCGCCGACGCCGGCTTCTCGCTGACCCGGACCTCGGACCAGGGCACCGTCATCCTGTCCTTCGGCACGACCGCGACCGAGGAGGCGCACGAGCGCGCCGATGATCGCGAGTTCCGCGCCGAGTCCCGATCGCTGGTGCCGCTGCTGCGCCCGCGATCGGTGGCGGTCGTCGGCATCCGGTCCGACAACACCGGGATCGGCGCGACGGTGCTCCGGTCCATCACCGCCGGTGGCTTCCGCGGCACGGTGTCTGCGGTGCACCCGCGCCAGACGTCGCTGGCCGGGGTGCCGGCCTACCCGAGCCTCGCGGACATCCCCGGCCACGTCGACCTGGTGGTCGTCTGCGTCCCGGCCACGGCCGTCAACGACGTCCTGCTCGACGCCGCCGCGTCCGGTATCCGGGCCGCGGTCATCGTGTCGTCGGGGTTCGGCGAGCTGGGGGAGGAGGGGGCCCGCCTCCAGCACGAGCTGTCGGCGACCGCACGGTCGCGCGACATCAGGCTGGTCGGCCCCAACTGCCTCGGCCTGCTCATCAACGACCCCGAGATCCGGCTCAACGCCACCTTCCACGACGCCGTCCCGCCGTCGGGCGGCCTCGCGGTGGCCAGCCAGTCCGGTGGCGTGGGCATCGTCCTGATGGACCTCGCCCGCAAGCTCGACCTCGGCGTCCACACCTTCGTCTCCCTCGGCAACAAGGGGGACGTCTCGAGCAACGACCTGCTCGCAGCCTGGTACGACGACCCGGACGTCACGGCCGCTGCCCTTTACCTGGAGTCGTTCGGCAACGCCGCCAAGTTCGCGCGGTTCGCCCGCCGGTTCGCGGAGCGCAAGCCGCTGCTCGCGGTCGTCGGTGGTCGGTCGGCCGGCGGCAGCCGGGCCGGTGCCTCCCACACGGCGGCGGCGGCCACGCCCGGCGTCGGCGTCGACGCGCTCTTCGCGCAGTCCGGTGTCATCGGCTGCCAGGACGCCGAGGACCTCGCCCGGACCGCCGTCCTGCTCACCGAGCAGCCGCTGCCCCGCGGGCGCCGGCTCGCGATCATCTCCAACGCGGGCGGGATGGGAGTGCTCGCCGCCGACGCGACGGAGCAGGTCGGCCTGGAGGTCCCGGTCTTCTCACCGGAGCTCCAGGCGCGACTGGCCGCNCGCCGGCGCCGGCGCCGGCGCCGACGAGCTGGGCGCGATGCTCGACACGATCATCACCTCGGGCGAGGTCGACTCCGTGCTCATCGTCCCCGTTGCCACCGGCGTCACCGACGGCTCCGCCACCATGACCGGCCTCTCGGCCGTCCGCGAGCGCCACCCCGACGTGCCGGTCATCGCCGTGCCGCTGGGCGGCCTGCCGCCTGCGGCGAAGACCGAGCACCCGATCACCACCTACCTCACCACCGCGTCCGCGGTGCGGGCCCTCGGCCGTGCGGTGAGGTACGCCGAGTGGCTGGCCGTCGAACGAGCGGCTCCGTCGCACAGCGAGCCCGCGGACGTCGTACGGCTCCGGGCGCAGGTCCGGCAGCAGCTGAGCGGACACCCCGACGGGCGCTGGCTGACCCCCGACGAGTCCGCCGGGCTGCTCTCCGGCTACGGGATCGACCTGCTCGGAGAGACCGCCGGCTCCGCTTCCGGAGCGGCCGCGGCCGCTGCCCGGCTGGGCTTCCCGATCGCGATGAAGGTCGCCGACCCGGACGTCGTGCACAAGACCGACCGCGGCCTGGTCCGCATCGGGATCCGCACGCAGTCCGAGATCAAGAAGGCCTTCCGGGCGTTCGCCCGCGAGCTCGGGCACTCGAGCGACGTGCTGGTGCAGCCCATGGTCTCCGGCGCCGAGGTGGCGCTCGGCGTGGTCCGGGACCCGGCTCTCGGCGCGCTCGTCATGGTCGCCGCCGGAGGGATCGCCACCGATGTCTGGGACGACCGCGCCTTCCTCGTCCCGCCGATCGCGCGGGCCGACGCCCAGCGGGCGGTGCGGTCGCTCCGGGTGTGGCCGCTGCTCGACGGCTTCCGGGGTGCGCCCCGGGGTGACGTGGCCGGGCTGGAGTCGATGATCGAGGCGCTCGGCCGGCTCGCGATCGACGTACCCGAGGTCGCCGAGCTCGACCTGAACCCGGTGCTCGTGGGGCCGGAGGGGTGTCTGGTGGTGGACGCGAAGGTCCGCCTGGCGGCGCCGGTCGGACCGGACTCCGCCGCTCCCCGCCAGCTGCGACCGGTGGTCTGAGACCCCCGGTCGTTGACCGGCCCATTTGCTGGCGGGGGCGGGGCTCGTGGGGCTGCTAGACCTTCTGCTGGCAGACGGCGCCGAGCTGCCGTCCCCACGCGGTCGCGCGGTCGAGCTCACCCTCGAGGAGCGGGCCCTGCACGTCGTCGACCAGGAAGCCGACCGGCTTGCCGAGAGCCGCGAGACCGTGCTTGTGAGCCAGCCGGACGGCGGTCGGGCCGGCGGCCTTCGGCAGCCAACGGACCTTGGTGACCCGGGTGTCGAACGCGGCGAGGGCCGGCCCGCCGCCATCGTCGGGGTGCACCGACGCGAGCCAGTCGCGCAGTCCGTGCTCGGCCCGCTCCGCCGGCGCCCCCTGGCGGACCGCCTCGGCCCGGGTCTGGGCCCGGCTCAGCGAGAACGCATGGGTCGGGCCGCCCACGACGAGCAGGTCGAGGTCGGTGTCCAGGACGGCCGGCGCCGAGCTGATCTCGACGAGATCGGTGTCGAAGCCCGCCTGCTGAAGACCGCTCTCCACGGCCGCTGCGACGTGCTCGGTGTTGCCGAACATCGACTCGTAGACGATCAGCGCGCGGGGACGGCGGGTCATGGCGTTCATTGCTCCTCCAGTGATCGGGTTTCACTGCCACCGTCTCGCGCGCGAGCCGACCGCGGCAGAGGCGCCGGTGGGCAACCCGTAGGCCCTTGGTCCCAGGAGCGGATGGCCTTCGCCTCCGGCGGGGCTCCGTACGCCGACCGATGCTGATGAGCATGGAGCACCTCAGCGCACTCTCGGCGGCCTTCCTGTCCGCGGAGGACGTCGACCCGGGCAGCTCGATGGTGATCGGGTCGCTCGCCGTGCTCGGCGGCTCCGCCCCGCGTCTGGAGGAGCTCCGGGACCTGGTCGAGGAGCGGCTCCCACTCGCGCCGCTCTACCGGAAACGGGTACGGCGCAGCATGCTCGGCCTGCGAGCACCCGTCTGGGAGGACGATCCCGACTTCGACCTGGGCGACCACGTCCGGAGGGTCGCGGTGCCGGCGCCCGGAGGACGGGCCGAGGTGGCCGAGGTGATGGGTCAGCTCATGGCCGAGCGGATGGACCGCGACCACCCGTTGTGGGACGTCACCCTCGTCGAGGGCCTCGCGGGCGGACGCTGGGGTCTGCTCTCCCGGGTCCACCACGCGCTCGCCGACGGTGTCTCCGGTACGGCGCTCCTCCGCGTCGTCTAC
This sequence comes from Nocardioides pelophilus, assembly GCF_014180685.1. Lineage (GTDB taxonomy): Bacteria > Actinomycetota > Actinomycetes > Propionibacteriales > Nocardioidaceae > Nocardioides > Nocardioides pelophilus. Next base: position 5,197 of record NZ_JACEHF010000150.1, on the reverse strand, counting down.
GACATGCCGGAGGGTGCCGCACCTCCCACCGTGGGGCTGCGGAAGTCGTCCGGGAGCTGGCTGCGGCGCCTGACCGGCGCGGCCATCGACGTCGGCCGCGGCGGCCTGGCGCTGGGAACGGCGCTGGTCCCCGTGCACGGGCCGTCGGTGACGGGCACGATCCACCAGGGGCGGCGCTACGCCTGGACCGCCGTGCCGCTGTCGTCGGCCCGCGAGGTGCGTCGCGACCTCCACGTCACCGTCAACGACGTCGCTCTCGCCGCCGTGACCGCAGGATTCCGCGCGCTGCTGATCCACCGGGGCGTCGAGCCGCACCCGCACGCCATCCGGTCCCTCGTGCCCGTCTCGGCCTGGGCCGGGTCGGGCGCGAACGAGCCGGACAACCGGGTGACGCTGATGCTGGCCGACCTCCCGGTCCAGATCGACGACCCGGTCGAGCGGGTGCAGGCGGTCCACGAGGTCATCGACCGGCTCCGGCACACCGGCGAGCCCGCGGCCGGCGTCGCTGCCCAGCAGCTGATCAGTGCCGTTCCGTACCCGGTCGTCGAGAGCGCGACCCGCCTGGCACTGCGGCTCCCGCACCACCACCTGTCGACCGTCACGACCAACGTGCCGGGCCCGCAGCAGCCCCTGTCGTGCCTGGGACGGGAGGTCGAGCAGATGCTTCCCTACGTGCCGATCGCGGACCGGGTGTGCATCGGCGTGGCGATGTTCAGCTACTGCGGTGAGCTGGCCTTCGGCGTCACCGGCGACCTCGACGTCACCGATCTCGACGTCCTGGTCGAGGGCATCGATGCGGGGTGGTGGTCGCTCGTAGGACCCAAGGTCCCTCTGGCCGGTGACCAGAGGCCCTGACCTCCCGGCGCCCCAGTGGCGAGGCTGGCAGTGAGCGCGGGCCGCCCGGCCCCCAGGAAGGACGCCATGACCACGAGGATCGCCATCAACGGGCTCGGCCGAGTAGGCCGCGCCCTCCTGCGCCAGGCCGTGCTGAGCGACGACCTCGAGGTGGTCGGGGTCAACGACCTGGCCGACCTGCGCACCTTGCGTTCGCTGCTGCGGCGCGACTCCACGTACGGCGCCTTCCCGGTCGAGGTCGACGCCGGCGACGACTGCCTGATCATCGACGGACGCAAGATCCCGTGGTCGAACGCCACCACCCCGGCCGAGCTGCCGTGGGCCGACCTGGCCGTCGACGTCGCGGTCGAGTGCACCGGCAAGTTCCGGACGGCCGACGCCGCCGGTGGCCACCTCGAGGCCGGCGCCCGCAAGGTCGTCATCTCCGCGCCCGGCAAGGGAGTCGACGCGACCATCGTCATGGGCATCAACGACGAGACGTACGACGCCGCGCACCACGACGTCGTCTCCAACGCCTCCTGCACCACGAACTGCGTCGCACCGATGGTCAAGGTGCTGCACGACGCCTTCGGCATCCAGCAGGGATTCATGACGACGGTGCACGCCTACACCGGCGACCAGAACCTCCTCGACGGCCCGCACAAGGACCTCCGACGGGCCCGGTCCGCCGCGGTCAACATCATCCCGACGACCACGGGCGCGGCCCGCGCGGTGAGCCAGGTGCTCCCGGAGCTGGAAGGGAAGCTGGACGGCGTCGCTCTCCGGGTGCCGGTGGTCACCGGTTCGCTGGTGGACCTGGCGGTGCTGCTCGACCGCGACGTCACGGTCGACGAGGTGAACGCCGCGTTCGAGGCGGCGACCCGTACCGAGGCGTTCGCCGGCCGGCTGCGCTACGAGAACGAGGCATTCGTCTCCGCCGACGTGATCGGCGAGCCGGCCTCGTGCGTCATCGACTCCGCTCTCACCCAGGCGGCTGGCCGCTTCGTGAAGGTCTTCGGCTGGTACGACAACGAGTGGGGCTACGTCTGCCGCCTGGTCGAGCTGGTCCAGCTCGTCGGCGCCGGAGCGCGAGGAGCGACGACATGACCCTCGACGTGCGGATCCACGGGCGGGGCGGCCAAGGCGTCGTCACCGCCGCAGAGCTGCTGTCCCTCGCCGCCTTCGACCAGGGACTGCACGCCCAGGCGCTGCCGAGCTTCGGCTCGGAGCGCACGGGGGCGCCGGTGGTGTCGTTCTGCCGGATCGACGACCGCCCCATCCGCTCGCACGACCCCGTCGACCACCCGAACCTGGTGGTCCTCCAGGACCCGACCCTGCTGCGCGGCGGCGGCGTCCTCGACGGTCTGGCCGACGACGGTGTCGTGGTCGTGAACACCTCCCGGACGCCCGCCGAGCTGGCGGAGGCCGGGCTCGTCCTCGGACCCGGGCAGCAGATGGTGACGGTGCCCGCGACCGAGCTGTCGTGGCGGCTGCTCGGGCGCCCGCTTCCCAACACCGCGCTGCTCGGCGCCGTCGCCGCGGTCACGGGCTCCGTGAGCCTCGAGGCCGTGCACCGGGCCATCCGCCAGCGCTTCGCGTCGCGCCCGATCGACGTGATCACGGCCAACCTGCGGCTGGCCGAGGACGCCTACGCGGTCGTGATCCAGGAACAGGAGCAGCACCATGCTTAGGCAGGTCGAGGGTTCGCGGGCAGTCGCCGACGCGGTCGCTCGCTGCCGGCCGGCCGTGGTGGCGGCGTACCCGATCTCGCCGCAGACCCACATCGTCGAGGGGCTTTCCGACCTGGTGACGACCGGCGACCTGGCGCCGTGCGAGTACCTCATGGTCGAGTCCGAGTTCGGCGCGCTCTCGGCCTGCATCGGCGCCTCCGCGGCCGGGGCCCGCACCTACACGGCGACCTCGAGCCAGGGACTGCTGTTCATGGCCGAGGCCCTGCCGAACGCCTCCGGTCTCGGGCTGCCGATCGTGATGACGGTCGCCAACCGAGCGCTCGGCGCGCCGATCAACATCTGGAACGACCACTCCGACGCCCTGTCGCAGCGCGACGCGGGCTGGCTCCAGCTCTTCGCGTCGTCCAACCAGGAAGCCGTGGACCTGCACCTGCAGGCGTTCGCCCTGGCGGAGCGGCTGTCGGTGCCGGTCATGGTCTGCATGGACGGATTCGTGCTCACCCACGCGATGGAGGAGATCGACGTCCCCGAGCAGGACGCCGTCGACGCGTTCCTCCCGGCCTTCGCCCCGCGCCAGTGGCTCGACCCCGACGACCCGGTGACCATCGGCGCGATGGTCGGTCCCGGGCAGTTCACGGAGGTCAAGTACCTGATGGCGCGACGTCAGCAGGCCGCGCTGGCGGACATCGCCGAGGTCGCCGCGGAGTTCGAGTCGACCTTCGGTCGCGAGTCGGGGGGCCTCGTTCGGCCGTACCGGATCGACGACGCCGAGGTCGTGCTGGTCGCGATGGGTTCGGCGCTCGGCACCGCCGCCGACGTGGTCGACGCGCTGCGTGAGGAGGGGATCGCCGCGGGCGTCCTGGGCATCACCTGCTACCGGCCGTGGCCGCACGAGGCGGTCCGGGAGGCCCTGCGCGGCATCCCCCGCGCGATCGTGGTCAACCGGGCGATCGCGGTCGGCTCGGGCAGCATCCTGGGCCAGGACGTGCGCCTCACGGCGTCACCCGGCACCGAGGTGCACGACGTCGTCATGGGGCTCGGGGGCCGACCCGTCACCCGGGCCGGACTGCGGCAGCTGGTGCTCGACGTCCTCCACGGCCGGCTTCCGAGGGGAGCCCTCCACTACGTCGACCTCGACGAGACCGTCGCGGCCGACGAGATCGCCCGCGAGGCGGAGGTGACCGTCCCATGACCACGACACCGCTCTACCAGATCGGCACCTTCGCGGCCGGCAACCGGCTGCTCGACCCCGACCAGCGGTCGGTCCAGTCGGGCCAGGACCGCACGAACGCGATCACCTCCGGCCACCGCGCGTGCCGGGGCTGCGGCGAGGCGCTCGCGGCTCGGGTCGTCCTCGACGCGGCGTCCCGCGCGGCGGGTGGCCGGATGGTCACCGTCAACGCCACCGGCTGCCTCGAGGTGTTCTCGACGCCCTACCCCGAGTCCGCCTGGCAGGTGCCGTGGCTCCACTCGCTGTTCGGCAACGCGGCCGCCGTGGCATCGGGCGTCTCCGCGGCCCTCCGGGCGACCGGTCGCGACGACATCCGGGTCGTCGCCCAGGCGGGCGACGGTGGCACGGTCGACATCGGCCTCGGCTGCGTGTCGGGGATGTTCGAGCGCAACGACGACGTCCTGTTCGTCTGCTACGACAACCAGGGCTACATGAACACCGGCGTGCAACGGTCGGGCGCCACCCCGCCGGCAGCGAGCACGGCGACCACCCGCCCGGTCGGGACGTCGGTCGGCAACGCGTTCGGCACAGGCAAGAGCCTGCCGCTGATCGCGATGGCCCACGAGATCCCCTACGTCGCCACCGCGACGGTCGCGGACCTCCACGACCTCGAGGCGAAGGTGACCAAGGCGATGTCGATGCACGGCGCGCGTTACCTGCACGTCCTGGTTCCGTGCCCGCTCGGCTGGGGATCGGCGTCCTCCGAGACCATCCGGATCGCCCGGCTGGCGACCCGGTGCGGTCTGTTCCCGGTCTTCGAGGCCGAGCACGGCTCGGTCACCCACGTCACGCCGATCCGGCAGCCGGTGCCGGTGACCGACTACCTCGAGCCGCAGTCGCGGTTCGCCCACCTGTTCTCCGGCGCGGGGCGACCGGACGTCGTCGCTGCCCTGCAGGACCGCGCCGACCGCAACATCGCCCGCTACGGGCTGCTGACCGAGGAGACACCATGAAGCTCCCGTACGCCGTCACCCTGGGGCCCGGCTCCAGCCTCGCCGACCTGACCGGCACGTGGCGCACCGAGCGCCCCGTCTACCGGAGCCTGACCGCCCCCTGCGGCAACTCCTGCCCGGCAGGCGAGGACGTCCGGAGCTGGCTCTACCTCGCCGAGAGCGGCGGGGCGGGCTACGAGGCCGCGTGGCGCGCGATCATGGAGACCAATCCGTTCCCGGCGATCATGGGACGCGTCTGCTACCACCCCTGCGAGACCGCCTGCAACCGCGGCAACCTCGACGAGGCCGTCGGCATCAACTCGGTCGAGCGGTTCCTCGGCGACCAGGCCCTCGCGGAGGGCTGGGACGTCAAGGTCACCGCCACCCCCACCGGTCGGCGGGTGCTGGTCATCGGGGCGGGTCCGGCGGGCCTGTCGGCGGCGTACCACCTGGTGCGCATGGGGCACTCCGTCACGGTGCGCGACTCGGCATCGGCCGCCGGCGGCATG
>NZ_JACEHF010000015.1 GCF_014180685.1 Nocardioides pelophilus | reverse complement strand
CGCGAGCCGAGGAGCAGGAGCGGGCCACCGCCGAGGCACGCCGCGAGGCCGACGAGCGCGCCGCGGCCGAAGCCGCGGTGAGAGCCGCTGCTGAGGCAGAGGCAGCCGCCGCGGCTGAGGCGCTCGCCGCTGCCGAGGCTGAGGCCGCCGCTGCCGCCGCCGAGGCCGAAGCCGCCGCACGTGCCGAAGCAGAGGCCCGCGCCATCGCCGAGACCGAAGCCGCCGCGCTTGCCGAAGCAGAGGCCCGCGCTGCTGCCGAGGCCGAAGCCGCCGCTGCCGCTGCCGCCGCCGCCGAGGCCGAAGCCGCTGCCGCTGAGGCTGAAGCCGTTGCGCTTGCCGAAGCCGAAGCCGAAGCCGAAGCCCGCGCCGCCGCCGAGGCGGAGGCCGACCTGGCCGACGTCGGGGACACGGAGGACTCGGAGGAGACGGAGCAGACGGAGGACGCGCCGACGACGGCCGAGAGCCTGCTCGACCGCTGGACCGCACTCACCGCCCCGGCCGTCGCCACACCGGTCGGTATCCACCGCGCCGACGCCAACGACCTGCTCGCGGACGCGACGACCGACGCGGACGCCGACTCCGCTGCGGGGTCGCCCGAGGGACCGGCCGACCCCGAGACGCTGCTCGACCGCTGGGCGGGGTCGTGGCCCGGAGCCCGGCCGCTCAGGTCCAGCACCGACGAGACCCCTGAGCCTGCTTCCGACAGCGACGAGCCGACCGACGCCGCGGCTGCCGCTGATCTCGTCGAGCCCCTCGCCGACGAGGACGAGCTCGACGACCTGGATGCCCTGGACGACCTCGACGACGACCTCTCCGCCGACGAGGACGAGTCCTACGACCTCGACGGCGACCTCGACGGCGACCTCGACGGCGACCTCGACGGCGACCTCGACGACGACCTCGCCGCCGACGAGGACGAGCTCGACGACCTGGATGTCCTGGACGACCTCGACGAGGACCTCGCTGCCGACGAGGACGAGCTCGACGATCTCGTGGCCGCGCGGGCCCCGGAGCCGGAGCCGGAGCCCCAGCCCCAGACCGAGCCCGAGCCCGAGCCGGCGCTGGTCACCACGGGCAAGCACACGCCGTACCACTCCCGCCGCGGCAGCGGCGTGATGCCCCTGCTCGCGATCGCCACGGCCCTGGCCCTTGCCGTGGTCGTCGGGCGGATGGCGCTGCAGGACCGGCTGCGCGACGACATCCAGCTCGCCGCCACGCTGTCGGCCGTGACGTTCGTGCTGCTGCTCTACGCGCTGCGGGCGATCGGTTCGACGCGGAGCGTCCACATCGACGACCAGGGCGTGATGAAGGTCGTCATCGGAGAGTTCAGCAGTCGGTTCGACCTCACCAGCCCGAGCACCCAGATCGAGCAGGTCGGCAAGCCCGGCAGCCGCGGCTGGAAGGTCCTGATCCTGAGGCGCAGCCTGGCCCCCATCGAGATCGACGCGAAGACCGTCGATCCCCGCACCTTCGTCGAGGCGTTGCGGCAATGGCGTCCGAACCTCTAGACCAAGCGCGGGTGGAGTCGTTGCAGAACGAGCGCGACGCACTCGCCGCACGCTGCGCGGATGCCGAGCAGCAGGTCGCGGACCTGACCGCGGAGCTCACCGCCGCGCAGGCCCGGATCGCCGACCTCGAGGCCGGAGCGGAGGAGCAGATCCCGATCTTCGACGGCACCGGCCCCGTCGGATCCGGTCTGGCCCGCGACGGCAGCGACCCCCGGGTGCTGTCGATGATCCTCGCCGCGACCGCGGTCGTCGCGGGGATGGTCGCGCTGCTCGCGCTGGTCAACGGCAACCTCGACTCGCCGTTCGGGTTCGCGATGATCGTCGCCACGCTGGCGTTGGCCTACGCCGCTGCTCGCACCCGCGTCCCGAGCGTCGAGGTCAGCGTGAGCCGCGGCGTCGTCTACGTCGCGAAGGGCGAGACGTCGTACCGCTTCGACCTGCGCCAGGAGCACACCTCGGTCGACATGGTCGGCCGGCCCGGCGACGCCTACTGGCAGGTGCGGTTCCACCGCAAGGGCATGGACGACCTCGTCGTCGACGCCGACATGGTCGACCCCCACGAGTTCGTCCGGCTGCTGCGCGAGCACCGACCGAACCTCTGACCGGCACCTAGGTGGTGAGCGCCGCCCGGAGCCGGTCGGCGATGCCGTCGACCGCAGCCCGTGACGAGCGGCCGACCCCGACGATGTTGACGAAGCCGTGGATCTGGCCGGTGAACCGCTGGAGCTCGACGGTCACGCCGGCATCGGCCAGCATGCGGGCGTAGGCCTCGCCCTCGTCACGCAGCGGGTCGAAACCGGCGGTGACGACGTACGCCGGCGCCAGGTCGTCCGGAATCTTCGCCAGCACCAGCGACACCCGCGGGTCGTGCCGGTTCTCCGGCAGCGGCAGATAGCTGGCGTCCGCGCGGTCCATGAACCGCCGGTCGAGGTAGAACCCGTGGCCGAACAGCCGCAGGCTCTGGGTGTCGCGCTCGATCTCGGTGCACGGGTAGATCAGCAGCTGCCAGGCCAGGGGTACGCCGTCGCGCGCCGCCGCGAGCGCGACGGACGCGGCCAGGTTCCCGCCCGCCGAGCCGCCGCCGACGGCGACCCGCTGCGGATCCGCGCCGAGCTCGGCAGCGTGGTCGATCACCCAGCGGTAGCCCTCGTCGGCGTCGTCGTGCGCCGCGGGGAACGGGTGCTCCGGACCCAACCGGTAGGTCAGCGCGAGCACCGGGACCCCGGATCGCTCGGCGAGCACCCGGCAGGTGGCGTCGTGGGTGTCGAGGTCGCCCTCGATCCAGCCACCGCCGTGCAGGTAGACGAGCAGCGGGCCGGCTCCGGTGACGGCCGGCGCGCTCGGCAGGTAGTGCCGCGCGGGACGGCCGGCCACCGTGAGGTCGCGCACCTCTCCGATCGGCTGGCTGCCGCCGACCAGCGCGCACTCGCGCCGCATGTTGTCGCGGAGGACGGCGATGGGCACGTCCTCACGGCGCGGCCGCGCGATCGCCTGCAGCCGGAGCATGACCTGCAGGTCGGGAGCGAGGATCTGGCCGTCGAGCATGACCGGCCGACCGGCGACCAGGCGTCGGAGCGGGGCGGGAGCCGCCATCGCGGCGCGCAGGGAACCAGCCTCAACGGCGGCGAGGAGAGTCACGGAGAAGAACCTAGCCCCCTGTCCCGAGTGCCCACCTCCCGCACGACACCAGCCGTTCACCGGTCGGTGGGACACTCACTCCATGGCCCAGGAACTGCTTCCCGAATCGGTCGACGACACCGCCCCCCAGAACGGGACCGGTGCGCCGACGGAGGCGGCGTCGTACGTCCCCGACCAGGCCGACCTGGACGCGATCGCCGAGGTCGAGGACCGGTTCCTCGACCGAGAGCTGTCCTGGCTGCGCTTCAACCAGCGGGTGCTCGAGCTCGCCGAGGACACCGACCTGCCGCTGCTCGAGCGCGCTCGCTACCTCGCGATCTTCGCCAGCAACCTCGACGAGTTCTTCATGGTCCGCGTCGCCGGCCTCAAGCGGCGGATCGCCACCGGCCTGGCGGTGCGCGCCGCGTCGGGCAAGATGCCGCGCGAGGTCCTGGAGACGATCTGGACGCAGGCCGGCACCCTCGCCCACCGGCACGCCGCGACGTTCCGCGACCTCGTCGCACCGGCGTTGCGCGCCGAGGGCATCGAGCTGGTCCGCTGGGGCGACCTGGACCGCGACGAGCAGCGGGTCTGCAAGCGGCTCTTCCGCGATCGGGTCTTCCCGGTGCTGACGCCGCTCGCCGTCGACCCCGCGCACCCGTTCCCCTACATCTCGGGCCTCTCCCTCAACCTCGCGGTCGTCGTACGCAACCCGCGCACCAACAAGCAGCACTTCGCGCGCGTCAAGGTGCCGTCGAACTTCGACCGGTTCGTGGCGCTGGGCAACCAGCGGTTCGTGCCGCTCGAGGACGTGATCGGCGCCCACCTGGTGCGGCTGTTCCCCGGCATGGAGGTGCTCGAGGCGCACACGTTCCGGGTCACCCGCAACGAGGACGTCGAGGTCGAGGAGGACGACGCCGAGAACCTGCTGGCCGCGTTGGAGAAGGAGCTGTTGCGCCGGAAGTTCGGTCCGCCGGTCCGGCTCGAGGTCGAGGAGTCGATCACGCCGGCCGTGCTCGAGCTGCTCGTCTCGGAGCTCGACATCAGCGAGGAGGAGGTGGTCCGGTTGCCCGGACCGCTCGACCTCCGCGGACTGCACGGCATCGCCGACCTGGCGCGCGAGGAGCTGAAGTACCCCGCGTTCGTGCCGAGCACGCACCCGCTGCTCGCCGAGGTGGAGTCGTCGGCCCCGGTCGACGTGTTCAAGGCACTGCGTCGCAACGACGTGATGCTGCACCACCCCTACGACTCGTTCGCCACCTCGGTGCAGCGGTTCATCGAGCAGGCCGCGGCCGACCCGCACGTGCTCGCCATCAAGCAGACCGTCTACCGGACCTCCGGCGACTCCCCGATCATCGACGCGCTCATCGATGCCGCCGACGCCGGCAAGCAGGTGCTGGCACTGGTCGAGATCAAGGCGCGGTTCGACGAGCAGGCGAACATCCGCTGGGCCCGCAAGCTGGAGCAGGCCGGCTGTCACGTGGTCTACGGCCTGGTCGGCCTCAAGACCCACTGCAAGCTGGCGATGGTCGTCCGCGACGAGCCGGAAGGCATCCGGCGCTACACCCACATCGGCACGGGCAACTACAACAGCAAGACCGCCCGGATGTACGAGGACCTCGGCCTGCTGACCACCAACGAGACGATCGGCGACGACGTCGCCCACCTCTTCAACAACCTCAGCGGCTGGTCGCGCAAGGCGCGGTACGACGAGCTCCTGGTCGCTCCCGACTCCGTGCGCTCGGGGCTGACCGACCAGATCCACGCCGAGATCGCCCACCACCGCGCCGGACGGCCGTCCGGGATCCGGTTCAAGGTCAACTCCCTCGTCGACGAGCAGGTCATCGACAGCCTCTACCTGGCCTCCCGGGAGGGGGTGCCGGTCGAGCTGTTCATCCGCGGCATCTGCGCGCTCCGGCCCGGGGTCCCCGGTCTGTCCGAGAACATCACCGTCCGCTCGATCCTGGGGCGGTTCCTCGAGCACAGCCGGATCTTCTGGTTCGGCAACGGCGGCCAGCCGGTGGCGTGGATCGGTTCGGCCGACATGATGCACCGCAACCTCGACCGTCGCGTCGAGGTCCTGGTGCGGCTCCCCACCGCCGCCAACGTCGCCGAGGTCGGGCGCCTGCTCGACGAGGCGTTCGCGGACACGACCGAGGCCTGGGTGCTCGGACCGGACGGGGACTGGGTCCGGCACCGGGGTGCGGTGCACTTCCAGGAGGCGCTGATCGCCACCCACCGGATGCGCCGCCACGGCTGATCCCGCGGTCGCCGTACGGGAACTGACCGCGGTTCGGCGAGCTCCGGGACCCTCGCCGTGCGCAAGGCCACAACGCGGTCCGGGGGGCCGCGTTTGCCAGGAGCGGTTCGTCACCCCCTAGCATGAGGCCGTTCGCCTCCGCCTCAACGGGAGTTCAAGTGCGCCTGCGTCTCCGTCCGGTTGACACGTCCTTCTACGACCTCTTCACCCAGTCGGCCCAGCACCTGGTGCTCGGTGCCGAGCTGCTGGCCGAGATGCTGGCCGACTCGTCCAACAAGCCTGACGTCGCGGAGCGCATGCGTGCGGCCGAGCACGCGGCCGACGAGACCACCCACGCGATCGTGAAGAAGGTCAACAGCACGTTCGTGACGCCCTTCGACCGCGAGGACATCTACGCGCTCGGCTCCGGCCTGGACGACGTGATGGACATGATGGACGAGGCGGTCGACCTGATCCTCCTCTACGAGATCGAGACCCTCCCCGCGGACCTCTCCGAGCAGGTCAGCGTGCTGCAGCGGTGCGCCGAGCTGACGGCCGAGGCGATGCCGCGGCTGCAGTCCATGCAGTCGCTCGAGGACTACTGGATCGAGATCAACCGGCTCGAGAACGCCGGCGACAAGTTCCACCGCCGGATCCTGGCCAGCCTCTTCTCGGGCGAGTACAAGACGATCGACGTGCTCAAGCTGAAGGACGTCGAGGAGTCGCTCGAGGGGGCGATCGACGCCTTCGAGAAGGTCGCGAACATCGTCGAGCAGATCGCCGTCAAGGAAAGCTGACCGAGGTCCTCTCCCGTGTCACTCACCCTTGCGATCGTGATCGCGGTCGTCGTAGTCGCGCTCGTCTTCGACTACACCAACGGCTTCCACGACGCGGCCAACGCCATCGCGACGTCGGTCTCGACCCGCGCGCTGACGCCCAAGGTCGCCCTCGCACTCGCTGCGATCATGAACTTCGTCGGAGCGTTCCTCGGCCAGAAGGTCGCCCACACCGTGAGCGACACGATCTCGCCACCGGAGAACAACCACGGTCTGCTGATAGTGGGGGCAGGTCTCGTGGGCGCGATCACGTGGAACATGATCACCTGGTACTACGGCCTGCCGTCGTCGTCCTCCCACGCCCTGATCGGCGGCCTGGTCGGCTCCGCCATCGCGGGCGGCGTCACGGTCTCCTGGAGCACGGTGCTCGAGAAGGTCGTCATCCCGATGTTCCTGTCACCGATCTTCGCCTTCGCCGCCGGCTTCGCGGTGATGCTGGCAGTGCTGTGGATCTTCCGGCGGACCAGCCCACACCGGGCCAACCGGGGCTTCCGCATCGCGCAGACGATCTCCGCCGCCGCGATGGCGCTCGGCCACGGCCTGCAGGACGCGCAGAAGACGATGGGCGTGATCTTCCTGGCCCTGGTCACCGGCGGCTACGTCGCGACCGAGGAGCAGGGCGGTGACCTGCCGATCTGGGTGATCATCGCCGCCGCGACGGCGATCTCGCTCGGCACCTGGTCCGGCGGGTGGCGGATCATGCGCACCCTCGGCCGGCGGATCATCCACCTCGACCCGCCCCAGGGCTTCGCCGCCGAGTCGGTGGCGGCGTCGGTCCTGTACACGACCGCCTACGTCTACGAGGCCCCGATCTCGACGACCCACACGATCACCTCAGCGGTGATGGGCGTCGGCGCGGTCAAGCGGCTCTCCGCCGTGCGTTGGGGAGTCGCCCGGAGCATCCTCACCGCCTGGGTGCTCACCTTCCCCGCCGCTGCGTCCGCCGCCGCGGTCACCTACTGGATCCTGCACGGGATCACCCGGCTCTGACGCCGCGCACTCAGCAGGTCAGAGTGAGAACCATGCTTGTCAGGCTGCTCCTCGTCACTGCCGACGACGCGTACGGCGACGGGGTTTCGCGGAAGTAGACCGAAGTGCGGACTTTGACGGCTTGGAGGTCAGAGCAGTCGACTTCCTGCGTAGTTCCGGCCAGCCCGTAGCTGTTCATCTCGAGCCAGTCCCAAGCGCCGGCGGCGTTCCACGCTTTGCATCCGTACCGCTGGTAGCTAAGAGTGCCCTTGCTCGCATTGTCCCACGATCCCCATACGCCGTTCCTCTTGTGCCTGACATCCATGCACACGACGATCTGAATGTCGCTGGTGCAGTCGGGATCGTCCCTCACCGCCCGCACACGGCCGTTGGCGTTGACGATGTACGGATCGCCGTTCCCGTCCTTCACGACCTTGCCGTACGGCTGCTTGAACTCCACCGGGCAGCCGCGCCAACCGGCGAAGTAGTCCGCGGCCGATGCCGGCGACAAGTGAGCAGAGCCGACAAGGGATGTCAACGACACCAACAAGGCGAGCAACGTCGCGCGTAGCGTGAATCCAACACTCGATCGCACCTGGATACGTCCTGTTCTCCGAGTTCTGCACCAGTTGAGGGCAGACGAAAGGGTCTCTGGCGGAGACGAACACTATGGCCCGTTGCGGACCGCGACAATCAACCCCGCGGAACGTTTGCCGAGGGTTCACCAGGCCTTCACAGCGGCGCCCGGCGTCGGCAGGGGAACTGCTGGACAGACAGGTTCGGGCCCTACCCGACAGTCAGCGAGTAGCCCCGGCCGCGGATCCGTCGTACGACGGCGGCATCGCCGAGGCGGTGGCGCAGGCGGGTCACGTGCATGGCGATGGTGTTGCCGCTCGGCCGGCGGCCGAGCGCGCCCCAGAGCGCCTCGCGAAGCTCGTCGTCGCTGACGACTCCCGGGGATCGCAGCATCAGGGCGCGCAGCAGCTCGAACTCCTTCAGCGGGAGGTCGGCGATCCTCCGGCCGTCGATGAGCACCCGGTAGGCAGCGGCGTCGAGCTCGATCGGACCGACGACCAGGCGGGCGTGCTCCTCGAGCGATCGCGGCGAGTGGCTGAGCAGCTCCCAGAGGTGGTCGGCTGAGTACGGGCGCGCGACGACCGCGCTCGCACCCGCGAGCATCAGCCCGCCGATGGCGGCGGCGTTGGCGTGCTCGAGCGCCGCGACGACGTACGGCGTGCCGTGGTTGCGGATCGCGGTGACGAAGTCGACCGCGGGGAGCCCGGGCGCGCCGGGCGAGACCACGACGGCGTGGGGGTCGAGGCGCCCGAACTCGATCAGCCCGTCGACCGTCGTCGTCACCCACGTGACGTGCACCCCGCGACCCGCCATCCCGTCGGCGAGACCGGCCTCGTCGCGACCCGGGTCGACCACGAGCAGCTGGGCACCGGCGATCTCCGCCCAACGCCGCCCGAGACGTGCGCCCATCGGCCGATCAGCCGAAGCGACCCGAGATGTAGTCCTCGGTGCGCTTGTCCGCAGGGTTCGAGAACAGCTGCTTGGTGCGGTCGAACTCGACGAGCAGTCCGGTTCGGTTGCCGGTGGTCTCGTCGGGCTTGGCGGTGAAGAACGCCGTCCGGTCCGACACCCGCGCCGCCTGCTGCATGTTGTGGGTCACGATGATGATCGTGAAGTCCTTGCGCATCTGCAGCATCAGGTCCTCGATCTTCGCGGTCGCGATCGGGTCCAGCGCCGAGCACGGCTCGTCCATCAAGATGACGTCCGGCTTGGTGGCGATGGTCCGCGCGATGCAGAGCCGCTGCTGCTGACCGCCGGACAGGCCGTAGGCGGACTGCTTCAGCTTGTCCTTGACCTCGTCCCACAGGGCGGCTCCCCGGAGCGCCTCCTCGACCAGGTCGTCCATGTTGTCGACCTTCATGCCGATGACCCGCGGGCCGTAGGCGATGTTGTCGTAGATCGACTTGGGGAACGGGTTCGGCTTCTGGAACACCATGCCGATGTGCTGGCGCACGGCGATCGGGTCGACCTTGGGGCCGTAGATGTTCTGCCCGTGGTAGTTGATCTCGCCCTCGACGCGTGCGCCGGGCACCAGGTCGTTCATCCGGTTGAGGCAGCGGAGCACCGTCGACTTGCCACAGCCCGACGGGCCGATGAGCGCGGTGATCTCGTTCTTGCCGAAGGTCAGGTTGACGTCGTGGACCGCGTGGAAGTCGCCGTAGAAGACGTTGAGGTGGAACGTCTCCATGACGGACTCAGCCGGCACCTCACCGATGACGCTGTGCTTGGCCTCCTCGTCGATGGACAGCGAGAGGGCCGACGGCTCCCCCTCGGTGCTCGAGGTGGCCGTTGCGGGTTGGGTGGACATGCCGACTCCTACCAGGATCGCTGGAACTTGTTGCGGATGATGATGGCTATCGCGTTCATCCCGAGGATCATCGCCAGCAGCACGATGATCCCCGCGGACGCGGCCTCTTGGACTGCTTCCTGGGGGCTGCTCGCCATCCGGAAGATCTGCATGGGCAGGGCCTCCACCTTGCTGGTGAAGCCCGTGGGATCCCACTGCACGGCAGCGAGTCCGACCATGATCAGGGGCGCAGCCTCGCCGATCGCTCGCGAGAGCCCGAGGATCGTGCCGGTGGCGATCCCGGGGATCGCCGACGGCAACGTCTGTCGCCGGGTGGTCTGCCAGACGGTGGCCCCCAGCGCGAGCGAGCCCTGACGGATGTCCTGCGGGACAGCTCTCAGCGCCTCGCGCGTCGTGATGATGACGACCGGGAGGATCAGGAGCGCCAGTGCGATCGCACCGCCGATCACGATGCCCTTGAACTGGAAGCCCATCAGGCCCATGATCGCCGCGGCGAGCATGCCGTAGATGATCGACGGCACCGCTGCGAGGTTCTGCAGGTTGACCTCGATCATCCGGTTGTACCAAGTGCTCGAGTCGGCGAACTCCTCGAGGTACGTCGCCGCGGCGATGCCGAGCGGGATCGCGAGCAGCGCGGTGGTGATCATCAGCCACAACGAGCCGAGGATCCCACCACGGAACCCGGTGAAGTGGTTCGAGAGGTCCTCGACGGGGATTCCGCGCAGCTCGGAGAACTTCTGCGCCTGCTCGTGGGCGATGCTCTTTTCGTAGTCCGTGAAGAGGTAGTGGTCGAAGCGGCCCGAACCCTCGATCGCGGTGTCGATGATCAGCGCGAGGAGGACGACCACTCCGAAGAACAGCGAGAACCAGAGCACCCCGAGGAAGATGAGCGAGGCCAGGTTGCGGTCCTTGCTCTTCCCGGTGGCGATCGTCGACGTGGTGACTGCGCGCGCAGTCGTGGTTGCGGTGCTCATCAGTAGGCCTGCCTGAATCGACGGACGATCCGGATGCTGATCATGTTCATGACGAACGTGATCACGAACAGCAGCAGGGCCACTGCGAAGAGCATGTTGTACTCCGCCGACCCGGGCGGGTTCTCCCCGGCGGCGGTCTGCGCGATGAAGGCGGTCATCGTCTGGTGGCCCTCGGTGGGGTCGACCGAGGTGCTCTTCGCCGAGCCGCCCGCCAGGGCGACGATCATCGTCTCGCCGACGGCCCGCGAGAGCCCCAGCACCACTGCCGCTGCGACGCCCGAGAGCGCCGCCGGAAGGACGACCCGGACGGTGGTCTGCATCCGGTTGGCGCCCATCGCCAGGGACCCCTGACGCAGCGCCATCGGGACTGCCGAGAACGAGTCCTCCGACAGCGAGGCGATCGTCGGGATGATCATGACGCCGAGCACCAGCCCGGCGGCCAGCGAGTTCGTGAGGCTGACCTTGAGCTGCAGGATGTCGTTGAGCAGCGTCGGCGTCACGAACGACAACGCGAAGAACCCGTAGACGACCGACGGCACGCCCGCGAGCAGCTCGACGGTCGGCTTCAGCCACTTCCGTGCCCGCTTGGAGGCGTACTCGGAGAGGTACATCGCGGCGGCGAGGCCGATGGGCACGGCGACGAGGAGCGCGACGATCGTCGTGAGGGCGGTCCCCCAGAGCAGCGGCAGCACCGCGGGCTTGAGCTCACCGCTCTCGGCCGGGTCGCTCATCGCGAGGAAGTCGGAGAGCGGGACCTGCCGAAAGAAGTCGATCGCCGGCTGGAGCACCGCCAAGATGATGCCGATGGTGATGGCAACCGACAGGAGCGCCGCCGTACGCAGCAGCGCCTTGATGACCGTCTCGCCCGGACGGGACCGGGCTGTGAGGACGGGGGCCGGGCCCGCCCCGAGGGGCGGACCCGGCTCTTTGACGACCGTCATGTGATCAACCAGCTCCGAGGACCTGATCAGCCCGAGATACCCGCGAGAGCCTCTTGGGTCGCCGCGTAGTCCTCGTCGTTCAGCGGGATGAACAGCGCGCCCTCGGCGATGTCCGCCAGGTTCGCGATGTAGTAGTCCGTGAACTCCGCGACGGCCGGCTCCTCGGTGTACGACTTGTTGTTCACGTAGATGAACAGCGGCCGGGCGAGCGGCGTGTACGTGCCGTCCTGCGCGGTCTCAGCGGACGGCTCGACACAACCGGCGCCGCTGTCGATGGCCACGGCCTTCAGGGTGTCGGCGTTCTCCTCGTAGTAGGAGTAGCCGAAGAAGCCGACCGCACCTTCGGTGCCCGAGATGCCCTGGACGAGCACGTTGTCGTCCTCGGAGCTCTCGAAGTCGTTGCGGAGGGTCTCCGACTCGTCGCCGACGACGTCAGCAGCCATGTAGTCGTAGGTGCCGGAGTCGGTGCCGGGGATGAAGCCGGTGATCTTCTCGTCGGGGAAGTCCGGGTTGATGTCCTGCCAGTTCGTGGCGGTGGACTTGGGACCGAACAGGGCGACCAGCTCGTCGACCGTCAGGCAGTCGACGGCGAGGTCGGGGTGGACGGCGACGGTGAGCGCGTCGGTCGCGACGAGCAGCTCGGTGAACTCGATCCCGTTCTCCTCGCAGACCGGCACCTCCTCGTCGTCCTTGATCGGGCGCGAGGCGTCGGAGATGTCGGTGTCGCCGACGCAGAACTTCTCGAAGCCGCCACCGGTGCCGGACTCACCGACGGAGACCTCGATGGACGAACCCTCGGCCTTCATCAGCTGGCCGGCGGTGGAGGTCATCGGGTAGACCGTCGACGACCCGTCGACGATGACCTCACCGGTCACGCTCGTGTCGAGCCCGTTGCCGTCGCCAGTGCCGCCGTTGCCGTTGCCGTCGCTGTCGTCGCTACCGCAAGCGGTGAGGACCAGGGCCAGCGCGGCCAGGCCGGGCACGAGCGCCCGTCGAATGGGAGTGACGTTCAAGAGATCTGCCTCTCGGGAACTGAGGGGCATCGATCGTCGCCCCCCGAGTAGTTGTTCATTGGACGTCACCGACGCTAGGGACGCCGGGTAACGCAACCGTCCGACGCGTCTGAACGCACGGTGAACAGGCGACGAAGCGTCGCGTGCCGTCTCAGCCGATCCGGTGCCGCTCCACGGCGACGACGGCGCCCTTGCGCACGTGCGCCACCAGCATCTCGGCCGTCCCGAGCTCGTCACCGCGTTGTCCGGGCCTCAGCCCGAGAGCGTCGTACACGACAGGCAGGACGGGCCGGTGTGTGCAGATCACCGCACCCTGCTGACCTGCGATCAGCTCGTCGACGACCTTCTGGACGCCCTTGGCGGTCACCTGCTCCTCGCTGAGGCGCCGGCGGCTCTCGATGCCCCACCCCGTCGTGTCGGAGTAGGGCTTCACGGTCTGCAGGCAGCGGGTGCTGGGCGACGACACGATCCGGGTCACGTCGTACGCCGCCAGCAGGGGGACGATGCGATCCGCCTCGACCATCCCGGTCTTGAGAAGGGGGCGCAGCCGGTCGTCCCCGCGCCAGGCGCTGCGGGAGCGCGCCTTCGCGTGCCGGAGTACGACGACCGGGTGGGTGCGGCGGCGTACCTGCACGGCCTCGGCGAGGGTCTCCCGGTCGTACTGGTAGGTGAGCATCGCGTCGGCCTTGTCGATGCGCACCCAGGCGACCTGGTCGATCTCGTGGTTGGGTCGGTACAGGCTCACGTCGTCGTCACCGACGGCGCGACCGGCCCAGTAGGACACGGTCTTCATCCGCCGGTCCGTCGGGTAGCGCTGCGAGGTCAGCGGCGGACCGAGGCGCACGTGCACGCCGGTCTCCTCCGCCACCTCGCGGACGGCGGCCGCGGTCGGGTGCTCCCACCGCTCCAGCTTGCCCTTGGGGAAGGACCAGTCGTCGTACTTGGGGCGGTGCACCAGCAGCACCTCGCGGCCGGGCCGGAACGTCACCACACCGGCCGCCCGGACGTCCGGGGGCGACGAGGGGCTGCTCCTGGTCACGGCGTTAGTGTCACACCTGTCCGCCCCGGAGAGGAGACCAACCTCCATGTCGCTACCCCGTCGTCACCTGATCGTCATCGGCGTGGCGCTGCTGCTCGTGGCCGGGGTGGCCGTCGCCTGGTTCGTGACCTCGCGCGACGACGACGGCGACGCCGGGCGGCTCGGGTCCGCAGTGGCCCTGGCACCCGAGGGCAGCGACCGGCTCGGCTGGACCGACTGGGCAGGGCTTCGCGAGAACCTCGGGATCGACCTCACGGCCGCCTCGTCCACCACCGACGTCGAGGACTTCCTCGCGCAGGGTTTCGACGCCGACCTGACCTCGGCGTCAGCCCTGGTGTCGTCGGCACCCACGCTCCAGGAGGAGTTCGGCTGGTCCCCCGCCACCATCGACTGGGAGCTGTTCGCCCAGGGCGAGGAGGGCGCCATCGTGCTGATGGGCCTGCCCGAGTCCCTCGACCTCGACGAGGTCGAGAGCTCGCTCGCCGACCTGGGCTACCAGGAGCCGGACTCCGAGGACGGGTTCTGGCTCGGCGGTCCGGACCTGCTCGCGCGGTTGGGCAACACGCTGTCCCAGGAGCTGGCGTTCTTCACTCTCGATCGTGACCAGCGGGTGCTGGCGGCGAGCGACGACAGCGCCACGCTCGTCACCTGGCGCGACGAGCAGCGCGGAGAGGACCTCGACGACCCGGTGTCCGCGGTGACCGAGGACGTCGAGGGCGCGTTGTCGGCGTCGATCTACACCGGCGACCTCGCCTGCGTCGCGCTCGCGATCACCCAGGCCGACGACATCGACCGCACCCGGGCAGCCGAGCTGATCGACGAGGCCGGCGAGGTCAACCCTCTTCGCGCCTTCGCGATCGCCGAGCGGACCGACGGCGACGTCCGGGTCGCGATGGCGTTCGAGTCCGAGGAGCAGGCGCGCACCAACGCCGACACCCGCGCCGTCCTCGCTGCGGGGCCCGCCCCCGGTCAGGGCGGCTCCTTCCCCGACCGGTTCCACCTCGGCGACGTCACCGCCGACGGCGAGCTCGTGACCATGGACCTCGAGCCGGTCGAGGGCTCCTACGTGATGTCCGACCTCGCGAACGGCCCGGTGCTCTTCGCGACCTGCTGACGATCAGCGGGAGCCGCGGAACCTGCGCAGCCGGAGGCTGTTGGTCACGACGAAGACGCTGGAGGCGGCCATGGCGGCGCCGGCGAGCATCGGGTTGAGGAGGGCCGCGGCGGCCAGCGGCAGGGCCGCCACGTTGTAGGCGAACGCCCAGAACAGGTTGCCGCGGATCGTGGCGAGGGTGCGTCGCGACAGGCGTACGGCGTCCGCGGCCACCCTGAGGTCGCCGGAGACGATGGTCAGGTCGCTGGCCTCGCGGGCGACGTCGGTGCCGGTGCCCATCGCGATCCCGAGATCGGCCTGCGCCAGCGCGGCTGCGTCGTTGACCCCGTCGCCGACCATCGCGACCACCCGACCCTGGTCCTGCAGGGAGCGGACGAACGCGACCTTGTCGGCCGGGAGCACACCGGCGCGCACTTGGTCGATCCCGACCTCGGCCGCCACCGCGCGGGCCGCCCGCTCGTTGTCGCCGGTCAGGAGCACCGGGCTCAACCCGAGCGCCCGGAGCCGGGCGACGGCGTCCGCAGAGGAGTCCTTCACGGTGTCGGCCACCACGAGCACGCCGTACGCCCTGCCGGACCAGCCGACGACGACCGGGGTCGCGCCGCGGGCCTCGGCCGCAGCGACCGCGTCGGCCAACGGATCCGGGATGGTCAGGCCGCGCGCGGTCAGGAAGGCGGCGCGGCCGATGACGGCAGGGCGGCCGTCGACGCTGCCGGTCACACCGAGACCGGCCTCGTTCACGAAGTCGGCGAGGGTGCCGGTCGTCGCGCCGGCCGCGATCGCGCGGGCGATCGGGTGCTCAGAGGCGGCTTCGAGGGTCGCCGCGACCCGTCGTACGTCGTCGTCGGGGGCACCGTCCGCAACCACCGCGGTGAGCCGCATGTCGCCGGTCGTGACCGTGCCGGTCTTGTCGAGCACGACCGTGTCGACGGCGCGGGTGGCTTCGAGCACCTCGGGACCCCGGATGAGGATGCCGAGCTGCGCACCCCGCCCGGTGCCGACCATCAGCGCCGTCGGCGTGGCCAGCCCGAGGGCGCACGGGCAGGCGATGATGAGCACCGCGACGGCGGCGGTCAGCGCGATCTCCCAGCCCGCGTCGGCGCCGAGCCAGAAGCCGAGCGTGCCGAGCGCGAGGGCGATCACGACCGGGACGAAGACGCCGGAGATCCGGTCCGCGAGCCGCTGCGCCTTCGCCTTGCCGGACTGCGCCTCCTCGACCAACCGGGCGAGCTGGGAGAGGTGGGTGTCGGCGCCGACCCGGGTCGCGCGC
This sequence comes from Nocardioides pelophilus, assembly GCF_014180685.1. Classification (GTDB taxonomy): domain Bacteria; phylum Actinomycetota; class Actinomycetes; order Propionibacteriales; family Nocardioidaceae; genus Nocardioides; species Nocardioides pelophilus. The sequence continues at coordinate 30,159 of NZ_JACEHF010000015.1, read as the reverse complement.
ACCACCAGGCGGCCGGCCGTGTTGAGGGTCGCGCCGACGACCTCGTCACCGGGGCCGACCTCCACCGGCACCGACTCGCCCGTGAGCATCGACGCGTCGACGGCGGAGTGGCCGGTGACCACCTCGCCGTCGGTGGCGAGCTTCTCGCCGGGGCGCACGACGAACAGGTCGCCCACCGCCAGCTGCTCGACGGGGATCCGTCGCTCCGGACCGTCCGGTCCGTCAGGGAGTACGGCGACCTCGCGCGCGCCGAGGTCCGCCAGCGCACGTAGGGCGTCACCCGCCCGGCGCTTGGCCCGCTTCTCGAAGTAGCGCCCCGCGAGCAGGAACGTGGTGACGCCGGCCGCCACCTCGAGGTAGATGTCGCCCAGGCCGGACGCTGGCCCCGCGTCGCGGTCCGGGACCAGGTCGAACGGGTGGGACATGCCCGGCACGCCCGCGGTGCCCCAGAACAGGGCGACCAGCGACCAGCCGAAGGCGGCCAGCACGCCGAGCGAGACCAGCGTGTCCATCGTGGTCGCGCCGTGCCGCAGGTTGGTCCACGCCGCCCGGTGGAACGGCCAGGCGCCCCAGGTCGCGACCGGCGCGGCAAGGGTCAGCGACGCCCATTGCCAGTACTCGAACTGCAGCGCGGGCACCATCGCCATCGCGATCACCGGGACCGCGAGGACCACCGCTCCCACCAGTCGGTCGCGGAGCGCGGTCAGCTCGCGGTCGGCCGGCGAATCGCCCCCGCCGGTGCCACGGTCGCCACCGGCGCCGCCCCGGGCGTCGGCCAGGGGCGAGCGGGGCACGGAGGCGCCGTAGCCGGCGCCGGCCACCGTGCCGATGAGGGCGTCGGCGTCCACGTCGGCCGGGGCGGTGACGGTGGCGCGCTCGGTGGCGTAGTTGACCGTCGCGGTGACGCCCTCGAGCTTGTTGAGCTTGCGCTCGATGCGGTTGGCGCACGACGCGCAGGTCATGCCGGTGATGTCGAGGTCGACCTCGACCAGCGGCTCGGCCTGCGAGGTGTCAGTGGCCATGACCCTCACCGTCGTCGTGGTCGTCATCGCCGTGGTCGTCACCCTCGCCGCCCATGTCCTCGTCCATGTCCTCGTCCATGTCCTCGTCCGTGTCGCCGCCGCCCGTCTCGTCATCCCCTGCGTCGCCGACGGTGATCGTGAAGTCCGCCGTGTGCACGCGGTCGCCGTGCTTGAAGTCGAGGAACAGTCGGTAGCGACCGTCCTCCTCGAACTCGGCGTGGAACCCGATCTCCGGACCGGGCGTGCTCTCCTCCGGGTGCACGTGCAGGTAGGCGAGGTCGTCGGCCCGGATGGCGACCAGGTGCCCGTAGGCGCCCAGGTAGGGCTGCAGGTCGGTGACCTCGGCGCCGTCGCGGGTCACGTGCAGGGACACCGTCGAGGTGGCAGCGTCCCGCTCGAGGTGGACCTCGTAGCCGTCGACCCGTGACGTCAGCCGATCGGGACCGAGCTCCTCGGGCGTGAAGTCGCCCGCGACCATCAGCTCGGCCTCGGCCACCGTGGGGTCCTCGTCGGTCGGCGCGAAGTCGGCGTACAGCTGCCAGGAGCCCGCGCCGAGGTCGATCGGCACTTCCCACTGGCCGGTCCCGGGGTCGAGCCGCGGGTGGACGTGGCGGAACTCGGCGAGGTCGCGTCGTACGGCGATCAGGTGCAGCTGCTTCTCGTGCTGCACGTCGTAGGACGTGACCGGGTCGCCGGACTCGTCGAGGATCCGGAAGGCGACCGTCGGCCGCCCGCTCGCGACGACGTCCTGCGCGAGCGCGAGCTCGTAGTCCGCGTCGTGCCCGTGGCCGTCGGCCGGCTCGAGGTGCACCCGGGCGCTGTCGCTGTCGTGACCGGTGTCGTGGCCGTCGTCGTCGGTGTCGAACGGCCCGGCCGTCTGCCCGATCCAGAGCGCGACCCCGAACACGACGACCAGCGCAGCGACGTACGCCAGGATCTTCTGCCAGGTCCGCATCAGACGAGGGTGTAGCCGGCTTCGGCCACAGCAGCGTCGACCGCGGCCCGGTCGAGCGGGCCGGCGCTGGTCACGACGACCGCACCGGTCTCGACGGTGACGGCGACGTCCTCGACCCCGGGGATCTCACGGATCTCCTCGGAGACCGACGCGGCGCAGTGCCCACACGTCATCCCGGTCACCTGCCAGGTGCTCTGCTCGCTCACTTCTCTCCTCATTTCCGACTGGGTGTCCGACGGTCCGCTCAGGAACGGACCAGGCGGCTGATGGCGGCGACCGCCTCGGAGACCTTCTCCTGGGCCTCGGCGTCGCCCGCCCGTGCTGCGTCGACGACGCAGTGGTTCATGTGCTCCTCGAGGAGCTGGATCGAGAAGGAGTGCAGTGCGCTCGTCATCGCTGACACCTGGGTGAGGATGTCGATGCAGTACTTCTCCTCCTCGACCATGCGCTGCAGGCCGCGGGCCTGGCCCTCGATCCGGCGCAGACGCTTGAGGTGGTCGTCCTTGCGGCCGATGTAGCCGTGCTGATGCTCGTGTTCCACACCCGACACCATACCCCCCTAAGGTATGAAGTCAAGCCGGCGAAGCGATCGCCGCGCAGGGTCCTCGTCAGGCCACGTCGTCGTCGGGCTCGACGCCCAGGATCTTGTCGATCTCGTCGACCGGGAGCGGGCCGTCGGAGGCGGTCGCGGCGATGATGAGGTTCGTCGTCAGCTCGACCTCGACGAGCAGGTCGGAATCCTCGAGGGCCACGTCGAACGGGTCCGCCACGACTGATTCCGCCTCCCGAGTGTGGACGACTGGTCGTCCCCCACTCCCTCGCGCTTGGGGCACACCGGTGCCATTCCGGACCATCCTGCCCAACGATGGGCGCTCGAAACCAGAAAGTCGCGAAAATTTGACGAGGCCCTGCCGGGGAACCCGACAGGGCCTCGCCTGAAGACTGATGTCTCCCGAGAGTCCGGGGCCGTCAGGCCCCGGTTCGATCCTTGCGGATCAGAGAGGGCGAACGTTCTCCGCCTGAGGACCCTTCGGTCCCTGGGTGACGTCGAACTCAACCTTCTGGTTGTCCTCCAGCGACTTGTAGCCGTTGGACTGAATCGCCGAGTAGTGCACGAAGACGTCGTCGCCGCCGCCCTCCTGCTCGATGAAGCCGAAACCCTTCTCGGCGCTGAACCACTTCACGGTGCCCTGAGCCATTGTGCTCGTAACTCCTATTGTCGGGGCGAGAGCCGCCACCTCGGCGACCCGCAGCGGATGCGATGACACGTCGCTCCGACCCGTGATGGGACACCACAAACCAGACACGCCGTTGGCCACAGACTCCGCAGGCGTCAAACCTTGAAGGAACTGCATCCACTGCAGCGCCGACACTACCAAGCCAGGCCGACACCGGAAGTGCCGATCGCGCACGATCTCACCGAACGGCGTGAAGGTTCTGCTACGCCGGTGTGACGAGGAGTGGAACACCGAGCGGGCTAGGCGCGTCCTCCTACGATCGGGAGGTGCCCGCCGCCGACGTCGACCCGCCCGCGCGACAGCGGCTCGCGACCCGTGGCGGCGCGGCCCTGGTCACCCTCGTGTTCGTCCTGCTGTCGGGCGCGATGTTCGCGCTCGCGCCGGAGGCGCAGGAGTCGAACGCGCCGACGGCCGGCCTGCCGGACTCGGCGGAGTCGACCGAGGTGGCGCGGCTTCGCCAGACCCTGCCCTCGAGCGGCATCGCGCCCGCGATCGTCGTGGTCACCCGCGACGACGGCGTCCTCAGCGAGGACGACCGGACGGCGATCGCGGCTCTCGCGGTGAAGCTGGCGGACTTCTCGGTCACGGGCGCCGACCCCGAGCCGGCGTACGCGCCGGAGGGAGAGGTGGGCCTGGTCGTGGTACCCCTCGACGAGGCGACGGGCTACAGCCAGATCGACAGCCTGCGGACGACGGCCGGCGAGGCGCTTCCGAGCGGTCTCGACGTCGAGGTGACCGGTGGTCCCGCCTTCGAGGCCGACATCAAGGACGTCTTCGCGGGAGCCGACGTCCGCCTGCTGGTGGCGACCGCACTGGTGGTGGCGCTGCTGCTCCTGATCACCTATCGCAGCCCGTGGCTGTGGCTGGTCCCCCTGGTCGTCGTGGCCGTCGGCGACCGGGTCGCCGCGCTCGCGGTCGCGGTGGCGACGCAGGCGTTCGACTACACCGTCGACGGGTCGACCATCGGCATCACCTCCGTCCTGGTCTTCGGGGCGGGCACCAACTACGCCCTGCTGCTGATCGCGCGCTACCGCGAGGAGCTGCGACGGCACGAGGACCGGTTCGTCGCGATGCAGGCCGCCTGGCGCGGCGCCGCCCCGGCCGTCATCGCGAGCTCGGCGACCGTCACCCTCGCCCTGCTGACGCTCTCCTTCGCGGACAGTCCCTCCAACCGCGCGCTCGGCTGGTCGGCCGCGATCGGCATCGTCGTCGCCGTGCTGTTCGGTCTGGTCGCGCTGCCGGCGGTGATGGTGCTCTTCGGGCGCGGGCTGTTCTGGCCGTTCGTGCCGCGCCCCGGTCAGGAGGACCCGTCGCGTTCCGGTCCTTGGGCGCGTGCGGCCGCGGCCGTCGTCCGGCGGCCGATGACGTTCGCCGCCGGCTCGACGGTCGTGCTCGCGATGCTCGCGGCCGGCGCGCTGAGCCTCGACGTCGGCCTGACCCAGAACGAGCGGTTCCGCGAGAAGCCCGAATCGGTCTCGGGCCAGGAGACCCTCGCCCGCGCCTTCCCCGCCGGGTTCGCCGAGCCCAACGTCGTCCTGGCCGAGCCGGACCGGGCCGACGCGGTGCAGCAGCAGGTCTCCGCCGTGGAAGGGGTCTCCTCGGTCCGGCCCGCCGGGTCGTCCGACGCCTGGACCCGGCTGGACGTCGTGCTCGAGAGCGCCCGCGGCTCCGCCGCGTCCGAGGCGACGATCGAACGCCTGCGGGACGAGCTCGGTACGGCGGCGCTGGTCGGTGGTCCGGACGCCGAGGACGTCGACGCGGCTGACGCGGCCGCCGACGACCGGCTCCTGATCATCCCCTTGGTGCTGCTGATCGTGCTGGCGATCCTGCTGGTCCTGCTGCGCTCACTGGTCGCCGCGGTGGTGCTGGTGGGCACCGTCGTCGCGACCTACGCGTCGGCCATGGGGGCCGGCTGGTTCCTGTTCACCCACGTCCTCGACTTCCCGGCGCTGGACCTCCAGGTCCCGTTGTTCGCGTTCATCTTCCTGGTCGCGCTCGGCGTCGACTACAACATCTTCCTCGCGACCCGGGCGCGCGAGGAGGCCGCCGACAAGCCGATCGCCGAGGCGATGAGCTCCGCGCTGGCCGTGACCGGCGGCGTCATCACCAGCGCCGGCGTGGTGCTGGCCGCCGTCTTCGCGGTGCTCGGCGTGCTGCCGCTGGTGACGCTCACGCAGATCGGCGTCATCGTCGGCATCGGCGTGCTCCTCGACACCCTGGTCGTCCGCACCCTGCTCGTGCCTGCGCTGGCCACCTCGATCGGGGAGCGCTTCTGGTGGCCGCGCCACCCGGGTCGGGACCGACGCTCCTAGACTGCGCGGGATGTCCAAGCACACCCCGCTGATCCCCGTCGCGACCCTCGCCCTCCTGCTCGGCGCGCTCGCCGGCTGCGGTGGCGACGACGACGAACCCGCTCCGGCGCCGGCGGTGCACACCGCGTCCAACGGCGACGTCTTCAACGACGCGGACGCGGCCTTCGCGTCCGACCTGCTGCAGCACGACGCGCTGGCCCTGGTGCTCGTCGACCTTACCCGTGACGCCGACGTGTCGCCGGAGCTGCAGGTGGTCGCCGACGAGATCCTGGCCGTCCACGGGCCCGAGATCCAGACCCTCACCGAGTGGCTCGGCGACTGGGACCTGCCGGTGCCCGAGACGATCCGCGACCACGCCAACGCCCACGCCGAGGAGCGCGGCGAGATCCTGGAGATCCCCGGCGGCGACCTCCCCGGCATGCCCGCCCACGCCGACGTGGAGGAGCTCGAGGACCTGGACGGCCCCGCCTTCGAGCAGCGGTGGCTGGAGCTGATGATCACCCACCACGAGGGCGCGATCACCCTGGCCGAGGAGCAGGTCGAAGCCGGGCGGTACGCCGGGGCCGTCGACCTGGCCAGCGCGGTCGCCGACACCCAGCAGGCGCAGGTCGAGCAGATGCAGGCGCTGCTCGCCGAGTGAGTCGGCCTGCGATACTTCACTGCGGCCGCAGCGCCTGGCGGCCAGGGGCCCCTAGCTCAATTGGCAGAGCTGAGGACTTTTAATCCTTAGGTTGTGGGTTCGAGTCCCACGGGGCCTACCCAGGAGAAATCGAGGAGAGCGCGTGTCCCTCCGTGTCATCCAGTGGGCGACCGGCGGGGTCGGGCGCGCCGCGATCGAGCACATCCAGCGGCATCCCGACCTCGAGCTCGTCGGCTGCTGGGTGCACTCGGCCGAGAAGGCCGGGAAGGACGTCGGCGAGATCCTCGGGACCGAGCCGATCGGCGTCGTCGCGACCGACGACATCGAGGCGATCCTGGCGATGGACGCGGACTGCGTCCTCTACTCCCCCCTCATGCCGAACCCGAAGGAGGTCGCGGCGCTCCTCCGCTCGGGGAAGAACGTGGTCACCCCGCTCGGTTGGTTCTGGCCGTCGGCCGAGGAGCGGGCGCGGATGGAGCCGGCCGCGCTCGAGGGCGGCGTCACCCTGCACGGCACCGGCATCGACCCGGGCGGGGCCACCGAGCAGCAACCCTTGTTCTTCGCGGGGTTGTCCTCGGCGATCACGTTCGTGCGGGGTGAGGAGTGGTCCGACATCCGCACCTACAACGCCCCGGACGTCGTACGCCACATCATGGGGTTCGGCGGCACGCCCGAGGAGGCCCTGTCCGGCCCGATGCTGGCGCTGCTCAGCAACGGCTTCGAGCAGTCGGTGCGGATGTCCCTCGACACCCTCGGGTTCGCCGACGCCGAGATCCGGTCCCACCGCGAGGTCGCCGTCGCCACCGCCCCGATCGAGTCGCCGATCGGCACCGTCGAGCCCGGCCAGGTCGCCGCGCAGCGGTTCTCCTGGGAGGCGTACGTCGGCGAGACCCTCGTCGTACGGGTCGCCGTGAACTGGCTGATGGGCGACGAGCACCTGGACCCGCCGTGGACCTTCGGCCCCGGCGGGGAGCGGTTCGAGGTCGAGGTGAAGGGCGACCCGGACTGCCACGTGACGATCCACGGCTGGCACCCGGCGACGGTCGCAGCCGGCCTCGAGCGCAACCCGGGAATCGTCGTCACGGCCGCGCACTGCGTGAACTCGATCCCCTACGTCTGCGCGGCCGACCCCGGCATCGTCACGTTCGTCGACCTGCCGCTGGTGACCGGCCGGGCGCACCCGGACCTGGCCCGCTGACCCCCGCTCCGCGTCTACCCTGACCAGATGCATGCGTGGGTGGTCGCAGTCGTCCTGGCCGCGACGATGGCCGTCGCCGGACCGGCAGCGGCCGAGCCGCTCCCCCCGGGCGACGTCGACTACCAGCTCGGCGGCGAGTGGGACGAGGTCCCCGCCCGGGTCACGATCGTGGTGCGCGACCGGTTGGCCGAGCCGCTCGCCGACCGCTACAACATCTGCTACGTCAACGGCTTCCAGACCCAGCCCGACGAGCGGCGGTTCTGGCGGCGCCACCACTGGCGGCTGGTGCTCAAGGACGACGGCCGCCCCGTCGTCGACGAGGTGTGGGGAGAGTGGCTGCTCGACATCCGCACCCGCGCCAATCGCAGGGCGCTCGCCGAGATCGTCGGCCGGTGGACCGACCGCTGCGCGGCCGACGGCTTCGACGCGGTCGAGTACGACAACCTCGACTCGTTCAGCCGCAGCCACCGGCTGATCACGCGGCGGCAGGCGAAGGCGTTCGCCCGTCTGCTCGTCCGGGCCGCCCACGACGCCGGGCTGCCGGTCGGGCAGAAGAACTTCGCCGAGTGGGACGGGTCCACGATCGGCTTCGACTTCGCGGTCGCCGAGTCCTGCGGCCAGTGGCGGGAGTGCGACCGCTACGAGGCGTCGTACGGCGACCAGGTGCTGGCCATCGAGTACGACCGCACGTACTTCCGGCGCACCTGCAACCAGTACGGCGACCTGTGGCCCGTCGTCCTTCGCGACCAGGCACTCACGCCTTCCGGCGTGCACGCCTGGTGCTGAACCGCAGACCGCTGAACCGCTGAGCCGGACGCTCAGGTCAGGTCCGGCAGTCGGCGCAGATCCCGAACAGCTCGAGGCTGTGGCTGACCTCGGCGAAGTCGTGCTCGCGAGCCACCGCGTCGGCCCAGGACTCGACCGCCGGCCCGGTCACCTCGACGGTGCGACCGCAGGAGCGGCAGACCAGGTGGTGATGGTGCTCGGTGCTGCACTGGCGGTACGACGACTCCCCTCCCGGTCCCTGGAGGACGTCGACCTGTCCGGCCTCGGCCATCGCCTGGAGGGTGCGGTAGACCGTGGCCAGGCCCACCTTCTCGCCCGCGCGCCGGAGGGTGTCGTGGATGTCCTGGGCGCTCTGGAAGTCGGCCGCACCTTGCAGCGCCTCGTTGATCGCGCGGCGCTGGCGGGTCGGCCGCAACGTCGTCGACGGCTCGTCCACGTCGTCCTCCTCCGTAGGATGAGACTCAGTCTCAATCTACCGCCCGACCGTGGTGAAACCGGCCCCGCGCCTGTCCGATCCGGCGTAGATTCGCGCCCGGAGGAAGGGAGGCCTCGCGTTGGGGGACCTGGACGACATCGATTTCGGCGCGGACACCGACGCCATCAGGCGATGGCTCGCCAAGCGGGCGACGTACGCCGAGGACCCCGTCGACCCCGTCCGCGGCGGCAAGCACCGGGTCGATCCTCCGGGCACGGTCGACCCGCAGCGACTGTCGGTGCCGAACGCACGCGACGCCGGGAGGGACGTGCTCGCGGCGCTGGTCACGCCGGTCCCGCCGGCCCCCCGGAAGTACGAGACGCCGTTCCTGCCGCCGGAGCGGACGTCGGAGGAACCCGCTGAGGTCCCGCCTCCTGCGGACGCGACCGAGATCGCCGGCCCCGCCGACGCCGAGGTCGAGCCGGCGCAGAGCAGCCACCCGGCCACGCCGACGTCCCCCACCGGCACGAAGCCGAACCAGGCCTCGCCGTACGCCTCGACGCCGGAGGAGGAGGAGAGGCGGCTCCAGAGCCGCTCCACCAACGCCGTGTTCAAGCCGCGCCACGCAGCGCGGAACGTGATCACCGGCGTCGTGATCCTCGTCGCGGCACTGACGGTCGGCGCCGGCTATCTCGCCTACCAGGAGCGGACCAACGTCATGTACGGCCTGGTCGTGCTGCTGATCATCCTCACCATCATCGTGTGGGCCGTGCGGGCGACGACCACGGTCACCGAGCTGGCGGTGATCCGCGGGCAGCTGGAGATGATCCACGACGGCAAGTTCGAGGTCATCGACCTCGCCAGCCCCTACACGCCGGTGCTGGTCGAGGGACGTGCCGGTCACCGCAGCTGGCGGGTGTTCATCGAGCGTCACGACCGTCCGCTGCTGGAGATCGACAGCAGCGTCGTCGACCCGCACCACTTCACCGCGGTGCTGCAGCAGATCCGTCCCGAGCTGCGATCGGACCGGACCACCGACTGACTAGATCGGCGCGGGGATCCAGTAGCGCCGCTTGTCGTTGCGCTCGTCCTCGAACACCCCGCCGCCCGCCTCGATGGTGCCCGCGGACGCGACGTTGCCGGTGTCGCAGGTCACGAGCACCCGCTCGATGCCGAGCTCGCCGGCTCGGTGTACGCCCAGCGCCAGCGCTCGGGTGGCGTGCCCCCGCCTGCGCCGCGCCGGTCGCACCGAGTAGCCGATGTGGCCACCCTCCTGGAGCAGCCAGTCGTTGAGCTCGTGCCGGAGGTTGAGGAAGCCGATCACCTCGTCGTCCGGGCCGCCGTCGCCGGCCGTGATCCAGAAGTACGTCGACGCGACCCGGCCGCTCCCCGCAACGACCTGCACCGCCGGGTCGGCGGTGCTGCACTCCGCCAGCACGGCGATGAACTCCTCGCAGCACTCCTCCGTCGGCTCGAGCGGGTGAGCGAGGTTCCACGCGCCGGCGCCGTGCAGGAACTCGTCGCCGAAGTCCTCCACGGTCGCGGCCCAGCTGGGGAACCACCGGATGTCGGGCAGCACGAGTGCGGTCATGGAGCGATTCCATCAAGCAGTGACTCTCGTCGCACTACGTTTTCCCACCGACTCGGTCACAAGAACGTGTTCTAGTGTGGCTGCATGAGCAGGTTCGAGATCGAGCACGCCACCGACGAGGAGATCGCCCAGGAGGCGGCGCTCTACGCACCGTTCACCGAGGCGGTGCGGGCGCTGGTCGACGCGACGATCCGGACCGAGGTCGACGCCGACGAGATCCGCTCCGCTCAGGCCGAGGTCGAGGCGATCGTCGAGCGGCTGCGGAAGCAGCAGATGGAGGGCGCGTACGGCGTCCGCTTCCGCGCCGACGGCAAGCGCGGCCGCAACTGGGGCAACGCCGTGATGGGGCTGCGCAACCCGATCGCTCCCCCGCTCGACGTGCGCAGCGACGGCCAGGGGAAGGCGTGGAGCGACTTCCACCTCGGCGCGGCCTACGAGGGCCCGCCGGGACTCGTCCACGGCGGCGTCGTCTCGCTGATGCTGGACCAGGTGCTCGGGCACGCCGTCAGCACCAGCGGCCGGCCCGGGATGACCGGCACGCTCACCATCGTCTACCGCCAGGGGACGCCGCTGGGCGACCTGCGCTGCGAGGCCTGGGTCGACCGCCGCGAGGGCATCAAGACCTGGGGCAAGGGGCGGATCCTGACCACCGACGGCGAGGTGACCGCCGAGGCGGAGGGCGTGTTCATCCTGCCCAAGTGGGCGCGCGACCTCGACCGCTTCCGCGCCGCAGCCGAGGCGACCGAGTCCGCCTTCGAGCTCGAGTAGTCAGCCGGCAGCGCGGCGGGACGCGAACGGCGCAAGCTTGCTCGCCCCGCTCCTGCGCCGGAGACGCGCTCGGCCGATCAACCGACCTTGACGCCGCGGGCCTGCTCGTCGGTGAGCCGGACCTCCTCGAGGGCCTGGCGCTCGAGCTCCTCGCGCCGTCGGCGCTCGGCCTCGGCGTCGTACTCCCCCGGTTGGGAGACCAGGTCGGCCGCACCGCCCTGGAGCCGTTGGAGCGCGACCCGGGCGAAGATCTGCTGCTCGGTCGAGGTGCGCTCCGAGCGACCGCGGCCCAGGAACGAGACCAGCCAGTGGAGCACGGCGGTGACCCGGTTCTTGAACCCGGTGATGTAGACGAGGTGGACCGCGAGCCACATCAGCCAGGCCAGGAAGCCGGTGAACCGCAGCTTCCCGACGGCGGCCACGGCCCGGAACCGGCTGATGATGGCCATCGAGCCCTTGTCGAAGTACTTGAACGGCTTCTGCGGGGCCTTGCCCTTGAGCCGGCCGTCGATCTCCTTGGCGGCGTACTTCGCGCCCTGGATCGCGACCTGGGCGACGCCCGGGAGGTTGTCGAGGGAGATCATGTCGCCGATGACGAAGACCTCCGGGTAGCCCGGGAGGGTGAGGTCGGGGTTGACCGCGATCCGACCGGCCCGGTCGAGCGGGGCGCCGGTCTGCTCCGAGAGGGTCTTGCCCAACGGGCTGGCCTGGACCCCGGCCGCCCACACCTTGGTGACAGCCGAGATCCGCTCCTGGGTGCCGTCCTTGTACTTCACGACCAGACCGCGCTCGTCGACCTCCGAGACCAGCGCGCCGAGCATCACCTCGACACCGAGGTCCTCGAGCTTCTTCTTCGTCCAGGCGCCCAGCTTCGCCCCGAAGGGCGGCAGCACCTGGGGCGCGGCGTCGACCAGGATCACCCGGGCCTTCCGGGTGCTGATCGCGCGGAAGTCACGGGTCAGGGTGCGGTGGGCGAGCTCGGCGATCTGGCCGGCCATCTCGACCCCGGTGGGGCCGGCGCCGACGACCACGAAGGTCAGCAGGTGGTCGACGTTCTCGCCGCGAGCCGCGCCGAGCTCGGCCATCTCGAACGCGCCGAAGATCCGGCCCCGCAGCTCGAGGGCGTCGTCGATGCTCTTCATGCCGGGGGCGAACTCGGCGAACTGGTCGTTGCCGAAGTAGGACTGGCCGGCGCCGGCGGCGACGATCAGCGAGTCGTACGGCGTGACCAGCTCGCGGCCGAGCACGTGCGAGGTGACGGTCCGCGCCTCGAGGTCGATGTCGGTGACCTGGCCGAGCAGCACCTGGGCGTTCTTCTGCCGGGCCAGCACCTCGCGCGTCGGAGGCGCGATCTCGCCCTCGGACAGGATCCCCGTCGCCACCTGGTAGAGCAGCGGCTGGAACAGGTGGTGACTGGTCTTCGCGACCATGGTCACGTCGACGTCGGCACGCTTGAGCGCCTTGGTGCCGAAGAGCCCGCCGAAGCCGGACCCGATCACGACGACCTGGTGGCGCTCGGAACGGGGGACCATCGCGCGCTCGATCGGCGCGTCGGTCGCTGTCTCGTCGGTCATGTGAGCCTCCTGTGACTTCGGTGGGGTGCTCGGGCCGGATCGGTCAGGACGGCGTCGTCGTGCCTGGCTCCATCTTCCCGTGCGCGCCGACCTGCTCCCAAAAGGCGGACCCCGTCGTCGCCTGTCGGCTGGGTCACAGCGCCGCGGGATCCGACCCCATCGCCTGGTCCACCATCGTCCCGCCCCGCGGGCCTACCCTGGGATCGGCTCGGGGACGCGTCAGAATCACGAACGAACTGTTGGCGATCTGATGTTTTGACCGCCGTGGATCAGGGTAGTTGACCCTGGATTCCTGCAGGATGACCGACCCAAAATCAGCGACTCGGGCACCGGACCTGCCCGCGAGGGCTACCCGCAAGGGGCACATGGAAGGGGTTCACGTTGCCACACCGGCAGGTCCTCACCCTGACCACCGGCCCTCGTGGCGTGCAAGAAGCACGCCGGTGGGCCGTGCGGACGTGTCAGGCGATCGATCGTGAGGACCTGTGCGAGTGCGCCGAGCTCGGCGTCTCGGAGCTGGTGACCAACGCGCTCCTCCATGCCGAGCCGCCGATCCGGCTCCAGCTCCGCGGCACCACCGAGCACCCCCGGATCGAGGTCTCGGACGCCTCGCTCGTCCCCCCGCAACCCGGGACGCGTGCCGGCGGCATCGACCTCGACGCCTTCGACCTCGACGCGTTCGACTCGGGGACGGCCGACGACATCGACATCAGCACGCTGAGCGGTTTCGGTCGCGGGCTCGACATCGTCGCCCGCGCAGCCGTCGCCTGGGGGGCGATCATCGAGGAGGAGGGCAAGACGGTGTGGTTCGAGCCGGCCGCCGAGTTCTCCGACGACGCGGGCGCGGAGTTCCAGCTGATGGCCCCACCCGACAGCGGCGAGCAGCGCACCCGGATGGGCGAGGTCGCGATCCAGATCAAGGGCGTGCCGGTGCACGCGTTCTCGCGCTTCCAGCGCCACTACCGCGACCTGCGGCGCGAGATCCGGCTGCTGGCACTCGCCCACGAGGACGACTACCCGCTGGCGAAGGTGCTCTCCGAGCACTTCAACGCGCTCGAGGGACCGCTGCGCTCCGGGATGGGCCGCGAGCAGGTCGACGACGCGCTCGAGGCCGGCCGGGAGTCGATCGACCTGCGGCTGCGGATGACGCCCCAGGTCGCCCGGCAGATCGGCGAGCTGATCGACCTGCTCGACGCCGCCGACGAGTTCGGCCGGGCCGAGCGGCTCCTCACGGCCCCGCGGCTCCCGGAGCAGCGCGCCTTCCAGATCTGGTTCCTCAGCGAGTTCCGCCGGCAGGCGGCCGGCGCCGCCCCGCAGGCGTGGTCGGGCAACGCCACCACTCGCCCTACGATCCTTTCGTGATCCCTGCGCCGCGGCTACTGCTCGCGGTCGCGGCCGGCGGGTCCGCGGGCGCCGTACTCCGCTACCTGTGCGGCGAGCTCGCGTCCGACGGTGCCGGCTTCCCCTGGACCACCTTCACGATCAACGTGGTCGGCTGCTCGCTGCTGGCCGGCCTCGAGCTGCTGCCGTTCGTCCGGCGATCGGCAACGTGGGCAGCCGCGCTGGGCCCGGGCGTCCTCGGTGGCTTCACCACCTTCTCGGCGACGAGCGAGCAGGGCAGGGCGATGCTCGCTGCCGGCGACAGCGTGCTCGCGGCGGGCTACCTGGTCGGCACCCTCGGAGCGTGCCTGCTCGCTGTCACCTTCGTCGGGCGCCACGCCCCGCCGCTGCCCGAGGAGGACGAGCTGTGAGCGTGACGGTGCTGTGGGTGGCGCTCGGCGGTGCGGTCGGCGCGCCGCTGCGGTTCGCCCTCGGCAAGGTCCTCGACGGCCGGTTCCACACCGGGACGGTCATCGCCAACACGGGCGCCTCCCTGCTGCTGGGGCTCTGCGTCGGCTGGTCGGTCGACGGGTCGGCCTACGCGCTGGTCGCCACCGGCTTCTGCGGAGGCATGTCGACCTACTCCTCGTTCGCCGTACAGGCACGGGACCTCGGCCCGCGCCGCGGTGCGCCGTACGTCGTCCTCACGATCGGCCTGGGTCTGGCGGCGGTCGGACTCGGCTACTGGCTGGCGGCCTAGGCGTAGCCCAGCTCGTGCAGGCGGGCATCGTCGATCCCGAAGTGGTGGGCGATCTCGTGCACCACGGTGATCCGGATCTCCTCGACCAGGTCGTCCTCGTCGTCGCACATGTCGAGCAGGGGGCCGCGGAACAGGAAGATCCGGTCGGGGAGCTGCGGGATGAGCGAGCTGTCGCGCTCGGTCAGCGCGACGCCGTCGTAGAGCCCGAGCAGGTCGTCCGGCTCGTCCTCGGGTGGCTCCTCCTCGACCAGGACGACGACGTTGCGCACCAGCATCGCGATCTCGTCGGGGATCTCGTCGAGCGCCTCGGCGACCAGGGCGTCGAAGCGTTCGGCATCCATCTCGACCGGCACGACAACCATTCTGCCGGACCGGTCTCCAGGCTCGCGCCGGCCGCCGGACGACCGGGGAACCCACGGTTCATCGCGCCTCGCTGCGATCGCACAGGGCTCCTTGCGTCAGGGACTCCGCTCACGGCGAGCGGGCTTGTCCCGCCGGCCGTCGCATTCCTCAGGGTCGGAACTGCGCCGCCGCTCCCGGTACAGCGGTGTCACCCCCGTGCCGACAATCACCACCGCCAGCGCGCCGCACGCGATCAGCGGCCAGCCGCCGGTCGTGGTCGCCGCGAGCAGCAGCACGGCACCGGCTACCGGCATGAATCGGGCAAGCAGCCGCGCGGCGGGCGACCCCTGTCCACCGGCCCGACGCAGGACAGTCCACTGCATCACCGCGGCGCCGACACCGACCGCAGCCGCGAGCAGGAGCGTGATGCCCGCGACCAGGCTGAGTGGCCCCGGTCCCTCCGGTGCATGGGGGCGGGCGAAGACCCAGGCGGCCGCCAACGCCGAGGCGGCACCGAGCACCGTCGCCGCGGCCACGCCGCGCTCGACCGAGGTCCGGGCGGGCACGCTCTGCAGGAGCTGCCAGAAGCCGAGCGTGAGCGGCAGCAGGATGAGCAGCCTGGCCAAGAGCGCCGCCCCGATGTCCGACTCGACCGTCCCGGCGAGGAGCTCCGGGTCGAACGCGTCACCGAGCGAGGTCCGGGCGGCGTAGCCGCCGAACGAGAGCAGGGACACGAGCGTCGCCAGCACCATGGTCACCCAGGTGCACAGGAGCAAGCGGCGCGATCCCCGGCGGCGGGCGCCCTCAGGCCAGGCGACCCCGAGCACGAAGACGGTCCCGACACCGAGCACCAGGGCGGCTGTCGCGAGGATTCCCGCCACGGTGTACACCGTGACGACGACCGGGTCGCGGTCGACGACGAGCCCGGGGGCCGCGGTGAACCTCGCCGCCGAGAACACGGAGAAGGTCGACGACCCGACCATCGGTTCGAGGGTGCTGGACGGCACCGCCCAGATGACCGTGTAGATCCCCTCGTAGCGGGTCTTCGGCATCGGCACGGCAATCGTGTCGTCGGCCTCCGGCGGGTTGTACGGGCGGCTCGACACGATCTGCTCGCCTGCGGGACTGGTCATCTGGACCGTCGCGAGCTCCGCGGGGACAGGCCGGTCGAACGTGATCCGGACCTCGTCGGGAGACGTGACCGTCTCGCCGTCCCTCGGGCTCAACGAGACCAGCACGGGGTCACCGGACGGCGACGGCAGCACCGTGAGCAACACTCCCCAGCAGGCCGCGACCAGCACGACCAGCCCGATCACGCGCCGACGGAGCCTGGGGCGGGTTGGGGTGGTGGCAGCCTGTGGGCGGGTCTCCTGCGCCGTCATCAGCGAGCCTCCTCTCGAGGCGGAGACGGTCCGAGGCTGTGCTGCGCTGCACAGCCCCGGACCGTCGGTGGTGTGTCAGGTGGCGATCAGCAGGCCGCCTCGTCGATCGGGTTGATCTGCTCGCAGGTCAGGTCCTCTCGCCAGGCCTCAGGGATCTCCTGCGACCAGCCGTTGTAGACCAGCGGGAGGGCGAGGACGCCCTGTCCACCCACACCGGGGTGGGCGACGAGCACGTCGTCCATCTTGGTGTCCGACATCGGCCCCAGCGGCAGCTGGCCGGCGATGGTGGCATCCGAGATGTCGCCATCGTTGTTCGGGTCGATGTCGATGATCTGCATGGCGTTCGAGAACTTGTTGGAGACGTAGGCGTAGTAGCCGCCACCCTGCTTGGCGCCGAAGTTGGCGCCGTGGCAACCGGCGTTGCACGGCAGATCCTTGATCACCTTGTTCGTCTTCGGGTCGATCACGTTGACCGTCTGGGACAGGGTGTTCACTGCCAGCAGCGCCTTGCCGTCCGGGCTCACCGGGAGCTGGATGGTCAGTCCGCCCCACGACTTGCCCGCCTCGGGACCGGTCTGCGGGTCGTAGTTCTCCCACAGGTCGATCGTGGAGTTCTTGGCCACACCGCCGTCGGGGGTCGCACACGCGTCCTCCTCCAGCGACACGCACGACACGCTCATGCCCAGGAAGTTGGACAGGTACGCCTTCTTCGAGTCCGGCGTCATCGACGTGGCGATCGGGAACGCCCCGACCGGCTCGTGCCTGACGGCCCCCGAGTCCAGGTCGACGATGACGGCCTCGTCGGTCATCGTGTTCGGCGCGACGACCGTCTTGCCGTCATGGCTGGTCCAGTGCGCGTGCGGGTGCGGGGTGATGCCGCTGTCCGGGTCGACGTGGACGCGCTGGACGATCTTCGTGGCGCCCGGTGCCGCCTCGACGATGTCCGTCCCAGCGTTGACGCCGATCGTCAGGTTGTCGTTGCCCGGACGGGTCATCACGTGCGCCGGGTTGGGCCCGACCTCGAGGCTCCGTACGAACTTGCCGGTCTTCCGGTCGAACACGTCGGTCTCGTTGTCGAACCACTCGTTCCCGTACAAGTACTGGTAGTTCTTGTCCGACCACATGTTGTGGACGTTGTTCATGTTGATCTCGGGGGCTGCGATCTTCCGATCGATCGTCCAGTCCTCGACGTTGATCGACGTGATGGAGCCGTGCTTCTCCTTCCCTGCGTAGTCCTCCATCTGAGTGGCTACCCAGACCTCACCCACGCCGGGAGTGGTCGGCGCCTTCAACTTGGGCAACGTCCTCGGGTACCCGAACTTCTCGTCGTAGTACGCGTCCAGGTTCGGGATCAGCACCGGGTTGCCGTCTGCGCCGTGTTGCAGGATCGGGGCGGGCGGCTGGACCGGGTTCCAGAGCACGTCCTTGGTGGCGCTGAACTGCTGCCAGTTGTTCGGGTTGGTGATGGTGAAGAAGGCGTTCACCAGCCGCTGGATGATGTCGGCGTTCGACGGAACCGGCTCGGGCTTGCCGTTGACCACCAGGTTCTCGCCGAAGTCGAGACCCAGCGTGAGCGGGTCGTCGACGACAACCGCGCCGAGCATGTACGGCGCGACCGAGTCGGTGAACGCGTACAGCCCCGGCTCGGTGAGCTGGATCGTCTTCTCGCCGAAGAAGGCGCCTCCAGCGTCCATGTACGGGAACCCGTCCGCCCCCTCCGGGGCGATCAGCCCGATCGGGTTGCGGACCCCCTCCGACTTGGCCGGGTCCACGTTGAACGTGACGGAGACCGGAGGCCCCTCGACCGCGAACTCCGCGAGGGAGTCCAGGACCCCCATCAGGTCGACGCCGACCGGCAGCGAGGCCAGGTCGAGCGGCGCGCCCGCCGGCATGTCGGCGACGGTCGCCTTGAGCTGGCCGATCAGATCCTCGGCCTCGGCGGCCTTGCTGGCCGCCTCAGGCGAGGACTTCGCGATGCCCTGCACGGCGGCCAGGGTCGAGCCGAGGGCCAGGGGGTCGGTCGAGCCGCCCTTACCGCCGAGGAGCCCTCCGAGCCCGCCGATGACGTTCTTCAGCAAGGACCCGTCAGCCGGCAGGACGGGGCCACCGACTTCGGGAACTCCGCCCACAGCGACCCGGGGGAGCACGGCGACCGCGAGGGACTTGCTGCCGAAGAGGTTGAGACCGGAGTCGAACCATCCTCCGTTCTCGTCGGTCAGGTCGAAGGTGATGGGGAGCGGGCCCACCCCGATCGGCTGCTGGCCTGCTGCGGGCATCGTGGGCAGACTCGTCGCTGTGATCGCCGAGGCCACCACCGCCGCCACTGCGCCGAGCCGACGTCGTCGCTTCCTGGTCGTCAAGAAGTCTTTGGGAGCAGATTCAGACATGAAAATGCATCTCTCTTTCGCACATTGGATTCCGAGCTCCACTGTGACAATTCCCCTCCCCGTGGAGTTAGGACCATAAGATCCTGCGCTTGTTAGGACCCTGGGTGCTGGGTGCTACCTCATCGTAAAAACGCCCTCACTAACGCATTCAAGGCGAGGGAGGAGATGTGACGCCAGTCGCTCGGGCCGTTCTCAATAAGTACATTTCGTCCGGCCTCAGGCGCCCCCATGCCCTTCTCTTTCTGCGGAGATCCGAAGCAAATGGCCAAGAGAGCCCGGTTCTCCGGGCTCTCTTGGCAGGACGGGCTGCTTGCCCGCATTGAGTAGGTCGACGATTCGCCTAGAGGGGACGCCCGAGCGCCGTCGCCAGCGAGACCGCGACCGCCATCAAGGCGAGCTCGAGCCCGGCCCACGCGGTGAGCGGCGTGGGCTGCTGGCGCGCCACCCGGCCGACGACGGCAGCACGGATGTACGCCCCCGAGCAGCCCAGCAGGCCCATGCAGGCGAGCTTGCCCATGACCAGCCAGCCGGCACCGGTCCCTGTCAACGCCTCGACTGCCGCTCCGAGGGACGGCGTCACGTCGCCGGTCAGCCGGGTCGCGGCCAACAACAGGCCGCTGACCCCCACCAGCGCGAAACTCGCCCCGGCGACATGCGAGAACCGGGGAAGTACGACGGACAGCGCCTTCCGGTCGGCGCTGACGATCAGAGAGGTGATCGCCAGTCCGCCCACCCAGAGTGCCGCTCCGGTCACGTGGAGGGCGCTGGCCGTCATCAGCAGCCACGGCGGTGCTCCCTGCGAAGCGTGCCCGCTCATCGACACGGCCGTCAGGCCCGGCAGCGCGATCAGCAAACCCAGCGCCGGCGGCAGCGATGGCCGCCGCAAGCGGGCAACCGAGTAGGCGGTCAACGCTCCCGCCGACCCGGCGCTGGTCAGCAGAGCGACACCGAGGCTGACGTTTCCGCCGTAGTCGAGCACGCCGCCGACCGGCAGCCAGAGCTGACGGAGCGAGAGCTCCGCTGCGTTGAACCAGAGACCCAGCAGCGCGGCGGCCGCCCACACTGCTGCGGCCCTCACCGCTACCGCTGAAGCACGTCGGGCCAGGGCAGGAGCACGGCCGCGACCAGCCTCACCGAGGAGCACCAACACCAGCACGGAGCCCACGGCTCCGATCGCGCACACGTTGGCGATCCAGCGGAGCAGCGGGATCCCAGCCCGGACCACCACCGACGGCTCGGGAATGCCGACGACCGGCTGGGGCAGCGTGACCAGGATTCCGCAGGCAAGCACGACGAGACTCGAGCCGACAAGCGCCGAGATGTGCAGGAGTCGAGGACGGTCGTTCATGTCGCATCCGTCGGGCGCACCGTCCGGCGACCCGCAGCCCGGACGCACACCGCGATCACGGCCAGCAGCGCGATCCACGGCCACGTGGGCATCGCTGCCAGACCGTGCGGCTGTTCTACGTCGAACGCCGTCATCGCGGTGGCAGCGGACGCGGCGGACACGGTGGACGCGGCGGATGCCGTCCGCCGGACACGGATCGGCACAGAGCCGGTGATCGGGTGACCGTCCGCTCCGAGCACCCGGTAGTCGATCCGGTAGCGGCCCCGGAGCCCCACCTCGCTCATCGAGGCGGTCAGGGTGTTCCCGTCGATGCGAGCACGACCACACGCCCAGTGGCTGTTCCGTGGTCCGGTCACCACTATGCCGTTGGCTCCGGGAAACGCCTGGATCGGCTGGTCGAAGGTGAGCACCACCTCCGACGGGCTGGCGGCCAGCACGGCGCCGGCACGCGGAAAGCTCTTGACCAAGTGGGCGTGCGCGGACGCCGGCGGCGCTGTGAACAGTGTGGTGGTCAAGAACGAGAGGGCGACGATCGTTGCTGCCAACGCCGTGGCGAGGCGATGCGATCCGCGCGTTGAAGCATTCGACATTGCTTCCACCTAGTGAGTTCCGAGAGTAAGTGAGTTCCGAGAGTCACCGAACGACAGGGCCGTGGCTCAGCCGGCACCGGCGCCCCGCGCTGGAACGCGCAGGCCCCGGACGGCGAGAAGGACCCGCGGTGGCTTGGCCACCGCATCCCCGAGGTCTGCCGACCGACTCGGGTCGTCGTACCGGCGCGGGAGCGGCTGCGATCACCGCGGTTCCGGCGACGAGTGGGATAGCGATGGCGGCAATACTGCGGCAATAACCTTCTGCATGGCGATTGCCTTTTCCTGTATTCCTTTCCTGTATTAGCGAACGCCCACGATGATGTCCATTTCGGTTAGCTCGGAAATTGACACTTCAATTTGAACTCAGCCGAGTTGCGGTGCCGTTAAGCATGCTCACGTCGCTTGTAACAAAGCGTCAGGTGAAGTTCTTTAAACGCTGGCGCCTCGGGGAAGTGGGTGGCTGCAACACCCCCGTAACGCATTGTTGGCGCTCAGCCTCTTCCACGTTGTCGGCGAGTGCGTTGTGAAGTGAGAATGCTCCTACGGCACGGCATCGTGGATGCGGCTCGCACGGTCGCGCTGCACGCGGCCGAAGCTGGGACGGGACGCAGACGGGACACGGCCGCTGTCGTGGCACTCCGACGGCGAAGGCAAACGGCCCCTGGCTCTGCGTTTCCGCAGGCCAGAGGCCGTTCATTGGCGACCCCGACGGGACTCGAACCCGCGGCCTCCGCCGTGACAGGGCGGCGCGCTAACCAACTGCGCTACGGGGCCTTGTGAAGCGGTGGAACTCTAACCCATGGGCTCCGGCCGAACCCAATCGAGGGCCTCTACCGGACCTCGCCCTCCACCTACCGCACCCCCGACCGGATTCGAACCGGCGCTACCGCCGTGAAAGGGCGGGGTCCTGGGCCGCTAGACGACGGGGGCCCGCTGCGTCGGCCGGGGCCGGCGCAGCGCGGGACAGCATAGTCGTGGAGGTACGGCGGACGCCTAACCGCGGGCGTCGAGCAGCGGCTCGAGGTAGAGCCACTTCCAGGAGTCGTCGCCGAGCGACGGGGGCGCGACGTTGCGGACCGGGGCGGAGCTGCTCCGGTCGACGCCCCAGGCGATCGTCCCGGTCTCGGGGTCGTAGGACCCGAGAACCGTCTCGGTGTCGTCCGGGACTCCGTCGAGGTCGGGCGTGACCCGCGGGAGGTTCTGGTAGCCGCGGGCGTTGCTCTTGGTCGGCGGCTCCGTGCACCGCGCGTCGAGGTTCAACGGGCGGTCCTCGACGTTCTGCGGGGAGCGGGTGTCGGTTCCCTCGTAGCCCGCGTGGCACGGCGTGTTCGTGCTGAGGATCAGCCCGATGTGCGCGTCGTACAGGCCGCTCTGCGGGTTCTTGGCGGTGACCGTGAAGGAGCCCTCGAGCATCACCGGGTACCAGATGAGCAGGTGCTCGATGCCGCGGATGTTCTGTACGGCGACCCGGCCGGTGGTGACCACGTTGTTGAGCAGGTCGGAGATCTCGGCCTCGTTCTGCTCCAGGAAGGTGCGCAGCTGGTTGGCGGTGAACGAGCCGCTGTCGATCACCTTGCGCAGGTCGTCGTCGGCGCCGGCGAGGGAGCCGGAGAAGACGCTCAGCTCGCTCGCGAACGTGCGCAGCGAGCTCTCCGAGTCGATCTGGGTCTGGAGCACCGTGTTGGAGTCGCGGATCAGGGCGGTGGTGATGTCGAAGTTCGCGTTGGCGGTCTCGATGAACGAGTTGCCGGTGTCGATGATCCGCTGCAGGTCGTCGCCGGTGCCGGCGAAGGCGATCCCCAGCTCGCTCACCGTGGTGCGCAAGGCCTCCTGGTCGACGCTGCTGACGGTCCGCGCGATGTCACCGAGCAGCTTCTCGGTGCGGATCGGGGTCGCGACCTCGGTGATCTCCGAGCCGTCCTCCAGGTAGGGGCCGTCGTCGGTGTTGGGCTGGAGCTCGACGTACTGCTCGCCCACCGCCGACCGGTTGCCCACCAACGCCATCGTGTCGGCCGGGATCTCGTCCCACTCGTTGTCGATCTCGAGGTAGACGTCGACCCCGTCGTCGGTGAGCTCGAGCTCGGTGACCTTGCCGATCCCGACGCCGCGGTAGGTCACCTCGGCGCCGGCGAAGATGCCGCCGGACTCCGGGTAGTGCGCCACCACGGAGTAGCTCTGGTCGACCAGCATGCGATCCAGCTCGGCGTAGCGGGCCCCCACGAAGGTGACGCCCAGGAGCGTGATGATCGCGAAGACCAGCAGCTGGACCTTGGTACGGCGGGTTATCACACCAGAACCTTCACATGAACCTGGTCGATGCGTGGAGTCGACAGGCGTGACGTCTCTCACGATCGGCGTCGCTTTCGTACGGCGGACGCACCTCCGGTATGGTTTCCCACTGCTCGGGCAGGTAGCTCAGTTGGTACGAGCGTCCGCCTGAAAAGTGGAAGGTCGGCGGTTCGACCCCGCCCCTGCCCACCGAGTGGATTCGGCCCCTGACCAGCAGTTTCGCTGGTCAGGGGCCGTTTCGCGTCCGGCACGCGCGGATGGCCTGAACCCGGGACGGCTCGGCAGGAACAGATCGTTCCTTGCGACGGAACGCCTCCAGGGCATGAACGAAGACACCCACACCACGACGACCTCCGCCCTCGTCGAGAGCATCCTCACCGACTGCTTCGCCCCGATGGCACCGCACTCCATCGATCGCTACACGGACAGCCCCAGGGTCCGCGGGATCTACGCGGCGGCGATCGAGTCCTTCCCGGACGCGTCCTTCACGCCGTTGTGGAGCGTCGCCGACGATCGACGGGTCGCGATCGGCGGGCTGACCCGGGCCACGCACCTCGGCGCGTGGCGCGACGTGCCTGCCACCGGGCATGCGATCGAGGTACTGACCACGATGATGCTGGAGCTGTCCGGCGGCGGGATCGTCGACCTCATGGTCGTCACCGACTCGCTCGCGATCGCCGAGCAGATCGGTGCGGTCGATCCGCTCGGGCCGAAGTCCTGCGCGCGCCTGCCGGCATACGGTGCAGACACAGCATCCGGCCGGTTCTCGTGCGGAGACGGGCTGTTCAGCCGCGCGGGAAGATGATCGCCACAGAGGAGGACTTCTCGCCTTCGGCGGTTCAGTCGTTGAATACTGCCGACATGCTGTCGCGGACGCAGCCGACCCGCGAGCTGGCGACGGTGCTCTTCACCGACATCGTCGACTCCACCACGCAGCTCGCGGCCAGCGGAGACCAGGTGTGGGCCCGGGTCCTGGACGCCCTGGACGCCGTGACCCGCTCCGAGGTGCGCCGACGTGGCGGCGAGTTCATCAAGCACACCGGCGACGGGGCACTGATGCTCCTGCCAGGTCCTACGAGCGCCGTGGACTGCGCGGGCGCTCTGCACTCCGGCGCCGAACAGCTCGGAGTGGCACTCCGTGTCGGAGCGCACACCGGCGAGGTGGAGCGGCGCGGCCAGGACGTCGCTGGCATCGCGGTGCACGTGGCCGCCCGCCTGATGGCGTCCGCCGGCGCCGGGGAAACCCTGGTCTCGGGCACCGTCCACGCCCTGGCCTCGCGCTCTGCATACCTCTTCGAGGACCGCGGCGAGCTCGATCTGAAGGGGATCTCCGAGCCCGTGCCGGCGTACTCGATCAGGCAGCTGGCGCCAGCGAAACCGGCCGCAGCCCCGGCCGTCAGCGAGGTCGGCTCCGTGACCAGGCTGCTCGACCAGCTCAGGTTCGAGGAGGCCGCCGAGCTCGCAGCCGACATCGATCCGATCGCGCTGGTCGAGCCTCTGGCCGCCGCCGGCGGTCGGATCGAGTTCCTCGACGTGGACGTCACGCTGGTCCGGATGCTGCGGGACCTCCTCGAACGGCTGCCGGAGGACGCGCCCGTCGGCCGGGCCCGCACGGCAGCGAAGCTCGCGTTCGAACTGCGGGGGGATCCCGCCTCGGCCGAAGAGCGGAGGCGTCTCCTCGACCTGGCCATCGAGCTCGCAGAGGCAGCGCGCGACGACATCGCCATCTCCGACGTGCTCCTCGCGACGATCCACGCCTTCTGGGAGCCCGAAGGTGTGCGGGACCGGCTGAACGCGGCCGAACGTGTGATCGCGCTGACCCGCAGCACCCACCAGGTCGACCACGAGCTCGAGGCGCGGCTGGCGCGGGTGCACGCCCTCGTCGAGCTCTGGCAGGTCCATGAGGCCGGGTTGGAGCTCGCGTCCTACGCCCGGTTGGCAGCGAGGCTCGAACGGCCTGACGTCAACGTCTACGTCGCCTCACGGAGGGCGATGCTCGCCCAGATCAGCGGCCGATACGACGAGCAGGCCCGACAGGGCGAGATCGCCTACCAGAACGCCACGCAGGCACGGATGCCCGATGCCGACCGGCTCCGGCTGGCGCATCGCTGGCCGGTGTCACGGGACTGCGAGACCGGCAACGAGACCCTCGAGGTGGGGCTTGTCATGCTTCGGCAGCTCGCCGAGCTGATGCCGGGCAACTACTACGACCTCGACGTCGCCGCTGTGCTGCTCGACAGCGGGCGGACCAGCGAGGCAAAGGTCGAGCTCATCCGCGGGCTCCCCCCGCTCTTCACCTCGACCGGCTACCGCTGGCTGGCAGCGGCGACCAACGCTGCGAGGGTGGCCGCCGCGGTGGGATCGGAGCAGGAGTGCCTGCGCCTGTACGACGCCTTGCTCCCTCACGAGGATCGCCTCGTCGTGATCGGGCCGAACTTCCTGGGTCCCGTCGGCGACCATCTCGGCGTGCTGGAACTTCGTCTGGGCCGGGTGGACGCGGCGATCGCCCGCTTGCGGCGGACCATCACCGCTCTCGACGAGATCGCCGCGCTGCCGTGGGCGGCACGGTCCCGGGCACACCTGGCCGAGGCGCTCCGCGCCGCCGGCGATGGGGAAGGAGCCGACCGCGAGCTCGCCACGGCTCTCGATCTCGCCCGGTCGCTCGGCATGGACCGGCTCGTCTCCGAGATCCAGGCGGTGCCGACCACGTCGTCGGAAGCCGTGTGGTCGCTGAAGCGCGACGGGAACGACTGGCTCGTCGCCGCTGGTTCGGAGCAGGCGCGATTGCGGCCGAACCGAGGGCTCGAGCACCTGGCCGTCCTGCTCGCCAATCCTCGCCGGGACGTCGCCTCGACTCATCTCGACGCCGGCATGGAGATCGTGCCGGTGGGCGCAGAGCTGCCCCGGCTGGATGAGCAAGCCTTGGCCGGGTACCAGCGCCGGCTCCGGGAGATCGATGCAGAGTGCGAGGTCGCCGACCGGGCCGGAGACCAGCCGGCTGCCGTGCGCCTCGAGGAGGAGCGCGAGTTCCTCCTCGCCGAGGTCCGCCGCGCGACCGGACTTGGCGGCCGCCGTCGAACCGCCGGCGGAGCGGCCGAGCGAGCAAGGGTCAACGTCACCCGGAACCTCAAGCGCGCGATCGAGCAGATCCAGCGGACGGCCCCCGTCGCGGGCGCGCACCTGGCGACCTCGATCCGCACGGGACTGCACTGCCGCTACGAGCCCGCGCCCGGCGGCCCGAGCAGCTGGCAGATCGACACCCGGGGCTGAGGTCCACCGGTCAGGCGCCCAACACCCCGGCGTTCGTCGTACGACCCGCAGCACCCCCGTGCCCCCACGCCCAGCCGCTCGTTAGCAGTCCAATCGACTCGTGCGAAGGCAGGAACAGGACGATGAACGATCCCTACGGTCTGGTGCTCTACAGCGGCCTGCTCGTGGCTGTCGCGGTCGGTCTGACCGCGTGGCGGCTGGTGGCGGCGGACGGCAAGATCGCTCGGCAGGTCGACGGCATGCTCGGGTTCTGCCTGCTCGGCTCGGCCAGCCTCTTCGTGGCGTGCCTGCTGCCCGGCGCCCAGCTCCCCTGACGGCGACCGCTCACCTGCGGCGGCCTCACGCACCGGAGGCCGGGATGTCGCCCTCCATGTCGTCGCTCGGCGGGCCGTCCTCGGCCGTCTCCGGCGGCCCCTCCGTCGCGGCCTCCTCCTCGTCGGTCCGCGCCATGATCTCCACGATCCGGTCACGGTCCGCGGCGGAGGGATAGCCCCAGTCCGGCTCGTAGCCGAAGACCTGCTCGATCGAGCGCCCGTCCGACAGGGCGTCGACGAGCTCGATCGACCCCGGTCCGATCAGACCGGGGTGGGCGACCCCGCACGTCTCGGCCACCTTCAGCAGGTCGCGGCGCAGCGTGCGGACGTAGTTCGCCACCCGCTCCCCCTTGGCGACCGGGTCGATGCCCCGGGTCAGCCACGGGTGCTGGGTGGCGACGCCGGTCGGGCACCCGCCGGTGTGGCAGCGCTGCGCCTGGATACAGCCGGCCGCGAGCATCGCCTCCCGCCCGACGTTGACCAGGTCGACGCCCAGCGCGAAGGCCACGATCGCGTTGTCGGGGAGCCCGAGCTTGCCGGCGCCGATGAACGTGACGTCCTCGTGCAGGCCACGGCGGGCGAACTCGGCGTACACGCGGGCGAACCCGAGCCGGAACGGCAACGAGACGGCGTCGGTGAAGATCAGCGGCGAGGCGCCCGTGCCTCCCTCGCCGCCGTCGACGGTGACGAAGTCGACGCCCCGGTCGTCCCGCGCCATCTGGTCCGTCAGCGCCTGCCAGAAGCCGAGGTCGCCGACCGCGGACTTGATCCCGACCGGCAGCCCGGTCTCGGCGGCGAGCAGCTCGACGAAGTCGAGCATCGAGTCCACGTCGTCGAACTCCGCGTGGCGCGAGGGGCTGAGGCAGTCCTCTCCCTCGGGGACTCCTCGGGTCTCGGCGATCTCGCGGGAGACCTTCGCAGCCGGCAGCACCCCGCCCAGGCCCGGCTTCGCGCCCTGGCTCAGCTTGATCTCCAGCGCCCGGATCGGCGCGCTGTCGACGAGCTCCTTCAGCCGCGGGAGGCTGAACCGGCCCTGCTCGTCGCGGCACCCGAAGTACGCCGTACCGACCTGGAAGACGAGCTCGCCGCCGTGGCGGTGGTACGGCGACACGGCCCCCTCGCCGGTGTTGTGCAGGCAGCCGGCGTCCGCCGCGCCCCGGTTGATCGCCTCGATCGCGTTGCCGGAGAGCGACCCGAAGCTCATCGCCGAGACGTTCACGACCGATGCGGGCCGGAAGCTGTGGCGTCGGCCGCGGGGCCCGCCGAGCACCTTCGCGGCCGGCAGCCGGGCTGCCTGACCGACGGCGCCGTGCGTCGGGAACTCCTCGCCGAAGGTCCGGTGGTGGACGATCACGTTGCCGGAGGAGTGCTCGAGATCGTTGTCCGTGCCGAACCCGAAGTAGTTGTTCTGCAGCTTCGCCGACGCGTAGACCCAGCGCCGCTGGTCGCGGCTGAACGGTCGCTCGTCGTCGTTGCCGGCCACGATGTACTGCCGCAGCTCGGGGCCGATCGACTCCAGCAGGAAGCGGGCACGTCCCAGCACCGGGTAGGTGCGCAGGATGGCGTGGTCCTTCTGGGCGAGGTCACGAGCGACGACGGCCCCGAGGGCTGCCAGGGGTGCGAGCACCAAGGACTTCCTCATGGGGTGACCGGTACCCACCGCGGACCGGCCTACCGGGACGCGGTGCGCGGGTCAGACGTGTCCGGCGAGCTGGGCCATCCGCGCCTCGAGCGCGGCGAGGTAGCGGTCGCGCTGCTTCCGCGTGACGGAGCTGCCCTCGTCGAGGTGGCTGCAGGCGGGAAGTACGTCGACGGAGAGCCGGGCGCCGCCGGCGAGCGCACGGAGCTCGTCGAGACGCTCTCCGAACGGCGTGCCGCTGCCGGGTGAGTAGGAGCGGACCACCTCGTCGACGTCGTCCGGGTAGAGGTCGACCTTGTTGACGACCACGATCAGCCAGATCGGGTGGCTGCGCCGCACCGCCATCGAGGCGATCCGGTGCGCGGTGACCGTCCAGTCCTCGAGCTCGCGACGCACCTGGTCCTCGCGGGCCGCTTCGACGTTGCCCGTCGTGCCCGCGGGCCGGCGCCCGGTGGCGTAGCCGTTGGCCACCACGTGCAGCACCCCGTCGACGGGGTTGTCGTGGAACACGTCGTCCAGGGCCCCGAGCCGGGTCGCCGCGTTCTCGCCCGGGACCACCCGGAACCGGAAACCTCGCAGGCGGGGGTCGCGGCGTACCCGTCGCTCCATCACGGCGGAGCCGGACTCGGGCACGCCGCCGGGACGCGGCCGGCCGCTGAGGTGGTCGACCAGCTCCGTCTTGCCGACGCCGGTCATGCCGGTGACGGCCACGGTGGGGTAGCGGTGCTGGAACACGCCGGTCACCCGGTCCCGGCCCCGTCCGAGCGCTGCAGGCAGGGCGCGCAGGCCGGTTCGCCGTGGTCGCAGGTCGGTCATCCACGCTCCCCGTGTCCGCGGTCGGTTGCTGCGCCGAAGGTACCCGACGCCGATCACTTCCCCCGAGTGCGCAGGAGGACCCGGGGTACCGTCGGGAGGACCGACCCTGCGGGAGCGACCATGCACCGAACCCCACTGTCCGCCCTGACTCTGCTGGCTGCGGCGGCCCTGACCGCCACCGCGACCACCCCCGGCCCGGCGGCGGCGCGCCCGGCCGGCTCCGGCGACCGGCCGGTGGCCGACGAGAGACCGGCGGCCGTCCAGCGCGTCGGACGGGTAGGGCGGGTCGCCTCGCTCAAGCGGACCCCGGACGGCTACTACTACGGCTCGTGGGGCCAGGACAACCGGCTCGTCGTGACCCGCGTCGAGGGCGGCCTGCGGTTCCGGGACCGGCGCCCCGTGCGCTGGGAGGACCTGGCGCGGGCCTGCCGCAACGTGCCCGTACGACGCGGCGTCGCAGCCGTCTGCCGGGTGCCGAACACGGTCACGCCCGGCAACCCGATGACCATCGAGATGGAGCTGCGGCTCGGCGACGACTACGTCAACACCACCACCCTCGGCGCGGAGTTCGAGGCTCTCGTCCTGGCCGACGCCGGGCGCGAGGAGATCCGGCTCGGCGCCGGGGACGACTACGTCAACGGCGCCTTCCAACGCGACCGGATCTGGGGCGGGGCGGGCGACGACTTCATCCGCGGCGGCGAGGGCAGCGACCTCGCCTACGGCGAGGAAGGCAACGACGAGCTGGTCGGGCTCCAAGCCTCGGACGAGCTGCACGGCGGTGACGGCAACGACATCGTCAACGGCGGTGACGGGGACGACACCCTGTACGGCGACCTCGGCGCGGACCGGATCCAGTGCGGCGACGGCTCCGACGCCGCCGAGAACGACCCCGCGGACGTGCAGCGGGTCCGGTGCGAGCGCGGCACGGGCTGACCGGTCCGCCACCGCTGCTCAGGTCATGGCGCCGACGTGCTCGGGCGTGAAGCCGGGGAACAGCTGGGGGCGGCTGCCGCTGACCGCCGGGAAGCGGTGGGACATGACCTCCCACAGGACGCTGCGGAAGTCCTGGCGTACGGCGAGGTCGCCGTCCTCGAGATCGGCGGCCGCGAGGCCGGGCCAGGCGCCGTGCACGGCGCCCCCTGACACACCCGCGCCGAGCAGCAGCATCGCGTTGCCGTAGCCGTGGTCGAGGCCGCCGTCGCC
>NZ_JACEHF010000149.1 GCF_014180685.1 Nocardioides pelophilus | reverse complement strand
ACCTCGACGACCTCCCGGTCGACCTCTCCTCCGATGACGTCGACGTCCACCGGCCACAGCCGGCGGAGCTGCTGGCCGCCGCCGCGACCGCACGCGCCGGGCTGGTCGACCTCGGCGCGACACCCGCGGACGCCCCGCCGGCCGACGTCGACACAGCGGTCCAGCAGCTGGCGGCGATGATCCGCGAGACCGCCGGCACCGACCTCCGAGCGGCCCGCAAGGCCCGGGGCCGCGGCCGCCGCTGAGCCCAGCCAGGACGGTGGCCAGGACCGTGGCCAGGACGGTGGCCAGGACGGTGATCGGGCCCTCGATCTCCCCTGCTAAGGTCCGCCGCATGGCCCTGCGTTGGCTGGACCGTGATCGGCACGAGCGGCCCGCACCCATCTATCTCCACATCGGTGGACCGAGCACGGGCACGACGTACCTCCAGCGGTTGATGGCCGCCAACCAGGACGTCCTCACCCGCAGCGGCTACCTGCTTCCCGGCCGCAGCTGGCGCGACGTCGTGCTCGCCACCCACGATGCGCTCAACACCGCACCGAAGACCGACCTGGTCCAGGCGGCCGGGGGCCGCTGGGACAGCCTCGCCGAGGAGATGGTGGCCCACCGCGGCAAGGCGACCATCCTGTCGATGGAGTTCCTGTGCTGGGCGAAGCCCGAGGCGGCGCAGCGGATCGTCGACTCGCTGGGTGACGCCGAGGTGCACGTCGTCCTGACGGTCCGCGACACCGCGGCCGTGCTCCGGTCGCAGTGGCAGACCAACTGCCGCAACGGCGCCGAGGTCCCGTTCCGCCGGCTGATCTGGGGCCTGCGCCAGGTCGTGGAGAAGGAGGGTCGCCCGGCGACCCGCCCGGAGCGGATGATCGACCGCGCGATGGGCATCCCGCGGATGATCGACACCTGGGTGCCCCTCGTCGGCGCCGATCGCTTCCACGTGGTCACCGTCCCGCTCGACAGCCCCGACCCGGACCTGCTCTGGAAGCGGTTCGCCGGCGTCGTCGGCATCAAGCCCGGCCGCTGCCGGGAGCGGTCGGTGGAGAGCAACGCCTCCCTCGGCCTCCCGTCGAGCGAGCTGATGCGCCTGCTCAACCTCGAGCTCGGCTCGGTCACCCGTACCGAGTACCTCCGCACCATGAAGGCGCTCCTCGCCCGCGACATCCTCGGTGAGCGAGCGTCCGAGGAGCGCAAGGTCACCCTGAACCGAGCGGGCCACAACCTCTCCGCGCGGTGGAACCAGCGGATCCGCACCGCGATCGAGTCCAGCGGCGTCGAGCTGGTCGGAAGCCTCGACGACCTCCCGACCGCCAAGGCCGACAAGGCCGTGCCCACCGACCTCGAGTCCCCGACCGACGAGGAGCTGCTGTTCGCCGCGGCCACGGCGCGCGCGGGCCTCGAGCAGGCGATCGAGCGGCTGGAAGAGCGGATCGCGCGCTTCCGCGAGGAGCTCGGGTACGACGACGACGGGTTCGACCGCGGACCGGGCGACGCGGAGGGCGCGGGCGACGACCCCGACGACCCCGACGACCACGACGGCGACGATCACGACGGCGACGACGGCGGCGGTGACGACGGGCCGGACGACGACCCCGAGGAGGCCGGTCTCGACCGTCGCGCGCAGCTCGACCGTCAGCTCAGCGACCGGACCCCGGAGGTCGGTCTCGCGCTGACCGAGATCATCGGGCTGGTGCGGCGGGCCATGCCGCTCGGCGCCGAGCTGGCCGCGCTCAGAGCGCGGGCGGCTTCGGAGCCGTCCGAGGGAGCCGGCTGACGAACCCCGCGACCCACTCGCGCACGGCCTCTTCGTCGAGCTCGAGGTGCTCGAGGATCGTGTAGCGGTCCGGTCGGGTGCTGGGCGCGGCGAGGACGGCAGCGACGAACTGCTCCTCGGTCAGCCCGATCTGGACGGGCGAGACGGCGAGCCCGTGCCGGTCGAGACACGCGGCGATCTGGTCGAACCGGGCGTCGTCGCCGCGCAGGAAGGTGGCGAACAGCGCGCCGATGCCGGCGAGCTCGCCGTGGTTGGAGACACCCGGGTAGAGCTTGTCGATGGCGTGGATGATCTCGTGGCAGGCGCCGCTGCACGGGCGCGAGGTGCCCGCCACCGACATGGCCATGCCGGACAGGACCAGGGCCTCGGCGAGGGCGATGAGGAAGTCGTCGTCGCCGATCGAGTCGGGGCGGTGCAGGATCGCCTCGCCGGCGGTCCGGGCGAAGGCCAGGGCCAGCCCGTCGACGGCCTCGCCGCGCTCCCGGCGGGCGAGCAGCCAGTCCTCGATCGCCGACAGGTTGCTGATCGCGTCGCCGATGCCACCGAGGACCATCGCGGGCGGCGCGGTGCGGACGTAGTCGAGGTCGACGACGACCGCGAGCGGCAGGGCGACGCCGTACGACCCCTTGCCGTGGGGGTGCTCGAGCGAGGCCACCGGCGAGCAGATCCCGTCGTGCGCCAGGTTGGTCGCCACCGCGACCATCGGCAGCGCGGCGCGGGTGGCGGCGTACTTGGCGACGTCGATGGTCTTGCCGCCGCCGATGCCGACCACCGCGTCGTAGCCCTGGCGGCCGAGGGCCTCCTGGAGGTCTCCGGCGGAGGAGAGACTGCCTTCCTCCACCTGGAAGACGGTGGCGTTCGGCATCGAGGGGCGGACCCGCTCCCAGATCTCGGCGCCCTGACCGGAGCCGACGGCGACCATCACCGTGCCGCCGCTGGTGATCGCGCGCTCGTGCAGGAGCGCCGCGAGGTTGTCGACGGCGCCCGCACGGATGTCGAGGTGCAGCGGGCTCGCCAGCATCCGCGCTAGTAGCGGCATGCGATCTCCCTGGCCTTCGCCAGGTCCTCGTGGTTGTCGACCTCGACCCACGCCGTGCCCGGGGGCAGGGGGGCGATGTCGATCCTCATCCCCCGGTCGACCATCTCCTGGTAGCCGTCCTCGTAGTAGAGGTCGGGGTCGCGCTCGAAGGTGGCCTTGAGGGCGTCGGCGAGCCGCGGCACGGCGGCGCCCTCGATCAGGGTGGCGCCGATGTACTCGCCGTACGCCGTCGCCGGGTCCATCAGCTTGGTGATCCGGGACAGGGCGAGGTCGCCGGTCACC
Organism: Nocardioides pelophilus; assembly: GCF_014180685.1. Lineage (GTDB taxonomy): Bacteria > Actinomycetota > Actinomycetes > Propionibacteriales > Nocardioidaceae > Nocardioides > Nocardioides pelophilus. Next base: position 7,350 of record NZ_JACEHF010000149.1, on the reverse strand, counting down.
TGGATCTTCATCTCCTCGTCGGCGAGCTTCTTCTCCGTGTCGATCGCCAGGAGCACGTCGGGACCGCGGTGCTTGAGGAGCGTCTCCTCGACCGCCACCGGGTGGACGGTGTCGCCGTTGACCATCAGCACGCCGTCGGTCATGTGGTCGCACGCGAGCCACATCGAGTAGGCGTTGTTCCAGATCTCGGCCTTGTCGTTGTGGACGAGGGTGATGTCGACGCCGTACCGCTTCTCGAGGGCCGCCTTGCGCTCCTCCACGGCGCCGGCGGCGTAGCCGACCACGATCACCACGTCGCGGAGGTCGACCGCGGCCAGGTTGGCGAGCGCGATGTCGAGGATCGTGTCGCCGTCGTCACCGCCCCGCACCGGCACGAGCGCCTTCGGCAGCGTGTCCGTGTACGGCCGCAGCCTTCGGCCGGCTCCGGCCGCCAACACCATCCCGATCACAGTGGATCCCTTCGAGAACGCGAGTCCCCGACACCTGCGAGGACGACGGGCAAGGCTATCCTGCCCGGCATGAACGACCGACTGCGCGACGCCGGACGCAAGATCGGGCGGGCGGCCCCGGGATCGACTCGCCAGGAGGTCGCGGCGCTCCGCGAGCGGGTGACCGAGCTCGAGGCCGAGGTGCAGGAGGCGCGCCGGCTCAACCGGCGCGTGGCCGAGCTGCTCGACATCGTCGAGGAGCTGCTGGTGCCGCTGACCCTGCGTGACGAGGACAAGGTCAAGGCCTTCCTCGACGCGCACACGCTGACGCCGTGACCACACCGAGAACGAGGAACTAGGGCATGGCACGCACCGTCTACCTGCACATCGGGCTGCCCAAGACCGGCACCACGTTCCTCCAGACGACGATGTGGGAGAACCGCCGCGCGCTGCGCAGGCAGCGGTTCCTCTACCCCGGCACCAGCCGGATGGACCACTACCACGCCTCGCAGGAGGTGCGCGGGGCGTCGCCCGCGCGGATGGGCCGCAACGCCGGCGCGTGGAACAAGCTGGTCGCCAAGCTCGCCGCCTGGGACGGCGACGGGCTGGTGTCCCACGAGTTCTTCAGCATGGCCACGCCCGAGCAGGCGAAGGCCGCGGTCGCCGCACTCGCGCCGGCGGAGGTCCGGCTCGTGGTCACCGTCCGGTCCTACGTGCTGCAGTTCCCCGCCGTGTGGCAGGAGGCGCTGAAGATGAACTCCGACCTCGGGTTCGACGAGTTCATGGACCGGGCCCTCGCCGGCAAGCTCCGGGGTGGGTGGAGCTGGGAGTCGCAGGACATCCCGCGGGTGCTCGGCAACTGGATGGAGGCGGTGCCGGCCGACCGGATCACCGTGGTCACCGTGCCGCCGCCGGGAGCCCCGCGCGGGCTGCTCTGGGAGCGGTGGAAGGACGCCATCGGCATCGATGACAGCGCCTTCGACCTCGACGTGAGCTATGCCAACGAGTCGCTGGGCGCGGCCCAGGCCGCGCTGCTGATGCGGGTCAAGCCCCACCTGTCCGGTCCGCTGGAGGCCGGCGGGGTGCGGCACCGCTGGGTGCGCAAGTACTTCGGGCACGAGGTGCTGGTCCCGCAGCGCGGCGAACGGTTCGGGCCCCGCCCGCACCACGTGGCCGAGCTGGCGTCCCGTTCCGCCGCGGCCAGGGACTGGGTCCAGCAGCAGGAGGTCAGGGTCGTCGGCGACCTCGACGACCTGTTGTCGACCGCCGCGCCCGACGGCACCCACCCGGGCGACGTCCCCGACAGCGAGATCGTCGACGTCGCCGCCCGGGCCATCGAGCAGATGATCCGCGACGTGCGCGACCTGACGGCCGAGCGCGACCGGCTCCGCGCGGAGCTGCGACGCAAGGCTCGACACCAGCCCGTCGGCGGTGCCCGCGCCGTCGCGCGCCGGCTCAAGAGGGCGCTGGGGAAGTGACCGAGCCGACCGACGACCAGGTCGGGACCGAGGCCTCCGCTCCGACCACGACCGAGCCCCGGACGCTGCGGGTCCACGACGCCCGCCTCGTGCTGCCCGCGGACCTCGAGCCCGACTCGACGTACGACGTGCTCGTCAACGACCGCCACGTCTGGTCGCTCCAGCCGGGCAACGACACCAAGCCGGGCCGCGGTGGCCTGGTCGCCCGCTGGCCCGCGTCGCTCGCGCGCCACCTCGTCGGCCAGGCCGACGTGGTGCTGCGCGAGCACCTCACCGGCACCGTGGTCGCGACGGCGCACCACGTCTTCCGGGGCGCGACCGACAAGCGGGTCGACGTCGTCGACCGCACGGGCAACGCGCTCATCATCGACAAGTACGGCAAGCTGGTCCGTCCGCTCTCCGCCGAGGGCACCGACACCCTGGACGAGCTGATGGACCAGGTCGAGGCGCTGATCGCGACCATGCGCGACAAGGCCGGCGTGCCGACCTTCATCGCCTACGGCACCTTGCTGGGCGCGGTCCGCAACGGCCAGCTGATCGGCCACGACAACGACCTCGACATCGCCTACCTCAGCGACCACGAGTACCCCGTCGACGTGATCCGCGAGGCCTACCGCATCGAGCGGGTGCTGCTGGCCGAGGGCTGGTCGGTGCGACGCGGCTCCGGCGCGCGGCTGAACGTCCGGATCCGGCTCTCGGACGACTCCACCCGGTTCGTCGACGTGTTCACCGCGCACTGGGTCGAGGGCGTCCTCTACATCCCGCAGGACACCGGCTTCCGCCTCCCCCGCGAGACCATGCTGCCGCTGACGACCGTCGAGCTGCTCGGTCGCCAGGTGCCGGCACCGGCCGACTACGAGACGCTGCTCGCGGCGACGTACGGCGAGGGCTGGCGCACGCCCGACCCCTCGTTCCGCTACGAGACGCCGCGCTGGCTCTCGCGCCGGATCGGCGGCTGGTTCGGCGGCCTGCGCACCCACCGCAAGCAGTGGGACACCTTCTACGGCGCGCACCGCTCGTCCCTCCCCACCAAGCCGTCGTCGTTCGCGAAGTGGGTCGCCGCCGAGTACCCCACCGACCGCCCGCTGATCGACCTCGGCGCCGGCAACGCCCGGGACGCACGCTGGTTCGCCAAGCGCACCGGTCGCGAGGTGACCGCCGTCGACTACACGATCGGCGCGATGCTCCGGGCCCAGCGGCGGGCGTCGGACTCGCTGCCGCTGTCGTTCCAGGTCGTCAACCTGTACGACGCCCGCGAGGTGCTCGCCCTCGGCGTCCGGCTCAGCCGTCTCGACGAGCCCGTCGACGTCTACGCGCGGTTCCTGCTCCACGNGCGCGGTTCCTGCTCCACGCGCTCGAGGACCTCGGCCGTGAGCAGCTGTGGCGGCTGTCATCGATGGCGCTGCGCCGCGGCGGCCACCTGTTCCTCGAGTTCCGGACCGATCGCGACCGCAAGCTGCCGCACTTCTTCCAGCAGGCCGGGCGCCGCTACCTCGACCCCGCGACCGTGGTGGCGGAGATCGAGGCGCACGGCGGCCGGGTGGTGCACCAGGAGGCCGGCACCGGACTCGCGCCGTTCCGGACCGAGGACCCGCACGTCTGCCGGATCGTCGCGCGGTGGGACAAGCGCGAGGTCAGCGCCGGCTGAACGCCTCCGGCGCGGCCTGCCGCGTCCGCTGGCGCGGGTAGAGCGCCTCGGCCTCGTCGAGCTTGGCGCGGTGCAGCCGGCCGGCCTTGATCCGGTACTCCGGGTCGCTCGAGGGCTCCGGGAGCTTCTCGGAGCCGACGGGAGCGATCGCGAAGCCGGTGCCGAGCTCGGCCAGCGACTGGTGCTTGGTGTGGTAGTAGTCGTCGTCGACCTCGATGGCGATGCCCTCGGCGCCGACCGCGGCCGCCAGCTGGTGGAAGTGGTAGCGGGTCGTGATCCAGGTCTGCAGCGGCCGGCCGGGGAAGCCCTCGTGCCACAGCTGGACGAAGGTCATGAAGTTCTCTTCGGGGATCAGGTCCGCCAGGAGGTCGTAGGCCTTCCGGTCCCGGTCGTGGCCGGGGATCGACTCCAGGTAGCGGATCGTGCGGCCATCGAACCGACCGCTCTCGATCATGGAGCGGACCGCCGCGACCATGGCGTCGAAGGTCTCCGGGTCGGCAAGGTCGTGCTGCAGGCTGATCCACACGTCGCCGGGCTGTCCCGTGGGGTCGGGGCGCGTGCCGAAGCCCGGCAGCGCGGGCAGGTCGAGGAAGGCGTCGTTGACGCCCAGCTCGATGCCGGCCATCTCGGCGCTCGGGCGGTCGCGGGCGGTGGCGTGCTCGCACGCGGCGAGGTCGTCACGGGTGCGCTCGGGGTCGATCGGGGGCATCAGGCCGAGGCCGGTCGCCACCAGCCGGGCACCGGCCACCTCGGAGAGGCGACGCGCGGCGCGCACCAGCCGGCCGTGGTGCATCCAGTTGGCAGTGATGTGACCGCCGCCGACGAGGTGGATGGTGGTCGCGCGGCGCGACTCGATCAGCCCGTAGTCGTAGAGCGGGCTGCCGAGGTCGAGCACCAGGCGGTCGATGACCTCGTCGCCCTCGTCGGGGTCGGCGTCGATCGTCGCCCAGCTCACCCGCCACAGGATGTTGGTGAACTTGACCCGCGGGTGGATGCCCTCGAACAACCAGGTCGCGAGCCCCGGGTCGGGACAGTCGAGCACGACGTCGGTGTCCGGCTGTTGCTTGGCCAGGAACCTCAGCCACGACGCGGCGATGAGCTCGTCACCGAAGTTCGGGTGGCCAGCCGTGGACACCAGGTGGATGGTCTGCTTCTCGTTCTCGCTCCCCTGCGACACGTCGGCAAACCTAGCAGGGGCGGCGCGCCCCGGATCAGCACCGGGTGGGCCCGATGAGCCCGTAGCATCCACGTCCATGCGCCGAGCCGTCCTCCTGCTCGCGGTCCTGCTCCCGTTGGCCCTGGTGCCGCTGCCGGCCCGCGGCTACGAGCCCGGCGGCGGCGCGACGTTCAACGTCCCGAACCCGTGGGGCTCGGCCACGGAGAACACCCGGATCGTCCGGAAGGTGGAGGAAGCGTTCCGCCACGTACGGCGGACCCGGCGCGACCCGCACCCGGTCATCTTGATGACCGGCTACCTCTTCGACCGGATGACCAGTGCGGACGCGTTGATCAACGCCTGCCGCCGCGGCGTCTCCGTGCGGGTCATCATCGACCGCGACGTGGGCGCACGGCCGCTGCGCAAGCTCGTCACCGCCCTCAACGCCGACAACGTCCGCGACCGCGACCGCAACGGCGTCGCCGACAACGACCCCCGCGCCGGCCGGTGCAACCGGGCGCTCCCGAGCGACCACGACGGCCTCCGGCAGCGGGGCGACGCGATCCCGCTGATGACGCCCCGGCAGACCCGGCGGAGCCTGCGCCAGCCGACGGGGCGCGAGGTCACCTGGGGGACGGACGGGAGCTACGTCCTGCGGTGTTCGGGCTCCTGCCGGGGAGCCCCCGACGCGAACGTGCACTCCAAGTTCTACGCGATGTCGAACAGCGGAACCGCGACCGACGTCGTCATGGTGTCGTCGTCGAACCTGAACGGCGGCGGCGCCAAGCTGGGCTGGAACGACCTGGTCGTGATGAAGAACCGACCGGCGACCTTCGACTTCCTGACGCAGGTCCACCGGATGATGACCGCCCAGAAGCCCGCGAGCCGCGAGCTGCTCGAGCTCACGGACGGTCCCTACACGACGCGGGTCTTCCCGATCGAGGGCGGCAAGGACAGCGACCCCCTCCTGCATGACCTGCGCCAGATCAGGTGCTCCAGCGATCTCGGCCGGACCTCGCTGCACATCCAGCAGTTCTGGTGGAACGGGCATCGCGGCAACTACCTCTGGGACAAGATCCGCCACCTCGCCCGCGACGGCTGCAAGGTCAAGATCATCATCGGCGCCGTCGACCGCGGACTGGGACGGCGGATGCGCGACGCACGGCGGGCCGGCCTGATCGAGTTCTGGGACAGCCGCATCGACACCGACGACGACGGCTACGTCAACACCCGCACGCACATGAAGTCGATCGCGGTCCGCGGCACCTACGGCACGAACCGGCGCTACCGCGGCGTGTGGACCGGCACCGCGAACTGGTCCAACGGCTCGCTCACCCGGGGCGACGAGAACACCGTGAACATCCGCAGCGCGAGCCTGTGGCGCCGGTACGTCCGGTACTGGGCGACCGTCAGGAACCACTCGCACCGCTAGGGCGCGCCGGTGCCGGGCTCAGCAGATGAGCTCGCCGCGCACCCAGCACCCGCGGGTGGTGATCTTGAAGTCGACGATCACCGGGCGGTGGTCGGAGTTCATGCCGGTCACGATCCGCTGTCCCTGGGCGATCACCTTCCGGGTCGGCCGGAAGTGCACGTAGTCGATCAGGCGCTTGTCGAAACCGTTCGCGAGCTTGTGGGTGCCGGTCGCCGGCTCGCCCAACGCGTAGTAGCTGGCGCGGTAGCCCCGGGTGCCCATCGCGACGTACGGGAAGATCGGGTCCTGCGCGACCTTGTCGTTGCGGTAGTTGACGTTGAAGTCGCCGGTCACGAAGACCTGGCCGCCGCCCTCCTCGGTCTTGATCCGGTCGATGATCGCCTGGAGCCCGGCCATCTGCCGTGCGTAGAGGCGGGTACGACGGCGCAGGTCGTTGCGCCCGCCGTCGGACCCCTGGACGGTCGGCGGGAAGTGGTTGTTGAGGATCCAGATGGTGCGCCCCGTGACGTTGTCGAGCAGGCGGACCCGGACGACGTACTTCGCGTGCATCGTCGACGGCCCGGCGCCGCGGTCACCGACGTAGGTCTCGGGCGCGACCTCGAGCCAGTCGCGGCCGAGGAAGGTGAACTTGTCCGACCGCCACAGGATCGGCGTGCCGCCCGGCACGGCGGGGACCGGCAGCCAGCCGTCCCAGAGGCAGGTGTCGCAGTCGAGCAGCCGCTTGCGGACCCGCTCGCGCCGCTCCCAGCTCGACATCTCCTGCAGCGCCACGATGTCCGGGCCCTGGCCCAGCAGGCTCTTCACGTCCTGGAACGCGCGCCGGGTCGACGACGTCGCGGCCGTGTTGAACGACGCGATCCGCACCACGCTCGCGACCGGTTCGGGACCGGCCGCAGCCGTGCTCGTCGATCGGGCGTCGGCGGTCGGGCTCAGGGTGAGAGCGAGCGCGCCGATGAGGGCGGAGACTCCGAACCGAAGACCTCGGGGATTCCACACGGGAGATTTCCTCCTGCTCGGCGTGTCGCTACCGGAATTGCAGCGAAGTGCGTGTCAGGATGCGAGTTTCACACTAGTTACTCTGATCACGCAAGCCCTCTGACGCCTCAGTGGTCCCTTTGGTGTATCCCCATGGCCCGATGAGGCCAGGGCGCGGCGGTCGAACGGTGGTCGGTTCGACGAGGGCTCAGGCGCGGCGGCGGGGGGCGCGG
>NZ_JACEHF010000148.1 GCF_014180685.1 Nocardioides pelophilus | reverse complement strand
CCACGGCGACCGGGCGATGGGGGCCGCCAGCCTGCTCGCCCGCGCCGGCCACCGGGAGGTCGCGGTCCTCGACGGCGGGCCGGCGGAGTGGGCAGAGGCGACCGGGCGGCCGTTGGAGCCAGGCGCGTGAACGGGGCCAGCCCGGTGAGCTTGGGGCTCCGGGCGAACGCCGCGCAGTTCACCCTGCTGGTGGCCATCAACGCTCTGGTCGGCGGCATGGTCGGCCAGCAACAGACCGTCCTGCCCCTCCTCGCCGAGGAGGAGTTCGGCCTGACCGGCTACACCTTCATCTTCACCTACGTGGTCGCCTTCGGCATCAGCAAGGCGGCCGCCAACTACTTCGCCGGCACCTGGTCGGACCGCTACGGCCGCAAGCCGGTGCTGATCGCCGGCTGGCTGTTCGCGGTCCCCGTGCCGTTGATGCTGATCTGGGCGCCCAGCTGGGGCTGGGTGGTGGCGGCGAACGTGCTGCTCGGGATCAACCAGGGACTGACCTGGTCGACGACCGTGATCATGAAGATCGACCTGGTCGGCCCACGACAACGGGGCCTGGCGATGGGCCTCAACGAGGCCGCCGGCTACGGCGCCGTCGCCCTCACCTCGCTCGCGGCGGGCTACCTCGCCGCCGAGCACGGCCTGCGCCCCGCGCCGTTCCTCCTCGGGCTCTCCTACACGGCCCTGGCCCTCGGCCTCTCGACCCTTGCGGTGCGGGAGACCCGGGGGCATGCCCGCGCCGAGGCCGCGGACCACGTCCCGCGCCCCGACGGTCGGCACGACCACCTGCACGGCGAGCTCGGCAATCGCGAGGTGTTCGCCCAGACCAGCCTCCGCGAGCCCGCCCTTTCCTCGGCGAGCCAGGCCGGCCTGGTCAACAACCTCAACTTCGGGCTCTCGTGGGGACTGTTCCCGCTCCTCTTCGCCGGCTCGGGCATGTCCGTCGGGCGGATCGGCGTGCTGTTCGCGCTCTATCCCGCCGTGTGGGGCGTCGGACAGCTGTTCACCGGGGCCATGTCGGACCGGTGGGGGCGCAAGCACCTGATCACCGTCGGGATGCTCACCCAGGCGAGCGCCCTGGCCGTGATCGCGAGCGCCGACGGCTTCGGGCCGTGGGCCGTCGGCACGATCCTGCTCGGCGCCGGCACCGCGATGGTCTACCCCACCCTGCTCGCCGCCATCGGCGACGTCGCACACCCCGCGTGGCGGGGCCGCGCGGTCGGGATCTACCGGGTCTGGCGCGACCTCGGGTACGCCGTCGGCGCCCTGATGGGCGGAGTGGTCGCGGACCTGTGGGGACTCAGGGCCGCGGTCTGGGCGGCGGGCGCGATCACCCTCGTCTCCGCGCTGGTCGTCGCCGTCAGGATGTACGAGACCCACCAACCCGCACGAGCAGTGGAACCCACAGGAGGTCGGTGATGGGCGAACGTGTCGCCAAGGACGCGCTGTTCGCGGAGTTCGCCGCGGTCGGGAAGGCGCTCGGCAGCCCGAAGCGGCTCGAGCTGATCGACCTGCTCACCCAAGGACCCCGCAGCGTCGATGACCTCGCCTCGGCGGCCGAGCTCGGGGTGAGCACCTGCTCGGCCCACCTGCAGACGCTCCGCGAGGCCGGGCTGGTCGAGACCCGGCGCGACGGGCGCCGGGTCTACTACTCCCTCACCGGCGTCGACGTCGCCGGTCTCTGGGACCACCTCCGCCGGGTCGCACAGCAGCACCGGCCGCACACCGAGCTCGCACGGCGTACCTACCTCGGCCCCGAGGACACCGACCCCGTCGACACCGCCGAGCTCCTCCGGCGGCTCGAGCGCGGGGACGCCGTCGTCCTCGACGTCCGGCCCGAGCCCGAGTACGCCGGCGGTCACCTGCCCGGCGCCCTCCACATCCCCCTCGAGCAGCTCAGCCAGCGGGTCGCGGAGCTCCCGCGCGACCGGGAGATCGTCGCCTACTGCCGCGGCCGCTACTGCGTCCTCGCCCACGACGCGGTCCGCCTCCTGAACGCCAACGGACTCACCGCCAGGCGAGCCGCCGAGGGCGTCCTCGAGTGGCGGATCGCCGGCATCCCGGTCGTCGAGCCGGGCGCCGCCTGAGCCACTCGCCCACCTGTCGGGGCGGGATCGTGGGTGAGGTCAGGATGCGACCGTGCCGGCGTACCGCTGCAGGTAGAGCGGCCAGCCGCCCTCCCCCGCGACGTCCTCGCGAAGTGACTCCCAGCCCCCGCCGTGGCGCTCGAGGTGGCGGTGCTCCAGCTCGACGCGCGTCCGGTCCGGGCCCTCGGGAACGAAGGTGACCTCGACCTCGCTGGCCTCGGAAAGGTCCGTCACGAGCTCCCAGGTCGGTGAGATGTCCCAGCTGATCACGAAGCGCCGCGGTGGGTCGAAGGCCAGCACCCGGGCCCACCGGCAGACGGAGCCGTCCTCGCCGCGGTCATAGACGTGTCCGCCGACGTGCGTCTCGAAGACGGTGTCAACGATCGCCTCGGGCGCCAGCAGGTTGTGCTCGCGCGGCTTGATCTGGTCGAACTGCTCGGTGAACACCCTGAAGGCGCGCTCGGCGCTCACCTCGACGGTGACGTCGAGCCGGACGGCTTCACCCTGTGTGGTGCTGGTCATGGTCCTACTCCGATTCCTGCGGCTCGGCCTCGGCGAGCATCTTGAAGGTGGTCAGCGCCGCGCTCCAGAACGTCTCGAGCTCGGCACGCATCGCCCGCAGACCGTCGGGATCCGCGGCGTAGATACGGCGGGTGCCCTCAGGTCGGACCCGCACCAGGTCGGCGTCCTTGAGCACCCGCAGGTGCTGGGAGACCGCCGGTCGGCTGACCGGCAGCTCGCTCGCCAGCTCCGTGACCGAGCGGGCTCGCACCGCCAGCCGGGAGAAGATCTCCCGCCTGGTGGGGTCGGCCAACGCCGCCCAGGCATCGACTGCGTAAGTGGTCACGAACGGTAAGTTACTACTTACGTTTACCGAGATCAAGACGACTGCATCGTCCGACCCCCTGGGCCCAGCGGGCGTTCGGCTCGCCGATCCATGAGGGTGCCTGCGTTGTCGATCACGACCGCCAGGTCGGCTACGTGCGGCTCGATCTCGGTCCCGGTTGCTCCGGGCCCGGCTCGGCCCACTGGGACGGCTGGTTCAACGTAACCCGCACCCGCACCGAACATCCCTTGCGTGGCAAAGCGATGCTCGGTGAGCTCGTCCAGCTCCTCGGCGGGAGCCGACCATGACCTGGCACACCGAAGTCGTGGCGCGCGACCTGTTCCAGACAATGCTCCGCACCATCCGCCAAGCCGGCGGCATCATCACCTGCAGCTGCCCCTGCCCGTCCGGTTACAGCGTCACTTACGTCATCGTCGACCGCTGACGCGGCGGTCGAGGTGATCGCCGAGGACGGCCTGCCCGTCCAGGTGGCGTGCCAGCGATGGCCTTGGTCATCAGACCTCAGCGAGCATGGCCGAGCGCCTCACGGCGACAGCCGTCCAACTACGAGGCTGCAGCGTTCGTGAGGTTTACTGTCGACGGTCAGGACCTTCCCCGGTAGTGGTACCCGTGGTCGTGTTCGTCGTATTGGTGATCGTCGTAGTGCCCGTCGTAGCTGCCCGGGTACTCGTCTGAGGGCTTGGTGTCACCGAGCACGAGCATCATCACGACCGGAACCAGGAGCACCACGACGGCAAGCTGAATCCCCGCCAGGTCGGCGGTTATCGCGAGTGCGCCAGCGGCGACCATGACCAGCCCGAGCCCTATGACCTTCGCAGTGCCCGGCCACTTTCCCGATCGGCGCTGTGTGCGTGGGGCCTTCATGGCATCTCCTTGGGAACAGGAATCGCTCAAGCCGCTGCCGTTCCCGCCGGACAGGATCGGCATGTGCGCCTTCTCCCTTCAGGTTCTCGGCAGCCGCGCACCGACGGCAGGGCAATTGGTCCCAGGACCAGTGGACAGCCGGCCCTCGCGGATCAGGCGTCACCTGTCCGTGCGGCAGAGCCAGTGTTCGCGACAACGGCGGTTAAGACGCAGTCATGTCCCGCGGCTGTGTGGTGGCGATGAAGTCGGCGACGAGACTGGCGAACAGCTCGGGGTTGTCCTCGTGCGGGTAGTGGCCGGCGCCGGGGATGAGCTCGAACCGGCAGCCGGGGACGAGCTCGGCAGCGGCGCGGCCATGTCGACTCGGGATCATCCGGTCGTGTTCGCCCCACACGATCAGCGTGGGCAGCCCGGCCGCGAGGTGGAGCCGGTCGGTCGCGTTGATCCCTTGACCACCGACGTCGATGACCGCGTGAATGGTCGCCAAGAAGGATCTGCGTGTCTCGGGATCGTCGAGGGTCGCCATCTGCCGGAGCATGTAGGGAAGGTCGTTCCATACCCGAGCAGCCAGCGGGCGCACCAATCTCCCAGCGGCGGCTACGTGTCGCTGGTGTTGCAGGCGGGCGACGGCGCCGAGCGCGAGACCGGCACCGGGCACCGCGAGCGCCCGCAGCATGGGCGTGACTTCACGCCCAAGCCCGCCGCTGCCCACCAAGACCAGTCGCTCGCAACGTTCGGGGAACTGGTACATGAACTGCATGGCGATGCCGCCACCGAGGGAGTGCCCGACGACAGTGGCCCGCTTGACGTCCAGCACGTCGAGGACGTCGCGGACGGACGCGGCCATCGACCCGAGTGAGTAGTCGCCTCGCATCCGAGATGACGTGCCATGGCCGGGCAAGTCGACAGCGATGACATCGCAGTTCCGGGCCAGCTCCGCGAACACCGGATCCCAGGTGGTGAGCGAGCCGGCCATGCCATGGATCAGGACGACCGACGGGCCGACCCCGGCCCGCCGAACGGCAAGATGCCGTCCGTGCCAGGGCAACAGCTGAACTGTTGCGAGCGCCATGCATCGCCTCGACGTCTGTGAAGACTGATGGGATGGTTCCCGCTCTCAAGGAGAACCGGGATCAGGATAGGCCCGACCTGTCGCGGGATCGTCAGGCGCCCCAACGCCGTAGTCCATCTGACTGCGTGCGAGCCGCGTCCGAGGGGCTGGAGGGAGCAGCGCTTTGACAATGTGCTGACATCGGGCCCACAGCAATGACCAGAGGCCGCCTCCGGATCTCTCCGGAAGCGGCCTCTGACCTGCACTTCTACTTTGTAGCGGGGGCAGGATTTGAACCTGCGACCTCTGGACCTCCAGCGCGTGCACGTTCCACCGCTGGATCCTTTGACCTTACTTGCCGATGTGTGCTCTGACCTGCGCAGACGCGCACAACCCAGCGTGTCGACTCCAGAACTTCTTGACGATGTCTGCTCGGATCAGACGGCTTGCGCTGGCGTTTTCGGGACATAAGCGCGGCGTGGCTCGAATCGCAGTCGGGCCCGGAGAATGAGCCATGATTCCTGCCTGTTCGTGCCCAACTAAGATCGGCGGCATGCGGGACCTCCGAGCACCGGCCGGGACACGCGGTGCGCGCTACGCGCTGGCCGCGGTGACCGTCGCGCTGTTCGGCCTTCTGTCGATGCACGGTTGGGGATCCCACACAGGCGTCCACTCCATGGGAGCAACACCCGCGAGCGTCATGATCCCCGCCGACTCCCGCGTCCATGACCACTCTGGCCCGTCTGAGAGTGAGCCGGGTGCATCTGCACCGGTCGTGACGGATGTGCCGGCGGGAATGGATTCTGACGAGCCGGTCGGCGAGAGTGGGGCGACGCTGCTTGGCCTCTGTCTGGCCGTGTTGGCCGGTTTGGTGCTGGGGATCGCGCTCCTGCTGGCGCGTCGGGGCTTCCGCATCCCTCGTACCCTTTTGCCGGCATGGCAGCCCCTGCTGTTCATCGGGCGTGACCGCGACCCGCCCAGCCTCGACATGCTCTGTGTGATCCGCTGCTGACAGGTATCCGTCACGAGGCGCCCACCCTGGGGCGTCTCGAGTTTCGCCTGCCCAGACACCCGATCACACAGATGGAGCAACACTCATGCGCAAGTCGCTAATTACCGCCGTTGTGGCGGCCTCGCTGTTCACCCTCGCCGCCTGCGGCAACGACGACGACACTGACACCGCGGCCAGCCATAACGAGGCCGACGTCACCTTCGCCCAGGAGATGATCCCCCACCACCAGCAGGCCATCGAGATGGCCGACCTCGCCGAATCACGCGCCGAGAGCCAAGAGGTCAAGGACCTCGCCGCCGACATCGAGGCAGCCCAGGGCCCCGAGATCGAGACCCTGACCGGCTGGCTGGAGTCTTGGGGCGAGGACGTCCCGGATGAGGGCATGTCGGGTATGGATCACGGCGACATGTCGTCCGATGAGATGGGCGGAATGATGACCGAGGACGAGATGGCCGAGCTCGAGGCGGCCGCCGGCGCGGAGTTCGACCAGATGTTCCTCACCATGATGATCGAGCACCACGAGGGTGCGATCGAGATGGCCAAGACCGAGCAGTCCGAGGGCGAGTTCCCCGAGGCCGTCAACATGGCCAAGGAGATCGAGACGACGCAGGCGGAGGAGATCCAGACGATGCAGGACCTGCTGAACTCCTAATGTCGTTCCTGGTGCCGGGCAGGACGGAGCTCCTCCGCCTGCCTGGCACCGATCCTCACCTCGGAGCCGCCCTTATGTACCGACCCCATGTCGCCCTCATGGCCATCCTCATTGGCGCCGCTCTCCTCACGAGCGCCTGCGCCAAGGACACCCCAGCGACCGCGCCGCCCGCCGATGACGACACGAGCGTCGGCCACATCCACGGTCTCGGCGTCGATCCCGCCGACGACAGCCTCTACGTCGCCACCCACTTCGGCCTCTTCCACGTCGACGAGAGCGGCCGGCCGAGCCGCGTCGCAGACCGGTATCAGGACACGATGGCGTTCACCGTTGTCGGCCCTGGCCACTTCCTGGGAAGCGGGCACCCGGACCTCCGCGAGGACCTGCCCGCTCACCTGGGCCTGATCGAGTCCACCGACGCCGGAGAGACCTGGACGCCGCTCGCCCTCCAGGGTGAGGCGGACTTCCACATCCTCGAGCCCGCCGGCGACGCGCTCTACGCATACGACGCGACCTCTGGCCGTCTGCTGCGAACCGAGGACCGGAAGAGCTTCGACGAGATGTTCCGCGGTCCGCTGATCAGCGTCGCGGCGTTCGATGAAGGCGACCCGCTGATCGCGACCGACGGCCACGGCCAGCTCCTCAGCATCGACGCCATATCCGGGGAGACCCGTGAGCTTGGCGGTTCGACCATGATGTACCTCGACACCACTCCGGACGGGACCCTGGCGGGTATCGACCCCGACGGCGTCGTTCGGGTCAGCACCGACACCGGTCGAACATGGCGCGAGGTCGGCTCAATCGATGGCCAGCCGGCCGCGTTCACCATCAGCACTCAGGGCTGGTACGCCGCCACCGAGACGGCCGCCTACCGGTCCACCGACGACGGCGACACCTGGTCGCGCGTGCTGTGAAGGTCGAGGGACGGTGAGCAAGCGCAGAGCCACCCATCGACGCGCGGGTTCCCATCGCGCGCCGCGTCGGCGTGCCACGAGCGGACTCACCGTCCTGGCAGTGGTGGCTACGACTGCCTCCGTGGTTGGGCCGGTCGCGTTCCTCATCCCCGGCGCACCGGACACCGGGGAGGCGGGCCGCCGCACTGCAGTTGCTGCCTCGCCGTCCGCGCCCTTCCCTGACCCGACTCTCAAGGGCGGGCGACCAGACGGTGAGGTCGCGGTTGGTCGAGATCGTGACCCGGTTCCGAAGGGGCCGCCTTCCCCCGCCACTCGCATTCCGGAGCGCGGCCCCGGCACCTTCGAAGTCGCCGCCGCTGCGCCACTCGGCTCGCAGGAAGGGGTGACGTACCGGGTCGAGGTCGAGCGGGGCCTGCCCTTCAGCACCGTGGATGTGGCGCGGCTGGTCGAAGCGACCCTGGCTGATCAGCGCGGCTGGGCGACGCGCCATACGCTCGTCCGCGTCGATGGGCATGCCGACCTCCGCATCGTCCTGGCCACTCCGCAGACGGCCGATCGACTCTGTGCACCGCTCGACACGGGCGGTCGGCTGTCCTGCCGCAACGGCGGGGACGTCGTCCTCAACGCCTGGCGCTGGCAGTTCGGCGCAGACGGATACGCCGGTGACCTGCAGGCATATCGGCGCTACGTCATCAACCACGAGACGGGTCACGCCCTGGGCTACCCCCACGTCGGGTGCCCCGGTTCCGGAAGGCTCGCGCCGGTGATGTTGCAGCAGACGAAGGGCTTGGCCGGTTGTCGGCCGAACCCGTGGCCGTCGCGGGTAGATCTCGTCGCCCACTGACGGCACCATCGATCGGTCGGGCACCCGACGTATGGACCAGAGCACCTCGGGGTACGGGCGGGGTGATGGACCGCCGCCAGCGACCGCCCTCCAGCCGAGTTCGAACGCTCGCTGGTTGTGTCCTGGCCGCTCTCTTCGTTCTTGCCGGCATCTCCGGCGATGACCTGTTCGCACGACACGTTGGGATGACAGTTGCCACTCCTGCGGCTGTCGCCGAAGCGGTTGCTCACGCCGACCAGGCGCCGGCTCTTGCGCGAGTCCGTGAGGGCAGCGGCGGCCTTCTACCCGGATCCAGTCACGGTCCTGGTAGCGAGGATGAACCCGCCCATCTGCTGCACATGCTGGGCGCCTGTCTGTCCATCCTTGCCGTCAGCGTCCTGCTGTTGCGCCCGGGCGGGTTCTGGCGTGATGCGAACCGCATGCTGAGGGCACCGCCGTCGCGGCGGCTCCTCGCCGCTCACTGGAGGGCAAGTGCCCGCGGAAGTCCCCCGCCCCTCTCGCCACCACGTGCGTCTCCGGCGATCCGGACCTGAGGGCTCTGTGCAGCCGGCGTCATCACCATGGTGCCGCGCTGCTGCTCGTTCGACAGCCCACAGGACCACGTCACGACGAGACGGAGAAACTCATGACCAGCACGATCAGCGACATGATGGAGACCTACCCGGCGGAGATCAACACCGACCGCGAGCTCTTGGCGCAATGCGTCGAAGCATGCGTGGAGTGCGCTCAGGCGTGCGCGGCGTGCGCCGACGCATGCCTGAGCGAGGAGATGGTCGCCGAACTGACCAAGTGCATCCGCACGAACACAGACTGCGCCGACATCTGCGAGGCCACTGGCCGGGTGCTGTCACGCCACACCGGTTACGACGCCAACATCACCCGCGCAGTGCTGCAGGCGTGCGCTCAAGCCTGCAAGTCCTGCGCGGAGGAGTGCGAGAAGCACGCCGAGATGCATGAGCACTGCCGCATCTGCGCCGAGGCGTGCCGGCGGTGCGAGGACGCCTGCAACCGCGTCCTGAGCGCCATCGGTTAACGCGGCCGCTCGGGATGGCCGGATCCGAACGGTTCGGTCATCCCATGCCGCCTGCACGCACCCACTTCGATCTTGAGGGACGATGAGATGAACCAGCGTCAGCAGAACGAACAACAGCATGCCAACCACCGCGAGCCGGGCGAACATTCCGATCGCGAGAAGAGTGACAACCGAGCCCGCGCCGGCGACTCCGGGGGACACCACGAGGCGAAGATGTATCTGCGCTTCGGCCTGATGATCGCGACCTCGACTGCCGTGATGTTCGCGCTCACCTACACCAATGCGTTCAGCGCCGATCATGTCCGCTTCAGCGAGGAGCGCGTGTACATGGCGCTCCTCATGGGCGCGGCGATGGCACTGATCATGCTGGCCTTCATGTGGGGGGTGATGTACCGCAATCGCGTGGTGAACATCGGCATCATCCTGGGCGCATTCGTCCTCGGCGGCACTGCCCTTTACCTGTCGCGTTCGCAGGCCCTGGTCGATGACGAGAGCTACATGAAGGCGATGATCCCTCACCACTCGATCGCGATCTTGACCAGTGAGAGATCCGGTATCGAGGACGTGCGGGTCCGTGAACTCGCCGACGCGATCACGGCGACGCAGCGCAAGGAGATCAAGGAGATGGACTGGCTGGTCCAGGACATCGAGGAGAACGGTCCGGCCACGACGAAGGAAGAAGCCGATGCACGGCCCGTCCCCGACTTCCAGGGCTCGGCCTCGGGCCTTCCGGATGCTCGATGGAGTGCCCGAGAGTTCCTGCGGGCACTCTTGGCGCTGCCACTGCCAAAGGAGCCGGGTCAGCAGTGACTACATGCGAGGACTTGCCGGCGTTCGCTCGGCAAGCCCTCGCAGGGGATGAGCGTCAGCCCACGGGCTGAAGGCGTTCGTCCCTTACCGGCTCAGCCTCCGCGGGCTGTGCAGGCAACCGCAGGCGCTTGAGCAGGAGCGCGTTGACCGCGACCAGGAAGCTGGACCCCGACATCGACAAGGCGGCGACCTCCGGCCTGAGCACCAGCCCGAAGGAGGGCTCGAACACGCCCGCCGCAATGGGGAGCGCGATGGCGTTGTAGCCCACCGCCCAGCCGAGGTTCTGGCGCATCTTCCGCAGCGTGCCGCGGCCGATCGTGAGCGCTACCGGGACGTCGAGCGGGTCGGAGCGCATGAGGACGACGTCGGCGGCTTCGATGGCGACGTCGGTGCCGGCGCCGACTGCGATGCCGACGTCTGCCTGCACCAGGGAGGGTGAGTCGTTGACG
>NZ_JACEHF010000147.1 GCF_014180685.1 Nocardioides pelophilus | reverse complement strand
CGACCGCCGCGGCGCGCCGGTCGTCGTACCGGTCGACCCCGCCGCCGACACACCTCCCGAGGCCGGCTGGGACGGCACCGAGCGGCGCGGGCTGGTCGACTCCTCGGTCCGGGTCGACGTCGAGCTGCTCGACAACCTGGTCCAGCTCGTCGGGGAGCTCGTGCTGACCCGCAACCAGATCCTCCAGCGCTCCGAGAGCCACGAGGACGTCGAGCTGGTGCGCGCGAGCCAGCGCCTCGACCTGGTCGCCAGCGAGCTGCAGGAGTCGGTGATGCGCACCCGCATGCAGCCGATCGGCCAGGTGTGGTCGAAGATGCCGCGCGTCGTCCGCGACCTCGCGCTCCAGCTCGGCCGCGAGGTCGAGCTCACCATGGAGGGCCACGACACCGAGCTCGACCGCAGCCTGCTCGAGGCCGTCAAGGGACCGCTCACCCACCTGGTCCGGAACTCGATGGACCACGGGATCGAACGACCGGAGATGCGCGAGGCTGCCGGGAAGCCGCGCAAGGGTGCGCTCTCCCTCCGCGCGTTCCACGAGTCCGGCCAGGTCGTCGTCGAGATCACCGACGACGGCGCCGGCATGGACCCGGCACGGATCGCCGAGGTCGCGGTCCAGAACGGCGCCATCACCCGGCAGCAGCTCGCCCGGATGGAGACAAGGGAGATCCTCGGCCTGATCTTCCGGCCCGGCTTCTCGACCGCGTCGGCAGTCAGCAACATCTCCGGACGCGGCGTCGGGATGGACGTGGTGCGCACGAACATCGAACGCATCGGCGGCACGGTCGACGTGCACTCCGAGCCCGGGCAGGGCACCACCTGCCGGGTACGGATCCCGCTCACCCTCGCGATCATCCCCGCGCTGGTCGTCGCCGAGGGCGGCGAGAGGTACGCCATCCCGCAGGCCAACCTGGTCGAGCTGGTCCGGATCGAGGGCGACGAGCTCGGCCGCGACGTCGAGGACCTCGCCGGCGCCCCGGTGCTCCGGCTCCGCGGTGACCTGCTGCCGCTGGTGCACCTCGCCGAGGCGCTCGGGGGCAGCGCTGCGGACGCCGAGGCGATCACGGTGGTCGTGCTGCAGAGCGACGACCTGCGCTTCGGCCTCTGCGTGTCCGAGGTCCACGACACCCAGGAGATCGTCGTGAAGCCGATCGGGCGTCAGCTGAAGAACCTCGGGATGTACGCCGGTGCCACGATCATGGGCGACGGCCGGGTCGCGCTCATCCTGGACGTCGCCGGCCTGGCCAAGTCCCAGGGCGTGGGCCCCACCGAGGCGGACACGAACGACCAGAGGGCCGATGCGTCGAACGACGCGATCGCCCTGCTGGTGCTCGAGGTCGGCGGTCAGCGCGCCGCGCTGCCGTTGGCCGACGTCGCCCGGCTGGAGGAGATCCCGGCCGCCAGGGTCGAACGCAGCGGGGACGTCGAGGTGGTCCAGTACCGCGGCGGGCTGCTGCCCCTGGTCCGGCTCGCGCCGCTGATCGGGCTGGTCGACAGCTCGCTCGATGCCGAGGAGATCGCCGTGGTGGTCCACGAGGCCGACGAGCGCGCGGTCGGCATCGTCATCGACCGGGTCCTCGACGTCGTCGAGACCGAGGTCGTCCGGACGGCGGTCGGTCGGCGGTCCGGCGTACTGGGCTCGGCGGTGGTGCAGGGCCGGGTCACCGACCTGGTCGACCTGGAGGCGGTGGTGGCGTCATGAGCACCACCACGACCACGACCGCCGGCCAGTACTGCACGTTCTGGGTCGACGAGCTGTTCTTCGGCGTCGCCGTCGACGAGGTGCAGGAGGTGATCCGGCACCAGCCGATGACCCGGGTGCCGCGGGCCCACGAGGCCGTCTCCGGCCTGATCAACCTGCGAGGACAGATCGTCACCGCCGTCGACCTCCGGGTGCGCCTCGGCTTGCCGTCGCGCGACCCCGAGCGGCTGCCGATGAACGTCATCGTCCGCAGCCGTGGCGAGATCGTCAGCATCCTGGTCGACGACATCGGCGACGTCATCGACGTCGCCGACCTCGAGCTCCAGCCGGTGCCATCGACGATGCCGGTCGTCGTCCGCGACGTCGTCCACGGCGTTCGCATCCTGCCCAACGAGATCCTGCTCGTCCTCGACGCCGACCGGGCACTCGACGTCACTACTGAAATAACCGGAGGGAACCGTGACTGAACTCGACACCAGCGCGCCCGCTATCAACGGCGACCGGCCGTCGGGCGCGCCCACCAGGAAGAGCGGCCGGGCATCGGCGGCGCGGACGTCGTACGGACTCATCGATGCGATGCCGTCGCCGGCGTTCCTCGTCGGGCCCGACTACCTGGTCCGGCACGCCAACCAGGCCGCTCGCGAGCTGGTCGCGCTGCTCCCCGGGGAGGGTGCCGACGAGCTCGTGGGTACGTCGTTCGCGAACCTCTGGACGCACCCCGAGCTGGGCGCCGAGCTGGTGCGGGACGGGTCCTACCTGCCGTCGACGCACCGGATCGAGCTGGCCGACCGTACCGTCGAGTCGACCTTCACGGCCGTCCATGACGAGTCGGGCCGCTACCTCGGCTCGCTGGTCACCGCGGTCGACGTCACCGACCAGATGCTCGCGGACCGCGAGGTCGCCCGGATCACGTCGATGATGGAGAACAGCCCGACGAACATGATGTTCGCCGACCGCGACTTCACCATCACGTACATGAACCCGGCGTCCCTGGAGACGCTGCGTGGGCTCGAGGAGCACCTGCCGGTGAAGGCGGACGGCGTCGTGGGCTCGAGCCTGGACATCTTCCACAAGAACCCGGGCTACCAGCGGGGCATCCTGTCCGACGAGGGCATGCTGCCGCGCCGCGCGAACATCCAGGTCGGTCCCGAGGTCCTCGACCTGCTGGTCTCCGCGATCCGCGACAGCGACGGTGCCTACATCGGCGCGATGGCGACCTGGGAGGTCGTGACCGCCAAGGTCCGGCTCGAGTCCGAGGTCGCCCGGATCACCTCGATGATGGAGAACAGCCCGACGAACATGATGTTCGCCGACCGCGACTTCACCATCACGTACATGAACCCCGCGTCCCTGGAGACGCTGCGTGGGCTCGAGGAGCACCTGCCGGTGAAGGCGGACGACGTCGTGGGCTCGAGCCTGGACATCTTCCACAAGAACCCGGGCTACCAGCGGGGCATCCTGTCCGACGAGGGCATGCTGCCGCGCCGTGCGAACATCCAGGTCGGTCCCGAGGTCCTCGACCTGCTGGTCTCCGCGATCCGCGACAGCGACGGTGCCTACATCGGCGCGATGGCGACCTGGGAGGTGATCACCGAGAAGCTGCGGCTGGAGCGGTCGAACGCCGAAGCGGCCGCCGACACCACGGCGGTCAACCAGGTGCTGTCCGCGCTCTCGTCGGAGGACAACGTCGAGACGGCCGTCCAGGTCGCGCTCGACACGGTACGACGCGAGTTCGGCCTGACGTACGGCTCGTACTGGGCCGTCGACCCGGCCGATCGGAAGCTGAAGTTCCGCTGCGAGTCCGGGGACGCCGGCCCGGAGTTCCGGCGGGTGACGCTGGAGGCGTCGTTCGCCGAGGGCATCGGTCTGTCGGGTCGCGCGTGGGCCCAGCGGGACCTGTTCTTCACCGCCGACATCGGCGAGATGACCGACTGCGTCCGCGCGCCGGTCGCCCAGAAGGTCGGGGTGAAGTCCGGGGTGTGCTTCCCGGTCATGGTCGGGGGAGAGGTCGTCGGGACGATGGACTTCTTCGCCACCGAGACCCTGGATCCCTCGCCGCAGCGTCTCGACGCGCTGCGCAACGTCGGGCGACTGGTCTCGTCGGCGATCGAGCGGATCGGCAAGGACACCGCCGAGCGTGAGGCCGCTGCCGAGCTCAAGACCAAGGTCGAGCGGATCCTCAGCGTGGTGTCGGCGGCGGCGGAGGGCGACCTCACCCGCGAGATCGACATCGAGGGCGACGACGCGGTCGGGCAGGTCGCGGCCGGGCTGCGGTCGCTGCTGAGCACGATGCGCACCAGCATGGGCGACATCAGCCGCACGGCCGAGGCGCTCGCGACCTCCGCCGAGCAGCTGACGGGCCTGTCGCAAGGGATGGGCGAGGGCGCGACCNGGCCGAGGAGATGACCGCCAGCATCCGCGAGATCGCGAAGAACGCGACGGAGGCGGCCTCGGTCGCGACCGACGCGGTCCACGTCGCCGGGGGAGCCGAGGCCACGGTCGCCTCGCTCGGCGAGTCGTCGGCGGAGATCGGCCAGGTCATCAAGGTGATCACCTCGATCGCGCAGCAGACCAACCTGCTCGCCCTCAACGCGACCATCGAGGCCGCGCGGGCGGGTGACGCCGGCAAGGGGTTCGCCGTCGTCGCCAACGAGGTCAAGGAGCTGGCGAAGGAGACCGCCAAGGCCACCGAGGACATCGGCCAGAAGATCGAGGCGATCCAGAACGACACCCAGGGTGCCGTGTCGGCCATCGGCCGGATCGCCGAGGTCATCGCCCGGATCAACGACATCCAGACCACGATCGCGTCCGCGGTCGAGGAGCAGACGGCGACGACCAACGAGATCGCGCGGTCCGTCACCGAGGCGGCCGCCGGGGCCAACGGCATCGCCGAGGACGTCACCCAGGTCGCCAGCGCCGCGGCGGACACCCGGCAGGGTGCCCAGGAGACGCTGGAGTCGGCGACGCAGCTGACCGACATCTCCTCGCAGCTCAAGGACCTGGTGGGCAAGTTCGAGGTCTGAGACCGCGCGGGTCCTGCCGGACTCGCAGAGGAGGAGGCCCCGGGAGCGACGCTCCCGGGGCCACCTCACACGTTCCCGGGCGGGCGGGAGCCTGCCGCGGGGCGGACGCGGAGGGCTAGGGCAGCGTCACCACGGCCTTGTCGACGAAGTCCACCGCGCCCCCACCCCAGGCAGTGACCGACACCGTGACCTTCCCGGGCGGGTCATCCTCGCTGAGGCACCGCTGCCCCGTCGGCACCGTCAGCTCGACCAACCCGGCGGGGTGGTCGACCTCGGACGCCGGCGGTCGGCAGGCCGTGCGGACCCCGTCCTCGCCCACGACGTGGGGGCGACGACCGTCGTACCACTTGAGGACCTCGTCGTCGAAGGAACCGCGAGCCGTGATGTGGACGATCAGGTTCGCCGGTTCCGGGTGCGGGTCGAGCGGCTCGGCGTACGCCACCGTCACGCGCAGGCCGCTCCTGCCGTAGTCGAGCGTGACTGCCTCGACGTCGACGTCGACGGTGGTCTCCGACGGATCTCCGAGGTTGATGGAGTTCTCGGTGTCGCCCACCGGGTCGCTGACCGTCGTGGAACCGGGGCGCGACGACCCCGGTCGTCGGTCCTTGTTCCCGTCACCGTTGTTCCCGTCACCGTTGCTCCCGCATCCCGCCACGCTGACGACCGCGGCGACCGCGGCGAGCCTGAGGACTGGGCGGGACGCTCGGGCGAACGGCATAGCCGGAGGCTACCGAGACGTCCGTGCCGTGAACGACCGCGGCGCACGAACCTGGCGCCGGTCAGCGGGGAGCCGGGGTCAGCTCACGCCCTTGCGCGCCGTCGCGAGCGAGGTGTCGACCGCGAGCGGGGTCTCTCCGCGCAGCCGCTGCGCGAGCAGGGCCGCCTGGGTGCGGTGGGCGACCCCGAGCCGACTCAGCAGCGCCGTCACGTGGTTCTTGACCGTCTTTTCGGCGAGGAACAGGCGCTCGGCGATCTCCCGGTTGGTGAGGCCGTCGGCGATGAGGAACAGGATCTTGCTCTGCTGCGGGGTGAGGTCGGAGATGACCTGCAGGGAACGCTTGTGGAACTCCACCTGCTCCATGACCCGCGCCGCGACGGAGCGGTCGATCAGGGAGTGGCCGCTGGCCACCAGCCTGATCCCGCTGACGAGCGAGTTGCCCTCGATCTGCTTGAGGACGTAGCCGGCCGCGCCCGCGAGGATCGCCGCCGAGATCGCGTCGTCGTCCTGGTAGCTGGTGAGGATCATCGCCTTGATGTCCGGGTCGACGGCGCGCACCTCGCGGCAGATGTCGAGCCCGTTGCCGTCGGGCAGATGGGCGTCCAGCACGGCGACGTCCGGCCGCAGCTCGAGGATCTCCTGGAGGGCCTTGCTCGCGAGTCCGGACTGGCCGACGACCTCGATGTCGGGCTCGCCCTCGAGCAGGCTGGCGAGGCCTCGACGGACGATGTCGTGGTCGTCGAGGAGGTAGACGCGGATCGGTCGCTTCGCTGGCACAGGGTCACTCTGCCGACGTGACGGGGTCCGTGGAGGCCTAACGGACGGGAATGCCGCCCAGAACCGGATCTTCTGCCCGCTCGTCCTCCCGGTGCCCATCCGAAAGGACTAGAGCCCGTCGCCGGACGCACGTCCCGGCGTCGCTGATCGCGTGCGCGGGGTCAGTGTGCGGGGTCAGTGCGCGACGTCGTCCGACAGCGCACGCATCATCCGGCGGCTGCGGTTCAGCTCGCCCAGAAGCTCCAGGATCTGGCGCGTCGTGAACTCGTCGGACTCGGGGGCGGTGGCCGGCGCCAACCAGTCCGAGGCCTCCTCGGCAGCGAGCCGGGAGCCCAGCTCGATCCGGTAGACGGTGTCACTGAGCTCGAAGTCGACATCGGCCACGACGGCGGCGAAGAAGCGCCCGCGGCCGGTGTCGCTCACGACGAGCGGCTCGCCGAGCTCGAGACCGCGCTGCAGGCCGGCCGCCACGTGGCTGACCGCCACCGAACGGCTGCGCAGCGTGAACTCGCTCAGCTGCAGCTCGATCTGCTCCACGACACCCTCCCCGACTCGGACTCCCTGGCCTGCCAAACGACGCGGCCGCGAGTGGCGTTACGGGACTGAAGTCCCGGTTCTGTGGTCCCGTGCACAGGACCCGGGTCCCGGTCCTGTGCGACAGCACGACGCCAATGGGCGGCCAGCGGCGCTACGGTTCGGGTGACAGCGATCACGTTCGCCCGAGAGGACCCACCTGTGCCGTTCAAGAGCCCCTTCGCCGACGTCGAGATCCCCGACGTCAGCCTGTACGAATACCTCTTCTCCGGACTCACCGAGGACGACCTCGGGCGCCCGGCGGTCTTCGACTCGGCGACCGGGACCGAGACGACGTACGGCGACCTGCGCGCCCGCATCGACGCCTTCGCCGGTGCGTTGGCCGCTCGCGGGATCAAGCCCGGCGACGTCGTGGCGCTGCAGGTGCCCAACACCGCGGCGTTCATCATCGCGTTCCACGGCATCCTGCGTGCAGGAGCGACCGCGACCACCATCAACTCGCTCTACACCCCACCGGAGATCGCCAACCAGCTGCGTGACTCGGGTGCGATCCGCTACGTCACCGTGTCCCTCCTGCTCCCGGGTGCCCTGGCCGGGTGCAGCGAGGTCGGTCTGGCCGCCGACAACGTGATCGTCCTCGACGGCGCCGAGGGGCACGAGTCGCTGCTCGACCTGCTGTCCGAGGGAGCAACGCCGCCCGACATCTCGATCGACCCGTCGACCCACCTCGCCGTCCTGCCCTACTCGTCGGGGACGACCGGCAAGGCCAAGGGCGTCATGCTCACCCACCGCAACCTGGTCGCCAACGTCGAGCAGTCGATGTCGGTGATCAAGGAGGAGCGCGACGACGTGGTCCTGGCCGTGCTGCCGTTCTTCCACATCTACGGCATGAACGTGATCATGAGCGTCACCCTCCGGGTGCGCGCCAAGCTGGTCACGATGCCGCGCTTCGACCTGGACGACTTCCTCCGGCTGATCGAGGAGCAGCGGATCACCTTCCTCTACATCGCCCCGCCGATGGCGGTCGCGCTGGCCAAGCACCCGGCGGTCGACACCATCGACACGTCGAGCATCCGCGCGGTGCTCAGCGGCGCCGCGCCGCTCGACCAGTCCCTCGGTGACGCCGTCAAGGCCCGGCTCGGTTGCGGGATGCTCCAGGGCTACGGCATGACCGAGCTCAGCCCGGTCTCCCACGCGCTTCCGCTCGACCGCGACGACATCTCGGTCGGCTCGGTCGGCATGGCCGTGGCCAACGTCGAGTTCAAGGTCGTCGACACGCTCACCGGCGAGGAGATCGAGGCGGTGCCGGGCGGACGCACGGCACCCGGCGAGCTCTGGGTGCGCGGTCCCGGCGTGATGGTCGGTTACCTCGGCAACGACGAGGCCACCCGCGAGACCATCGACGCCGACGGCTACCTCCACACCGGCGACATCGTCGAGGTCGGGCCCGAGGGCGAGGTCTACGTCGTGGACCGCCTGAAGGAGCTGATCAAGTACAAGGGCTACCAGGTGCCGCCCGCCGAGCTGGAGGCCGTGCTGCTGACCCACCCCGACATCGCGGACGCCGCCGTCGTGCCCCACCCCGACGAGGAGGCCGGCGAGGTCCCGCACGCCTTCGTCGTCGTCCAGGAGGGGGCGTCGCTCACGGCCGACGAGGTGATGGCGTACGTCGCCGAGCGGGTCGCTCCGCACAAGAAGATCCGGATCATCGACTTCATCCCGGTGATCCCGAAGTCCGCGTCCGGCAAGATCCTGCGCAAGGACCTCAAGGGCAGGACGGCCGCCGACCTGGCGTAGTTCCCCAGGACTTCACCGGCCGGACACCGGGGGAGCGGTGCCGGTTCAGCGGTTGTCGGTTGGCTCCGAGCCATGACTGTCACCCGCCCCGAGCACCGCCCCCTGCTGTCCCTCACCCCGGTCACCCGTGAGGGTGTCCGCCACGGTTCCCGGTCGTTCATGACCTGCCGGTTCAAGTGTGGCAACGCCTGCGACCACCCCGTGCCGAACACGTCCGAGAACGGCCACATCCAGGACGAGATCGCGAAGGCCGTCGGGCGCCGCTCGGTGCTCCGGGGAGCCGCGGTCGGCGCCGGGGTCCTGGTGGCGACGACCGGAGCCGGGACGCTCGCTGCCGCCGCGGTCGAGCCGGCGGCGAAGCGGAGCGCGGTCGCACCTGCGGGTGGCCCGCTGGCGCAGGCCCGCTTCCGTCCGGTCGCACCCAACCGCCGCGATGCGATCGTCGTCGCCGACGGCTTCACCCACAACGTGGTCATCAAGTGGGGCGACCCCGTGGTGGCGGGCGCGCCGAGGTTCGACGTCCGCAACCAGACGGTCGCGGCGGCCGAGCAGCAGTTCGGCTACAACGCCGACTACGTCGCCGTCCTGCCGCTGAGCGACGACAAGGCGGTGATGGTCGTCAACCACGAGTACACCGACGAGCAGCTGATGTTCCCGGCGGGCGTCTACACCGACGACGAGATCAAGGCGGTCGCGATGACCAACCACGGCCTGTCCGTCGTACAGATCAAGCGGGGCGTGGTTCCCGGGTCCTGGTTCCGCCAGAAGAACCTCTCCAAGGCCAGGCTCAACCGTCGGATCCACATCAGGACCGAGTTCCGCTTCACCGGACCGGCGGCCGGTGACCCGTTGCTCCAGACCAAGGCGCAGACCGGAGGCCGGACCTGCCTCGGGACGCTCAACAACTGCGGCGGCGCCATCACCCCTTGGGGCACGGTGCTCACGGGCGAGGAGAACTTCAACCAGTACTTCGACAGGTCGGGGGCGCTCGACTCCCGCTTCGCCGCCCAGTACGCCCGCTACGGCCTCACCGGCAGCGGCAGCCGCGGCTGGAGCTCGGTCGACGAGCGGTTCGACATGACCGCGCACCCGAAGGAGCCGCACCGCTTCGGGTGGGTCGCCGAGATCGACCCGATGGACCCGGCCTCGACCCCGCGGAAGCACACGATGCTCGGCCGGTTCAAGCACGAGGCCGCCGAGATCGGCATCGCCGAGGACGGGCGGGTGTGCGTCTACATGGGTGACGACGAGCGCGGCGACTACCTGTACAAGTTCGTCTCGGACGGCAAGCTCGACCCGCGCCGCACCAAGGCGGCCAAGCGCCACAACATGCAGCTGCTGACGACCGGCACCCTCTACGTCGCGAAGTTCACCGGCGACGGCGAGGCCGACGGGGAGCACGACGGCACGGGTCGGTGGATCCCGCTGTGCTCCGACACGGAGTCGTTCATCCCCGACATGTCGGTCGCGGAGGTGCTGGTCTTCACCCGGCTCGCTGCCGACCAGGTCGGCGCGACGAAGATGGACCGCCCCGAGGACGTCGAGGTGAACCCGGTCAACCAGAAGATCTACGCCGCGCTGACCAACAACTCCGGCCGCGGCTCCACCTTCCCCGCCGACGAGGCGAACCCGATCACGTCGTCGATGACCCGCACCAGCCCCGGCTCTCCGCTGGAGACCAAGTCCGGCAACCGCAACGGCTACATCCTGGAGATCACGCCCGGCAACGGCGACCACGCGCGGAAGACCTTCACCTGGGACCTGATGATGATCTGCGGTGACCCGGAGGCGCCCGAGTCCTACTTCGCCGGCTACGACAAGGCGAAGGTCAGCCCGATCAGCTGCCCCGACAACGTCGCCTTCGACACCGCCGGCAACCTGTGGATCTCGACCGACGGCACCCAGCTCGGCGGCAACGACGGCATCTTCCGGGTGCCGGTCGCCGGGCCCGAGCGGGGCCACGTCAAGCAGTTCCTCACCGTGCCCAAGGGTGCCGAGGCCTGCGGCCCCCTGCTGTACGACGAGGACCGGTCG
>NZ_JACEHF010000146.1 GCF_014180685.1 Nocardioides pelophilus | reverse complement strand
CGACGACCGAGCCGCTGATCGTGGTGACGGTCGCGCCGCCGACCCAGATCGTGCCGTCGGCGTCGGTGTCGATGTGCACCCGGCCGGCGCGGCCGAGCGCCGTACCCTGCGAGGCCACGTACGACGGCGGCAGGGTGCCGTCGCTCGTGAGCCACTGGGCGAGGCCGGCGTTGAGCGACCCGGTGACCGGGTCCTCGGGGATGCCGACGAGCGGCGCGAACCCGCGCACCTCGACCTCCGCCTCGCCGCCGGACGGGTGGGGGCCGACCACGCCGATGTCGAACGGGTCGAACGCGGTGAAGTCCGGCTTCAGGGCGAGCACGGCTGCGGCGTCATGGAGCCGGACGGCCACCCAGCCGGCGCCGTTGTCGACCCATTGGCTGTCGACGACATCGGCGAACTCGATGCGCAGCGCGCGGACGATCCGGTCGAGATCGCCGTCGTCGACCGCGCCGGAGCGGATCAGCGGGGGCGCCGCGAACGCGAGCCGCTCGCCCCGACGGAGGTGGACGAGGCCGACGCCGCACTCCTGCACGACGTGCTCACCGCGCGGCACGCCGCCCTCCTCGAGCCACGCGTGCGCCGACCCGAGCGTCGGGTGTCCGGCGAACGGCAGCTCGCCGCCCGGGGTGAAGATCCGTAGCCGGTAGTCGGCCTCCTCGGACGTCGGCCGCAGCAGGAACGTCGTCTCCGACAGGTTGGTCCAGCGCGCGAACGCCGCCATCTGCGCGTCGCTCAGCCCGTCCGCGTCGTGCACGACGGCCACCGGGTTGCCCAGCACCGGGTCGGAGCTGAAGACGTTGACCTGGCGGAACGGCAGCGGCATACGCCGAGCCTAGGTCCGGATCAGCCGACCGGGCCGACCCAGGGCAGCACGACCATGCAGGGCACCGGCTTCTTGTGCGCGGGGTCGAGCGTGTTGAGCACGATCTGCGCGGCCACCGGATCCGCCGCGATCTCGAAGTGCTCGGAGAAGTCGGTGCCGCAGTGGTCCTGGACGACGACGTTGCGCATCCCGCGCTCCCGACCGCTGGTGTAGGGCAGCACCAGCTCGTCGTACTTGGTCATGATGTTGGTGTACTCGATGTCGCCCACCGCCAGGCCACCCTTGCGCAGCCGCGCCATGAACCGCGACGTCGCCGCGAACTGCCCGCAGGCCTGGCACACGGGGATCTGGTCCTCGGGGACGCCGAAGGCCTTGGCCAGGAGCGGAGCCGGGTTGGCCAGGTCGGTCCCGTGCCACACCGGTGCGAGCGAGACGTAGCGCTTGACGTACGGCGCACCGCCGAGGAACTTCACCCAGTACTCCGGCATCAGCGTGCCCTGCGAGTGTCCGAGCAGGTCGACCTTCCGCGCACCGGTCGCCCGCAGCACCCGAGCCACGAACCGCTTGAGCTGGCGGGCGCTGTCCTGCATCCGGGTCATCCCACCGAGCTGGTTGGCCGGGAGCGGCGTCCCCGGCGCGACGCCGTAGGTCAGCGCGAACACGCAGTAGCCGTTGTTGTGCAGCAGCGGCGCGTAGGTCTGCCAGTTGGTGTTCTTGTTGCCGGCCGTGCCGTGCACGAGGACGACGGGGCGGGGGTGCCGTGCCGTGGGCCGGCAGTCCCAGTCGTTGCCGCCCGGCGGGTCGGCGTCGACCTGCGCACCGGCGGCGACCGCGCTGACCAGGAAGTTGTAGGTGACCGGCAGGTCGTCCTCGGCATGGCCCGCCGGGACCACCGCGACACCGGCGACGAGGCCCATGAAAAGGCACAGCAACGCTGCTCCTGTAGCGAGCGCGGTTCGGACGATGTGGCTGCGACGCATGCTTGTTCCTCCCGGGGTCCCGGGACGCTAACGCGCTCGTGCGGGCTCGGGTCACGCCGTCTCAGCGCGAGCGGTACGCCGGAGCGCGGGCGTCGCGCTGCTCGGCCGACCGCTCCAGCAGCGGCAGCACCCGGGGCGCGA
Source organism: Nocardioides pelophilus (assembly GCF_014180685.1). Classification (GTDB taxonomy): domain Bacteria; phylum Actinomycetota; class Actinomycetes; order Propionibacteriales; family Nocardioidaceae; genus Nocardioides; species Nocardioides pelophilus. The sequence continues at coordinate 8,680 of NZ_JACEHF010000146.1, read as the reverse complement.
CCACGGTGCCGAGCACCACCACGCTCGTCGTCCGCACCACCGACGGCGACCGGTTGAGGTCGAGCAGGGTCTCCTGCAGGTCGGCGTGGGAGGTCGCGGCGACCTTGCAGAGCACGTCGGCGGTGCCGGTCGTGACGTAGGCCTCGAGGATCGTCGGCATCGCCTCGAGCTCGGGTGCGAGCTGGTCGAGCGCCCCCTGGGCGATCTCGAGGGTGACGAACGCCGACACGTGCTGACCGGCGGCCTCGAGGTCGATGTCGGGTCCGTAGCCCGTGACGACACCGCTCGACTCGAGCCGCTGGATCCGCGCCTGGACGGTCGCCCGGGCGACCTGCGTGATGCGCGAGAGCTCGAGCACGCCGGCCCGCGGTTGGTCGCGGAGCGCGGTGAGCAGGGCGAGGTCGAGCCGGTCGAGGTGCATGGTAGTCAGAAAGCCTAGTTCACAAGCGTCGGGCTGGACACAAATGGGCAGAACGGCCAGTGCGTGCTGGCGTGGTTGAACAGCAAACGCCAGTCCGCGAGGCTGGCGGACATGACCCTGGAGCAGCTCACCGACGCGGAACGACTCGCCCACCTCAGCCTCGAGCAGCTGCACCAGCTCGTGGGCCTGGTGGAGTACGACGACAGCCACGACCCGTTCCCGGTGACCGGGTGGGACTCGGTGGTCTGGGCGGTCGGCAACGCGACCCAGACCACCCACTTCTTCCTGTCCGCGTTCGGCATGGACCTGGTCGCCTACTCCGGCCCGGAGACCGGCAACCGCGACCGCAAGTCCTACGTCCTCGAGAGCGGCGCGGTGCGGTTCGTGATCGAGGGCGGCGTCGACCCCGACAGCGAGGTGATCCGCCACCACGCCCGCCACGGCGACGGCATCGTCGACATCGCGCTCGAGGTGCCCGACGTCGACCGTTGCATCGCGCACGCCGCGTCGCAGGCGGCCACCGTCCTGGAGGAGCCGCACGACGTCACCGACGAGCACGGCACGGTCCGCCGCGCCGCGATCGCGACGTACGGCGAGACCCGGCACACGCTGATCGACCGCAGCCGCTACCACGGCCCCTACCTGCCCGGCTACGTCGCGCGCCGCTCGGCGCTGGTGCGCCCGGCCGATGCGCCGAAGCGCCTCTTCCAGGCGCTCGACCACGTGGTCGGCAACGTCGAGCTCGGCCGGATGGACGACTGGGTCGACTTCTACCGCCGGGTGATGGGCTTCTCGAACATGGCGGAGTTCATCGGCGACGACATCGCCACCGACTACTCCGCGCTGATGAGCAAGGTGGTCGCGAGCGGCAACCACCGGGTGAAGTTCCCGCTCAACGAGCCGGCGATCGCCCGCAAGCGCAGCCAGATCGACGAGTACCTCGAGTTCTACCGCGGCCCCGGTGCCCAGCACCTCGCCCTCGCGACCAACGACATCCTCACCGCCGTCGACCACCTGCGGGCCGCCGGCGTCGAGTTCCTCAACACGCCCGCCTCCTACTACGAGGACCCCGAGCTGCGGGCCCGGATCGGCAACGTGCGGGCGCCGATCGAGGAGCTGCAGAAGCGGGGCATCCTGGTCGACCGCGACGAGGACGGCTACCTGCTGCAGATCTTCACCCAGCCGATCGGCGACCGGCCGACCGTCTTCTTCGAGCTGATCGAGCGGCACGGCTCGCTCGGCTTCGGCAAGGGCAACTTCAAGGCGCTCTTCGAGGCGATCGAGCGCGAGCAGGAGCGCCGCGGCAACCTCTAGTCCGCCGCTGGTCGAGCGATGCTCTGGTGGTTGAGGTGCGAGCGAAGCGAGCCTCGAAACCAAGAGCCTCGAAACCCAGGCTGACGAGGAGGAGAGTGACCCCATGGCGCACTACCAGCGGATCGGCGACGTACCGCCGAAGCGGCACACGCAGCACCGCGACCCGGACGGCAACCTCTACTACGAGGAGCTGATGGGCGAGGAGGGCTTCTCCTCCGACTCGTCGTTGCTCTACCACCGCTACGTCCCGTCGGCGATGGTCGACGCCCGCACCTGGGACCTGCCGGACCAGGCGACCGAGCCCAACGCACCGCTGCTGCCGCACCACCTCACCCTGCACCGCCTCTTCCCCGGCGAGGAGTGGCAGCCGGTCGATGCGGTCACCGGTCGCCGGCTGGTGCTCGGCAACGGCGACGTGCGGATCAGCTACGCCGTGGTCGGCGCACCCTCGCCGCTCTACCGCAACGCCGTCGGCGACGAGGTGGTCTACGTCGAGAGCGGTACGGCGACCGTGGAGACGGTCTTCGGTCAGCTCGAGGTCGACACGGGCGACTACGTCGTGATCCCGCGCGCGACCACCCACCGCTGGGTCCCGACCACCCCCGGGGAGCCGCTGCGGCTCTACTGCATCGAGGCCAGCAGCCACATCGCGCCGCCGAAGCGCTACCTCTCCCGCTACGGGCAGTTCCTCGAGCATGCGCCGTACTGCGAGCGCGACCTGCGGCTGCCGACCTCCTTGGCGGAGCTCGTCGAGGCCAACGCCGACGCGACCGACGTCGAGGTCTACGTCAAGCACCGGGGCAGCGGGCCGGGCGGGCTGACCGGCTCGGTGCACGTCGTCCCGAACCACCCGTTCGACGTGGTGGGTTGGGACGGCTGCCTCTATCCCTACGTCTTCAACGTCGCCGACTTCGAGCCGATCACCGGCCGGCTGCACCAGCCGCCGCCGGTCCACCAGGTCTTCGAGGGCCACAACTTCGTGATCTGCAACTTCGTGCCGCGCAAGGTCGACTACCACCCGCTCGCCGTACCCGTGCCCTACTACCACTCCAACGTCGACAGCGACGAGGTGATGTTCTACGTGGCCGGCGACTACGAGGCGCGCAAGGGTTCGGGCATCGGGATCGGCTCGATCACCCTGCACCCGGGCGGCCACGCGCACGGCCCGCAACCGAGCGCGATCGAGGCCAGCCTCGGGGCCGAGCGGTTCGACGAGCTCGCGGTCATGGTCGACACCTTCCGGCCGCTGGAGCTCGGCGAGGCCGGCCGCGCCGCCGACGACGGCGAGTACGCCTGGTCGTGGGCGGGCGGGCGTCGATGACCGCGGCCCGTTCTGCGCCCCACACGTGGCTGCACCTCCCGGCCAACCACCCGTTCGGGATCGCGCACCTGCCGTACGGCGCCTTCGCGCCCCCCGGCGACCCGCGGACCCGGGTCGGCGTGCGGATCGGCGACGCGGTGCTCGACCTGGTCGGTGCCGCCGTCCAGCTGGACCCTCGCCTGGTGCCGCTGATCGAGGGCGACAACCTCGACCGGCTGCTGGCCGCCGGCCCCGAGACCTGGGCAGCGACCCGGGCCGCCGTCGCCGGCTGGCTGACCGACGGCGAAGCGCGCCCGATCGTCGAGGCCCACCTCTTCGAGCTGGCCGCCGTCCGGCTCGAGCTGCCGTTCACGGTCGCGGACTACGTCGACTTCTACTCCTCCGAGCACCACGCCCGGAACCTCGGCCGGATCCTGCGCCCAGGCCAGGAGGAGCTCCCGCCCAACTGGCTGCACCTGCCGGTCGGCTACCACGGTCGCGCCGGCACGGTCGTGGTGTCGGGCACCGACGTCACCCGGCCGAGCGGCCAGCGCCGTACGGCTGACGGCGAGGTCGTGTTCGGGCCGACCACGCGCCTCGACATCGAGGCGGAGGTCGGGTACGTCGTCGGCGTACCGTCCCCGCTCGGGAGCCCGGTGCCGCTCGGGGCGTTCGCCGACCACGTGTTCGGCATCTGCCTGGTCAACGACTGGTCGGCGCGCGACATCCAGGGGTGGGAGTACCAACCGCTCGGTCCGTTCCTCGGCAAGTCGTTCGCGACCTCGGTGTCGGCCTGGGTCACCCCGCTCGCGGCACTGGACGCGGCCTGGGTCGCACCACCGCCACGCGATCCCCGGCCGCTGCCCTACCTCGACGACGCCGACGCGGCACCGACCGGCCTGGACCTGCGGCTGAAGGTGCGGCTCAACGGCCACTCGGTCGCGCGGCCGCCGTTCGCGCAGATGTACTGGACGGGCGCCCAGCAGCTGGCGCACCTGACGGTCAACGGCGCCTCGCTGCGCACGGGCGACCTGTTCGCCTCGGGCACGGTCAGCGGACCCGAGCCCGGCGAGCGGGGGTCCTTCATCGAGCTGTCGTGGAACGGCGCCGAGCCGATCACCCTCCCCGACGGCCAGGTCCGGACCTTCCTCGAGGACGGCGACGAGGTCGTGATCACCGCGACCGCGCCCGCGCCGGACGGTGCGGTGATCGGGCTCGGCGAGGTCCGCGGGCGGATCGTCCCGGCCCACTGAGACCTCGGCCCGCTGAGACCTCGGCTGCTGAGATCAGTGCTCGTCGGCGAACGTCACGGCATGGAGCTTCAACCCGCCGTACTCCCGGTGGGTGACGCTCGTGATGACGTCGCGAACATGCTCCCGCTCCCCGGGAGGGCTCTCGACGAGCACCAGCTCGTCGCCCCCGACCAGGCTCACCCCGGTCGTGAAGCCCTCGGCGTTGAGGGCGGAGCAGATGACCGCGGCGTCGATGCCGTTCGGCACCGAGTACTCGACCTTGGGCGTGTCGGGGTCGAGGAGGTGGTCGTGGCTGTCCTTCTCCATGTCGACCGTCGACTTGAGCGCCCAGGGGACCCCGATCAACAGGATCACCATGATGACCACGACGATTGCGATAACAGCGACCATGACCGATCGCCTCCTTGTCGGCTCTCGAGGGTCGCGCCGACCGAGTGGGCAGCGTGGCCACTTCATTCCCAGGGTGAACCCGGCACCGTTCCGATCGCCAGGGTCGTAGGTCCCTCTCCGCTGGGACCGGCTCCCGGTGGCTAAACTCGACGAGTGACCGAGGCAGCCCAGCAGGACGACTCAGTCGAGAGGCTGCTCGAGGTCGTGGTGCTCAGCGCCGACGAGCTGAGCGGCTTCGCCGAGATCGACGAGGAGGCCGCGACCGCGCCGGTCGCGCTCGGCGGCACTCCCGAGGAACGGGCGCACGAGGAGGAGATCTCCTACGAGGCGTTCGGCCAGCAGTACATCCGCCGGGTCCTCAACAAGGACCGGATCCTGAAGATGGTGTCCGACGTGCTCGGGCCGCAGATCCAGCTCGGACCGATCGGCGCCGGCCCCGGCCGCAAGGCGGCCACGGTCAGCGCGCTGGGGACGTTCCGCGAGACCAAGGGCGAGGAGATTCCCGGAGACCTGCTCGCCTACCGGGTGTTCCTGCCGATCAGCGTGGTCTTCGACATCGACATGCGGGTCGACAAGTACCGCTTCACCGCCGACGTCGTCGTGCCGCTCACGCTCACCGTGCACACCGTCGCGCCGCTCCGGATCCGGATCGACATCACGGTGCCGTCCGACGACGAGGTCGCGCTGACGCTGCAGAGCGACACCCGCCGGGGCGCCGTGCTGCAGAAGGTCGCCCGGCTCGAGCCGGAGCTCCGGCGGTTCCTCGTGAAGGTGGTCCGCACCGAGCTGTCGAAGCCCTACGTACGACGGGCGACCGACTTCGACATGGCCGACCTGATCGATCGCGCCTGGGACGGCATCGCTGCCGTGATCCTCCCGACCGGCCCCGAGGACCGGGTCGCGCTCCCGGAACCCAAGTCCCCGACGCACGTGAAGGCCTGAAGGAACTACTGGCCAGTCACCCCTCCCGCGATCGTCGGGCCGGCTCTAACGTCGAAGGCATGACCACCCTCGACGCCCCCGACCAGGTTTCTGCCCCCGTCCGGCCGGAGCCGCCGCTCGCCGGCGACGAGACGGCAACCCTGCTCGGCTCGCTGGAGCGGCAGCGGGCGACGTTCGCGTGGAAGGTCGGCGAGCTCGACGACGAGGCGCTGGCTCTCCGGCTCGGTCCGTCGTCGATGACCCTCGGTGGCCTGGTCAAGCACCTCGCGCTCGTCGAGGACGAGGTGTTCACCCGGGCCCTGCTCGGCCGGCCGCTGCCGGCGCCGTGGGACCGGGTCGACTGGGAGGGGGAGTCCGACTGGGAGTGGCGCACCGCCGCGAGCGACTCCGCCGAACAGCTCTACGCGCTCTGGCAGTCGGCCGTCGCCCGATCGCGCGACGCCGTACGACGAGCGCTTGGCGACGGCGGCCTGGACCACTCCGCCGACGTCGTGTTCGCCGACGGTGCGCCGAGCCTGCGGCGGCTGCTCGTCGACATGATCGAGGAGTACGCCCGCCACACCGGCCATGCGGACCTGATCCGGGAGTCGATCGACGGCCTGGTCGGCGAGGACCCGCCGGCCCACAACCCGACCTGGCTCGGCGCGGGCGGGTGACCGAGATGGTCGAGGCCATCACGGGCGAGGAGTTCGCTGCTGCCGACGGTGTCGCGGACTGGCGGGTGCTCGAGACCGGCCAGGTCGGCACGGTGTTCCGGACCGGCAGCTTCGCCAAGGGTGTCGAGCTGGTGACCCGGATCGGCGCGCTGGCGGACGCGGCCAACCACCACCCCGACGTCGACCTGCGCTACCCGAGCGTCACCGTGCGCGTCTCCACGCACGAGATCGACGGCCTCAGCCAGCGCGACGTGGAGCTGGCGCGCGCGATCTCCGCGGCCGCGCAGGAGCTGGGCATCGAGGCGGACCCGGACGGTGCATGAGCGCGGTGACGGCGGCCGCTCACTGAGGGGCGGAGAGGAAGATGTCGTACCTCGCGCACCCGTCCGGGATGGTCACGCCCCCGACTTCGATGGGCCCCGGCTCCGCGTCGTCCGAAGAATGCTCGACCTCCCATCCGCCTCCGACCTCGAACTCCTCGCCCAGCGACACCTCTCCGAACCCGGGGATGTCGATGGTCAGCGGATCCTCGTCGACGACCTCGGTCCCTTGCGGAAACACATAGACGTCTCCGCGCGCCCCAAGGCAGTCGCCGACGACCTCGAGGGTCCCGCCGCCAGCCGCATCGCTGCCGCCGGACTGGTAGCCCGCCACCAGCACCTGGACGCCGCCGGCGTCGATGATCCTGGCCGAGCAGCTGCGTACGCCGAACAGCACGACGAGCGCCACGACGGCCACGCCAGTGATGACCCAGGGCGCCCGGCGACGCAGAGCGGCGAACATGGGCACGGGTGGATCATCGCCGCGGTTCCCCGACGTCCGCCACGCCTCGTCCTCCGGATCCGCTTGCGCGGAGAGCCTTGTCTAGACAGGTCCGGGTGCTCCTGACCGCGCGGCATGCGTCAGTTGCGGGCGCATCGTCGGGACGTCATACGGCTCAGCGGTGGTAGGTCCACGGCCGTATGACGTTGCGCGGGACGTCATACGGCTGAGCGGTGATAGGTCGACTGACGTATGACGTCCCGCCGCAGCCGCCCGCTCTCGGCAATGTCGGACGCTTCGGGCGCCGCGCGGACGGTGCTGCTGGCTAGGGGCGTCGGTGGAAGTGGAGGTCGCCGTTGGGAAGGCGGTCGGCTTCGTATCGTCGGTCGTGGGCGCGGTGGTGGTGGTGGTTGCAGAGGAGTACGCCGTCGTTGAGGTCGGTGCGGCCGCCTTGGGTCCAGGGTTTGAGGTGGTGGGCTTCGCACCAGGCTGCCGGGACCGAGCAGCCTTCGGCGCGGCATTGCTGGTCGCGGAGGCGCAGGGCTTTGCGTTGGCCGGGTGTGTAGAGGCGGCGGGTGCGGCCGAGGTCGAGGATCTCGCCTTTGCCGCCGAGGACGACGGGGATGATCTTGGCGGTGCAGGCCAGGCGGCGGATCGCGGTGGCCGACATGTTGTCGCCGGCGGTGAGGTGGGCGTCGATGAGCCCGCCGGTGGCCAGGTCGGTGATCAGGGAGTCGAGGTCGATGGTGACCATCAGGGTGGTCGCGTCGCCGCCGTGGTCGGGGAGCTTGGTCGGGTCGAGGTGTTCGAGGAGGGCGCAGAGGGCTTGGCCGAGGCGGCGGTGGTAGGGGATCCGGTCTTCCTCACCAGTCAGGGCGTCGTCGTGCTTCCTGGGTGAGGTGAAGGCTTCGAGGTAGGTGCGTAGTCGGGTGGCGTCGGCGTCGGGGAGCAGTGCGGACATTCGGGTGGTGCCGTCGCCGATGGGCTTCAGGGTCAGTCGGCACTTGTCCCGGGCGCGTTGCTCCTCGGCCTCGAGGAGTCGGGCTTGGTGGGCTTCGGCGATGTCGGGGGCGACGACGTGGAGGATGTGACGACCCAGGCGGCGTAGCTCGGCGGGGCTGAAGTCGGCGCATTAGGCCACCAGCTGGGTCTCGGCCTTGGCGAGCAGGGTGGGGTCGAGGTCGTCGGGCAGGGCGTCCAACGCAGCGGTGATCACCCGCGCTTGCGCCAGCGCCACTGATCCGTCGGCCATGCCGGCCGCGACCCGGGTCCAGCGCCGGTCGAGGGCTTCGGCGAGCCGGGCGTCGGCGCGGGCGGTAGTGGGGTCGGCGTGGGTGAGGTGGGCGGTCCAGGAGCCGATGTCGCGGGCACCGGCGGCGTCGGCGACGTCGCCGGACACAGCGAGGACGCGCAGTTTCAGGTCGGTGAGGGTGGCCTCCAGGGCGGTGATCTCCTGGAGCGCGGTGGTCTTCTCGGCCGGGGTCATGTACACCGGTTGCACGTCGCGCACGTCGCTCAACGAACTCCGGGCGTCCGCGACCGCGCCCAGGATCGGGTGGGGTTGGGGGTGGAGTTGGGCGACCACGGTGTTCCTTTCCGAGATGCTTCTATCGTACACCTGTTCGATTCGGAATGGAACATT
>NZ_JACEHF010000145.1 GCF_014180685.1 Nocardioides pelophilus | reverse complement strand
GGGGCAACTTCTTCACCACCGGCGACAGCGAGAAGCTCGTCTACTGCGGCACCGACGTGGTGCCGCCCGCCCGCGCCCGGCTGGGGCGGCTGGCCACCATCGTCGACGCGGGCCGCAGCCCGCGCCGGATGCACCGGGTCGGCGAGGACCTGCACGAGCGCGGCGTCCGTCGGTTGATGGTGGAGGGCGGCGGCACCGTGCACACCCAGTTCCTCACCGACGGACTGGCCGACGAGCTCCAGCTGGTGATCGCGCCGTTCTTCGTCGGCGACTCGCGGGCGCGCCGGTTCGTCGACGACGGCCGGTTCCCCTGGTGTCCCGACCACCGGGCGCGGCTGGTCGAGACCCGCCAGCTCGGCGACGTCGTACTCCTGCGCTATGCGCTGTCCGACCGGTTCGGGACGGCCGAGCCGTGATCCCGACCGCCGGCAGCCCCGCCAGCATCAGGGCCGAGCTCACCGTCCCCCTGCGCGCCGACGGGTGGGCCACCGTCGCCCGGGTGTTCACCTTCGACGGGCTCGTCGACGGGCGCGAGCACCTCGCGATCGGGCTCGGCTCGTACGCCGCCGCGGTCCACGGCGTACCCCCTGACGGCGACGCGCCGCTGGTGCGGCTGCACAGCGAGTGCCTCACGGGCGACGTCCTCGGCAGCGAGCGCTGCGACTGCGGGCCGCAGCTGCGGGAGGCGATGGTGCGGATCACCGAGGTCGGCGGCTACCTGCTCTACCTGCGGCAGGAGGGCCGCGGCATCGGGCTCTACGAGAAGCTCGACGCCTACACGCTCCAGGACTCCGGGCTCGACACCTACCAGGCCAACCTCGCGCTCGGTCACGGCGCCGACGAGCGCGACTACAGCGCGGCCGCGCAGATGCTGCGCACCCTCGGCGTCGGCCGGCTGCGGCTGCTCACCAACAACCCCGACAAGGCCGCCCAGCTGACCGCCGCCGGACTCGACGTGGCGGAGCGGGTGGCGACCGACGTTCACCTGTCGGCCGCCAACGCCGCCTACCTCACGGCGAAGGAACGCGCCGGCGGCCATGCCCTCGACGTCACCACCGCGCTGCGCTACCTCTAGACGGGGTCGGCACCGCTCCGCCGTCTTCTGTAAGGTCGCCCGGAGAGGCCGTCCCCGCCGGAGTCTCGCTCGGAGGAGCGGCCTCGACCCAGTGTCCGACACGTCCTTTGAGGAACTATGGCCATCGACACCGCCCGCACCGAAGAGCCCACGATCGGGCGCCTGATCAAGGACGCCCAGACCGAGTTCTCCACGCTCATCCGCAAGGAGATCCAGCTCGCCAAGTCCGAGCTGAAGGTGAGCGTCAACGCGGGCGGCATGGGCATCGTGCTGCTGCTCGCGGCCGCGTTCCTGCTGGTCCTGGCGGTGATCATGTTCTCGATCGCCGCCGCCTACCTGATCCACTGGAACGGCGACGGCCTCGCGCTCCACTGGGCCTACCTGATCGTCTGCGGCTTCTACACGCTGCTCGCGGTGCTGCTGACCTTCATCGGCATCAAGAAGTTCAAGAAGGTCAAGGCACCCGAGAAGGCCATCGAGCAGGGGCGCGAGATCCCGCGCGCGCTCAAGGGCCAGTCCTGACCTGAGCCATGTCCTAGGGGGCACCATGACGCGGCAACCCGCGGTCGCCGGCCGAGCAGAGCAACTGCTCGGCTCCTCGGTGATCTCGACCGCGCCGGTGGCCGGCGGCGACGTGTCGAGCGCGGTGAAGCTGCGGCTCTCCAACGGCCGCACCGCCTTCCTCAAGTCCGTCACCCAGGCACCGCCGGGGTTCTTCGAGCGGGAGGCCGCCGGGTTGCGGTGGCTGGCCGAGGCCGACGACGGCGTCGCGACGCCCGAGGTGCTGGCGGTCGACGCCGACTGCCTGATCCTCGCGTGGGTCGAGACCAGTCGACCGGGCCAGGACGCCGCGGCCGCGTTCGGGCGGGCGCTGGCCCGCACCCACCTGAGCGGCGCACCGTCGTACGGCGCTGAAGCCGACGGCTACATCGGCCGGCTGCCGCTCGGCAACCAGCCGCTGCCCAGCTGGGCGGAGTTCTACGTCGAGCGGCGGATCACGCCGTACCTCCGGGTCGCGCGCGACAAGGGGCTGGTCACCCCCGAGGACGCCGACCTCATCGAGCGCGCCGCCGCCCGGGTCGGCGAGATCGTCCCCGACGAGCCGCCGTCACGACTGCACGGCGACCTGTGGAACGGCAACGTGCTCTGGGGCCCCGAGGAGCGGGTCGTCGTCATCGACCCGGCGGCCTACGGCGGTCACCGCGAGATCGACCTGGCGATGCTGATGCTCTTCGGCCTGCCCCAGCTGCAGCACGTGATGGCGGCGTACGACGAGGTCTCGCCCCTCGGCGACGACTGGCAGGAGCGGCTCGGCATCCACCAGCTGTTCCCGCTGATCGTGCACGCCTGCCTCTTCGGCGGCGGCTACGGCGCCCGCGCCGCCAAGATCGCGGCCCGCTACCTGTAGGCGCTTCTCAGCCACCACTCAGCCGCGTCCGTCATCATGGGGGCGTGTCACAGCGCGCCCCTCACCAGCCCCGGGTCCTCGTCGTCGACGACGACCGGGCGGTCCGGGAGTCGCTGCGGCGGTCGCTGGAGTTCAACGGGTACGACGTGCACCTGGCCGGTGACGGCGCCGAGGCGCTCGCCGGCATCGGGTCGGTCGCGCCCGACGTCGTCGTGATGGACGTGATGATGCCGCGCCTCGACGGGCTCGACGCGACCCGGGCGCTGCGCGCGGCCGGCAACGACGTACCGATCCTGGTGCTCACCGCCCGCGACGCCGTGGGCGACCGGGTCGAGGGTCTCGATGCCGGGGCCGACGACTACCTGACCAAGCCATTCGCCCTGCAGGAGCTGCTCGCGCGGCTCCGGGCGCTGCTGCGGCGGGTGGTGCCCCACGAGGACGGCGATGAGGAGGAGATCCTCAGCTTCTCCGACCTCACCATGAACGTCACCACCCGCGAGGTCACCCGCGGCGACCGCTCGATCGAGCTGACCCGCACCGAGTTCACCCTGCTGGAGATGTTCCTGCGCCGGCCGCGGCGGGTGCTCGAGCGCAGCTTCATCCTCGAGGAGGTGTGGGGCTACGACTTCCCCACCACCGCGAACTCGCTCGAGGTCTACGTCGGCTACCTGCGCCGCAAGACCGAGACCGAGCACGAGGCCCGGCTCATCCACACCGTCCGCGGCGTCGGGTACGTGCTGAAGGAATCGTGAGCGGGTTCTGGGCCGGCACCGGTCTCGCCGTCGGGCCCGGCTCGAACGGCAGGTGGCACTACCGGCGGTCGCTGGCGAGCCGGGTGATCCTGCTGACCACGATGACCGTAGGTCTGGCGGTGGCGTTCGTCGCGATCGCCGCCTACGCCACCACCCGGTTCCAGATGCAGCAGAGCCTCGACAGCTCGTTGATGGAGCGGGCGGAGGACGCGGCGAAGTCCCGCGCCCTGATCGCGGCGACGGAGTCCGGCGTGGAGTCGTGGGCGCTGGGCGCGGGCGACGTCCGGATCGCGTTCCTCTTCGCCGAGGGCAACGGCAGGGTCCTCGACCAGGGCCCCGACATCCAGCTCGGGCAGCCCGAGCTCGACGTCGCCCGGGGCAAGCAGGACTCCAGCATCCGCACCATCCTGATCGACGACGAGCGCTACCGCGTGGTCACCGTGCCGACCCAGGAGCCGGGGCTCGCGCTGGTGATCGCGCAGCCGCTGGACGACCAGGACCGGATCCTGTCCCGCCTCGGCTGGGTGACGGTCGCGTTCGGCGGCGTCGGCGTCCTCGCCGCCGGGCTGGCCGGGTGGCTGGTCGCCAGCAACGGCCTGCGCCCGGTCCGGCGGCTGACCACCGCGGTCGAGCGGATCGCTCGCACCGAGGACCTCACCCCGCTCCCCGTCGAGGGCGACGACGAGGTCGCCCGGCTGGCGACCGCGTTCAACCACATGCTCACCGCCCTCGACGCGTCGCGGGTCCGGCAACGACAGCTGGTCGCCGACGCGAGCCACGAGCTGCGCACCCCGCTCACCTCGCTGCGCACCAACATCGACCTGATGACGATGTCCGGCGGCGACGCGACGTCGCTGCCGCCCGACGCCCGGGCCGAGCTGATGGAGGACATCCGCGCCCAGATCGAGGAGCTGACCACGCTCATCGGCGACCTCACCGAGCTCGCTCGCGACGAGCCGGTACCGCCGACCGTCGAGCCGGTCGACCTCGCCGACGTCGTCGACCACGCCGTCCAGCGGGTCCGCCGACGCGCCCCCGGCATCACCTTCGAGGTCTTCACCCGCCCCTGGTGGGTCGTCGGCGAGGCGCCCGCCCTCGAGCGCGCGGTGACCAACCTGCTCGACAACGCGGCCAAGTGGAGCCCCGAGGGTGGGCTGGTCACCGCACGGCTCAGCGACGGCGTGCTCACCGTCGACGACCAGGGTCCGGGCATCCCCGAGGAGGAGCGCGCCCGGATCTTCGATAGGTTCTGGCGGTCCGCCGACTCGCGCACCCTCCCGGGGTCCGGCCTCGGGCTGGCGATCGTCCGTCAGGTCGCCGAGCGCCACGCGGGGTCGGTGCAGGCGACGGAGAACGTGGGCGGTGGGGCGCGGATGGTGCTCAAGCTGCCGGGGACGGAGAAGGTGGATGCTTAGGTTTCGAGGCTCGCTTCGCTCGCACCTCAACCACCGCCTCTGGGTCGCGGCAACTCTTGTACTTCTTGCGGGGTGTGGCGACGACGAGGTCGGCGAGAAGCCCGACCTCCCGGACGAGACACCCGCGCTGTGGAACCCGTGCGACGTCCTCGACTCCGGGACCATCGAGCGCGAGTTCGGGTCCGTGGCGACCGAGGAGTCCGGCACCGCCAGCGCCCCGGAGTGCCGCTTCAAACCCGACGAGAAGTCCGGGCAGGCCGTCGTGACCGCCAGCTACACGCTCTTCTCCGGCACCCTCGACGAGGCCTGGGAGAGCATGGGTCAGCCCGAGGACGCCGAGGTCACCGAGCCCGAGATCGACGGGGCCGACGCGGCGCGCGTCGTCGTCGACGTCGTACGCAAGCAGCTGTACGTCACCGGCTTCGTCCAGAACGGCGAGCTGATCCAGAACGTCAACGTCGTCGACCCCGCGCCGTACGACGAGCAGGCGGTCCTCGCCGGCGTCCGCACCGTGCTCACCCTCCTCTCCCAGCACGCGGTCGAGTCGGGCGTCGAGGAGACGGACTAACGGCCCTCCGGTGGTCGAGGAGGTCGCGCAGCGACCGTCACGAGACCCCCGTCTCGGAGGCCGAGGAGGTCGCACAGCGACCGTCACGAGACCCCTTTCCCGGTGGTCGAGGAGGTCGCGAAGCGACCGTCACGAGACCCCCATCTCGGAGGCCGAGGAGGTCGCACAGCGACCGTCACGAGACCCCTTTCCCGGTGGTCGAGGAGGTCGCGAAGCGACCGTCACGAGACCCCCGGACGTGCCATGGCTCCGCCGGGCGGGGCTGAGGGACGTGCGGATGCCTTGGTTTCGAGGCTCGCTGCGCTCGCACCTCAACCAGCGGCGAGCGCGCGCTGTCTGTTGGTCGAGGAGGTCGCGCAGCGACCGTCACGAGACCCCTTTCCCGGTGGTCGAGGAGGTCGCGCAGCGACCGTCCGACGCCGGCCTACTCGTCCTCGGCCAGGGCTTGCAGCAGGCGTTCGGCCTTCCACCGGGTCTCGGCGTACTCCTCGGCCACGTCGGAGTCGACGGTGATCCCGCCGCCGGTGCCGAGAAGGTAGCCATCGCCTGCTGTCAGCAACGTGCGGATCACGACGCCGAGGTCGGCGCGGCCGTCGCCGGAGACCCAGCCGAACGCGCCGGCGTACGCACCGCGCGGGGTCGCTTCGACCGCGTCGATGATCTCCATGGTCCGCAGCTTCGGCGCCCCCGTCATCGACCCGGCGGGGAACAGCGCGCGCAGCGCCCCCACCGCGGTCACGTCGTCGCGGAGCCGGCCGCGGACCGTCGACACCAGCTGGTGCACCGACGAGTAGGACTCGACCTCCATCAGGACCGGTACGTCGACGCTGCCCACCTCGCACACCTGCGAGAGGTCGTTGCGCAGCAGGTCGACGATCATCAGGTTCTCGGCGCGGAACTTGGGGTCCGTCGCCAGCCGCTCGCGGGCGGCCTTGTCCTCGGGCCGGGTCGCGCCGCGGGCGGTGGTGCCCTTGATCGGCTTGGTCTCGAGCATCCGGTCGGCCGTCACCAGCGCGTAGCGCTCCGGCGAGGAGCTGAGCAGCCAGCCGCTCGCGTCCGGCCGGCCTGGGACGCTGTGCTGCAGGAACCCGGCGTACGGCGCCGGGTTGAGGCTGCGCAGCCGGAGGTACGCCGTCGCGGGGTCGGTCCGGCTCGCGATCCGGAGCCGGTGGGTCAGGTTGACCTCGTAGGAGTTGCCCGCGTGCAGGTGCTCCTGGACGGTGTCGAAAGCGGCTTCGTAGTCGGCCGGCGGGGTGGTGGGTGGGGTTTCCTGGCGCTTGTCGGGCATTGCATCGGCCGACAAGCGCAGGAATCCCCGGTCGACCGGGGATTCCTGCAGCCCAGCGCCCCCGTGCTCGAACATCCGGATGCGGCTCGGCCGCATCCAGATCGCGTCGGGGAGATCCGGGTCGGGGCGAGCGGGGAGGTCGGGCCGGGAGGCGTAGCCGAAGTAGCCGAACCACTGGTCGGACGGGGAGCCGGCGGCCAGCTCGGCCTCGAGCACGACGAACGGGTCGTCTCCGACCACGACCGAGGCGTCGCCCGCGTGCCGGGTGACCTCGCGGCGGGCGGCGTCGTAGGTCAGCGACACGTCGTCGTCGTCGAGCCAGCCGATGATCGACCGCTGCCGGCTCCACTCCCGGGCCCCGCCGCCGTCGAGCCAGACACAGCGCCGGTGCTGGGCCGCGATCTCGGTGAAGGCGCCCTCGGCGTCGACGTGGGCGCTCACGAGGACTCCCGGAAGTACGGTCCCAGGAAGTTGGCCACCAGCGCGGCGCCGTGGGCGGTGAGGATCGACTCGGGGTGGAACTGCACGCCGACCACCGGCAGCTCGCGGTGCGCGACGCCCATGACGACGTCGTCGTCGCAGGTCGCGACGACGTCGAGGACGTCGGGCACGCGATGGGCCCGCAGCGAGTGGTAGCGGACGACCGGGAAGTCCTGCTCGAGCCCGGTGAAGATCCCGGTGCCGTCGTGGTGGACCCGGGCGACCACGCCGTGCGCCGGCTTGCCCCGCCCGACGGTGCCCCCGAAGTGGGTGACGATCCCCTGCATCCCGAGGCAGATCCCGAGCACCGGGAGGCCGAGGTCCAGCAGCGACCAGTCGTGCTCGTCGGGGTGCCCGGGTCCGGGCGACAGGACGATCACGTCGTGCGCGAGCAGCTGCTCCGTCGTACACACGTCGTGCTGCACGACCGTCGGCAGCACGCCTGTCACGCCGGCGACGAGGTGGACGAGGTTCTGCGTGTACGAGTCGTGGTGGTCGACCACGACGACGGCGGGCGCCCGGGCCATCCTCAGCCGTCGGTCAGCAGCACGGCGGAGACGAGGTCGTGGACGATGTCCCAGCCGCGCTCGGTGAGGATCGACTCGGCGTGGAACTGGACGCCGCGGTAGTGCGGGCCGGCCAGCGCGTTGACGTCGCCGGTCTCCGGGTCGGCTTCGACGGTGACGCCGTCCGGCAGGGGTCTCGTGACGCTCGCTGGGCGATCTCCTCGACCATCGGTCGGGACGCGGCCGACGAACGTGTTGTAGAACCCCACCCGCTCGCGCCGGCCGTTGACGACGACCTCGGACTGCGTGCCCTGGAACACGATGTCCTTGTAGGTGAGCGGGATGCCGAGTTGATGGCACAGCGCCTGGTGGCCGAGGCAGACCGCGAGGAACGGCCGCTCCGCCTCCAGCAGCGAGCCGACGGCATGCCGCAGGTTGACCATCTTCTGGTCGGCATCGTCGCGCGGGTCGCCGGGACCGGGACCGACGATGACCAGGTCGAAGCCGTCGAGGCAGCCGGGCGTGTAGTCCTCGTGGCGTACGACGGCGCTGCTCATGCCCATCACCGCCAGCAGGTGGCGCAGCATGTTCACGAAGTCGTCCTCGCCGTCGAGGATCACCACGCTCTTGCCGGCCAGCCGCGGGTCGGGCGGGGTGCCGGCCTGGTCGGTCAGCCAGAAGCCGCTGAGCCGGCGGTTGCGCGCGTTGAGGGCGATCAGCACGTCCTCGTCGGCGGCCAGCGCCGCGAGGTCGACGCCGTGCTCGGGCGCGAGCGGCACCAGGCCGAAGGCGGACAGGATGCCGCCGGCCTTGGCGTGCGTCTCGGCCACCTCGTACGCCGGGTCGGAGTCGCGCACCAGGGTGGCGCCCGCGGTCACCTTGAGCCGGCCGTCGAGGTCGACGTCGGCGGTGCGGATCACGATCGGGCTGTCGATGACGGGCAGGCCGTCGTCGTCGCGCCCGATCACGGCGAGCGCGGCGCCGTAGTAGCCGCGGCCCTCCGGCTCGTACTGCTTGATCAGCCGGCACGCGTTCTGCACCGGCGACCCGGTCACCGTGGCGGCGTACATGGTGTCCCGCAGGATCGCCCGCACGTCGCTGCGACTGCGGCCGGCGAGGAGGTACTCAGTGTGGATCAGGTGGGTCATCGGCTTGAGGAACGGCCCGAGCACCTGACCGCCCTCGTGGCAGATGTCGCACATCATCTTGAGCTCTTCGTCGACGACCATGAAGAGCTCGTAGATCTCCTTCTCGTCCTTGAGGAACTCGAGGAGCCGGGTCTCGATGGCCCGGTCGTCACCCTCCGGCGGCCGTACCCGGAACGTCCCCGAGATCGGGTTCATCCGCACGTCACCGCCGTGCACGCTGACGTGCCGCTCGGGGCTGGCGCCGATCAGGTAGCGGTCGCCGGTGAAGAAGAGGAACGTCCAGTAGGCGCCGCGCTCGCGCTCGAGCAGGCGCCGGAAGACGGTGAGCGCCTTGTCGGCACCCCAGTCGGCGACGACGGCGCGGTAGTGACGGCCGACGACCAGGTTGGCGCCCTCGCCCTGCCCGATCTCGTCCTTGATGATCGCCTCGACGACCTTGGCGTAGTCGGTGTCGTCGACGTCGAACCCTCCCCGGTCGGCGAACTCGATACCGCCGTCGTCGATCGCGCCGATCATGTCGGCGACGGAGAACTCGCGCTCGGTCTCGACGTCGACCACGACCAGCGGGGTGCCGTCGTCGTGGGCGTCGAAGCCGCGCTCGGCGACCTGGCGGAAAGGTACGGCGACCAGCCGGTCGCACTGCCGTCCGGGCGGCGGCGGGCCTTCCTCGAGCGGGATGTCCATGATCGAGTCGGCCACCCAGCGACGACCGCCGAGCAGGCCGACGGTGTCGCGGTCACCTGCCCGGGTGGAGCGCCGGATGATCGCCCAGGCCTCGTGCCCCTGGATGGCCGCGATGGCTTCCCTGGGCGTGAGGTCCGGCTCGTTCATGGGCGCAGCCTATGCGGCCGCACCGGTCGGGCGCCGCTGAGATACGCGACGCGGACGCCCGGCTCAGGCGGCCCCGCATCGGGTACCTCGCCGTCGTGGAGCCCAGGACCGTCGGCATCGAGGAGGAGCTGCTCCTCGTCGACCCGGAGACGCGGCTGCTGGCGCCGCGCTCGCAGGAGGTGCTGGGCCGGGCCGTCGTCGATCCGTCGTCCGCGCCCGACGAGGTCCTCGACAAGGAGCTGTTCCGCCACCAGGTCGAGANCGACAAGGAGCTGTTCCGCCACCAGGTCGAGACCCGGACGACCCCGCTGGTCGACCTCGACGAGGTGCGCAGCCACCTGGTGCGGCAGCGCCGCGCGGCGGCCGAGGCCGCGGAGCAGGTCGGCATCCGCATCGCGGCCTCCGGCACGAGCCCGGCCGCGAGCGGGGAGCCGGCGGTCTACCGCGACGACCGCTACCTCGCCATGCTCCAGACGTACGGCGAGATCACCCGCACCGCCGGGATCTGCGGCATGCACGTGCACGTCGGGATCGACTCCGAGGAGCAGGGCGTCGACGTGATCGACCGGATCGTCCCGTGGCTGCCGGTGCTGCTCGCGATCAGCGCGAACTCGCCGTACGCCGAGGGCCGGGACACCGGCTACCACTCCTGGCGGTCGCAGATGTGGGCGCAGTGGCCGAGCGCCGGGCTGACCGAGCCGTTCGGGTCGCTCGCGGTCTATCGCGAGGTGAGTCGGCGGATGATCGAGTCCGGAGCCGCGCGGGACGCCGGCATGTTGTACTTCGACGCCCGGCTCTCCGCCAACAATCCGACGGTGGAGGTGCGGATCACCGACGTGTGCACCGATCCGGACGACGCCGTCCTCGTCGCGGCCCTCGTGCGGGGACTGGTGAGGCAGGCGGCCGACGCCCGCGCCATGGCCCGCCACACCTGGCGCCTCGAGCTGCTCCAGGCGGCGAAGTGGCGGGCCGCTCGCTCCGGCCTGTCCGACCGGCTGCTGAGCCCGGTGACGATGGAGCCGATGCCCGCGCGCGAGGCGCTGTCAGCGCTCGTCGCGCTGGTGCGCGAGCCGCTCGCGGCGTGTGGCGACCTCGCCCGCGTCGAGGACGGGGTGGACCGGGTCCTGGCCGGTGGCGGGGCGAGTCGCCAGCACGCGGCGTACGAACGCAGCGGCGGCGACCTGCACGCGGTGGTCGACGACCTCGTCGTCCGGACCAACGCCTGCTGGCGGTCGTGACCTCAGCGCGGGGGCTGCTCAGACGCCGAGCGCAACGAAGGCGGCGGCGGTGCCGGCGG
>NZ_JACEHF010000144.1 GCF_014180685.1 Nocardioides pelophilus | reverse complement strand
ACCGCCGCCCGTCGGTCGCCGATCTCGCGGACCTCGGCTCGGCGGGCGACGTCGACGTCGGCCACGCCGGCCAGCACCTCCGCCCGGATCGCGGCGGGGTCCTCGCTGCGGGGATTGTCGTCGGTCACGATCAGCAGGTCCGCCTCAGCGGCCGCGATCGCCCCCATGACCGGCCGCTTGCCCCGGTCGCGGTCGCCTCCGGCGCCGATGACGGCGATCAGCCGTCCGGCGGTCACCGGTCGCAGGGTGCCGAGCACGGCGGTCAGCGCGTCGGGCTTGTGTGCGTAGTCGACGTAGACGGCGAACCCCGAGGTGCCCTCGTCGTCCGACACCCGCTCGAGCCGGCCCGGCACTCCCCCGGCGGCCGCGATGCCCGCGTCGACCGCGGCGGGATCGAACCCGGCCTCGACCGCGGCGGCGACCGCGGACAGCGCGTTGGCGACGTTGAAGTCGCCCGGCAGGTCCACCGAGGCGGGCAGGGACAGTCCGCCCGGACCACGGATGGTGAACCGGGACCCGGTCGGGCCGAGGTCGAGGTCGACGGCGGACCAGTCCGCGTCACCCCGGATCGACATCGTGCGCACCGGGATCGTCGTCGTGTCCACGAGCCGCCGGCCGTGCTCGTCGTCGATGTTCACCAGCGCCAGCCGCGCCCGCTCGGGCGTGAACAGCGTCGCCTTGGCCGCGAAGTAGTCGTCGAGGTCGGTGTGGAAGTCGAGGTGGTCGCGCCCGAGGTTGGTGAACACGGCGACGTCGAAGACCACGCCGTCGACGCGGCCCAGCACCAGGGCGTGGCTCGACACCTCGATCGAGCAGCACTCGACCCCCTGCTCCCGCATCAGCGCGAACAGGCCGTGCAGGTCGGGCGCCTCCGGCGTGGTCAGCGCCGTCTTGAGGTCGACGCCGGCGACGCGGGTGCCGACCGTGCCGATGACGGCCGACGGGATCCCGGCCGCACCGAGCCCGCTGTCGAGCAGCCGGGTGACGGTCGTCTTCCCCTGGGTGCCGGTGACGCCGATCATCCGCATCGCCCGGGCCGGGTGGCCGTAGATGCCGGCCGAGACCACACCGAGCACGGCCCGGGGCCAGGCCACCACCACGGCCGGCAGGCCGGGAGGTACTGCGGCGGCGCCGCTCTCGTCGGTGAGCACCGCGCTGGCGCCCGCCGCTGCCGCCTGGTCCACGAAGTCGATGCCGTGGGCGCGGGCGCCGGGCAGCGCGGCATAGACGTCCCCCGGGAGCACCCGGCGCGAGTCGAGCGTGATCCCGGTGATCGTGGCCGGCGAGGTGCCGGCGACCACCCGGGCATCGGTCTGCTCCCGCACCAGCGCCACGAAGTCGTCGAAGGACAACGGGACCGGGTGCCGGGGACGGGTCGTCGCAGCGCTGGTCAGGGTCCTCACCACTCGACGGGGAGCCGCGAGGGCCGGGTGCCGGTCGGAGGCACGCCGTAGCGCCGGAGGGCATAGCTCATCAGCTTCGCGAACGCCGGGCCGGCGACCGCGCCACCGCCGCCGGTCCGCGAGTCGTGGACGACGACGTAGACCGTGAACCGGGCGTCGTCGGTCGGACCGAAGCCGATGAAGGAGGCCGTGTGGCTTCCGTCGTAGCAGCCGCAGCTCTCGGCGACCCGCTGCGCGGTGCCGGTCTTGCCGGCGATCCGGTAGCCCGGCACCGCGGCCTGCGGCGCCACGCCGTCCTCCGGGTCGAGCACGCGCTCCATCATGAGACCAGTCTGTCGTGCGGCTTCGGTGCTGAGCACGCGCCGTCGGTCGGCCTGCTCGGTGCCGACCTCGGTGCCGTCGTCGAGGGTGGCGGAGCCGTCGATGAGGCTCGGGTCGATCCGCACCCCGTCGTTGGCGATGGTGTTGACCGCGGCGGCCATCTGGACCGCGTTGATCGACAGCGACTGCCCGAACGCGATCCGGTCGTCGACCTGGTCGGTCCACGCCGCGCCGTCGGGCAGCAGTCCCTTCGACTCGCCGCCGAGGCCGATCCCGGTCTCCTCGCCGAAGCCGAAGGCGGTCAGGTAGGACCGCAGCTGGCCGGGCGAGAACTCGTCGGCGGCGAGCACGGTGCCGATGTTCGACGACTTGGCCAGGATCCCGGCCAGGGTCAGGTGCTCGACGCCGTGGACCCAGTGGTCGTGGATCGGGCGGTCCTGCCGGTTGAGCACAGGCGGTACGACGTACTGCTGGCGCGGCCCGCCCAGGCCGGCGTCGATCACCGCGCTCAGGGTGAGCACCTTCTCGGTGGAGCCGGGCTCGTAGACGTCGGTGAGCGCGCTGGACTTGTAGCGGGACTTCGGCCACTCCTGCGGGTCGCTGGCGTCGTAGGACGGGTAGTCGGCCAGCGCGAGGATCTCGCCGGTGCGGCTGTCCATGATCACGGCGATGCCGGACTCCGCGCGCGACCCCTCGACGGTCTGCTGCAGCACCTGCTGCGTGTAGAACTGGAGGTCGGCGTCGATGGTCAGGTGGAGGTCGGAGCCGTCGACCGCCGGCGTCTCGGTGTTGTCCCCCAGGGGGATCTGGTTGCCCGCGCCGACCTCGTAGCGAGCCTCGCCGTCGACCCCGGCGAGGTACTGGTCGAACGAGTCCTCCAGCCCGGCCAGGGCGCGGGCCGAGCCGTTCTTGCGCGGCGTGCCGAGGAAGCCGATCAGGTTCGCCGCGACGTCGCCGAACGGGTAGACCCGCACCGGGTCGCGCTGGGTGAAGAGTCCGACGAAGCCCTTCGCCTCGGCGTCGGCCACGACGTCGGCGGCGAGGTGCGCCGGCACCTGGCGCGCGACGTACTGGAACCGGCTGCCCTCCACCCGCAGCCGCTCGAGGACCTGGAAGTAGTCGATCTGGAGCCGCTTGGCGAGGAACGTCGCCAGCTCGGGCGCGTCCTCGGCGGTCAGCGCCGGGTCGGCCACGATCATCCGGCCGTCGATCGACTCCGCGAGCGGCTCGCCGTTGCGGTCGAGGATCTCTCCCCGGGTCGCCGGGAGCAGCACGGTGACCGAACCCTCGGCGGCGGCCATGTCGGCGTACTTCTCCGGGTCCACGCCCTGCAGCTGCACCAGCCGGGCCGCGAACACCGACAGCACCATCGCGATCAGCAGGAAGCCGATCCGGAGGCGCAGCTGCGGCGACGCCCGCAGCCGGCTGCGGGCCGGTCGAGGGCGGCTCGGTCCTGTCACATCCAAAACCTAGGCGGCTAGCGCTGACGATCCCGGTCCGGCGCGCCGTGGTCGCGGACCTTGACCCTCGCATCGGCCCTCACCTCGACCGTCGGCGGGTCGAGCGCGGCCGGCCGCTTCGGGCCCGGCGGGTCGAGCGGCAGCTTGACACCGGCGAGTGCCGGAGCGCACGTCCCCGAAATCTCACCGGTTCCGACCGTGAGCACGCAGGCCGCGCCGGTCGGTGGCACCATGCCGCGCGCCTGCGCCTGCGCCGCGACCCGCTGCGGGTCACGCAGCTCCTGGAGCTCCATGCGCAGCGCCTCCTCCTGCGCCGTCAGGTCGGCCGCCTGCCGCTCGAGCGCGGTGGCCCGGAACGAGGCCTGCTGCATGGAGGTGTTGAACATGAGCAGTCCGATCACGCCGGCCAGCAGGATGACGCTGACCAGGGTGACGAACGGCACCCGCGGGGCACGGGGGCGGGTGCGCGGTCGCGGCACGACCGTGAGCCGGGCACGTTGGACAGCGACCTCGGCGATGCGTGGGAGCCGGGAGCGGAGCTGCGGCGCGGTGTTGCTCATGTCAGGCGGCTCCCTTGCCGTCGGTGCGGGGTCGAACACGTTCGATGGCGCGCAGCCGCACCGATGCGGCGCGGGGGTTCTCGGCGATCTCCTCGGCGTTCGCCTGCTCGGCGCCGCGGGTCACCAGCCGCAGAGCCGGCTCGTGCCCCTCGGGCACGAACGGCAGGTCCTCGGGCACGTCGCTCTTGGCCGCGGCGGTGAACGCCCGCTTCACCAGGCGGTCCTCGAGCGAGTGGTAGGACTCCACGACGACCCGGCCGCCGACCCCGATGGCGTCGATCGCCGCCGGCACGGCCCGCTCGAGCACCCGCAGCTCGTCGTTGACCTCCATCCGCAGCGCCTGGAAGGTGCGCTTCGCGGGGTGGCCGCCCGTGCGTCGGGCCGGCGCCGGGATCACGTCGTAGAGCAGGGCCACCAGCCGCCCCGAGGTGGTGAACGGCTCGCGATCGCGCTCGCGCACGATCGCGGCGGCGATCCGCTTGGCGAGCCGCTCCTCGCCGTACTCCCGGAGCACCCGGGTCAGCGCCGGCACGTCGTAGGTGTTGAGGACGTCGGCCGCGGTCGGGCCGCCGCCCGAGTCCATCCGCATGTCGAGCGGCGCGTCCACAGAATAGGCGAAGCCGCGCTCGGGGAGGTCGAGCTGCATCGAGGAGACACCGAGGTCGAAGAGCACACCGTCCACCTCGGGGAGCCCGAGGTCGGAGAGCACCTCCGGGATCTCGTCGTACACGGCGTGCACGGCGGTGAACCGGTCGCCGTACGGCGCCAGCCGCTCGCGGCTCAGCTCGAGCGCACGGGGGTCGCGGTCGATGCCGATGACCCGGGCGAGCTCGCAGCGGGCGAGGACCGCCTCGCTGTGGCCGCCGAGCCCGAGCGTCGCGTCGACCAGGACCGAGTCCTTGTGGTCGAGCGCAGGTGCCAGGAGCGCCACGACCCGGTCGAGAAGGACTGGGACGTGTCGGGGAGTCGTCATCGCCGGGTGGTCCTCAGCTACCGAGTCCGTAGGCGAGCACCACGACCAGAGCGACCGCGATCGAGACGCCGGCCGAGAAGGCCATCAACGCCACGGCCTCGCGGGCCAGGTCGCGCACCCGCGGCTCGCTGCCCATCACGCTCATCGGTTCGACCCCTGCCCCCACCTTGAACACGGAACTGCTGGACTGCTGGATGCTGCTGAACGATCCGCAGGGCCAGGCCCCCCGCCCGCTCCCGGGCGCCGTCTGGAGCCGGGGAAGGTGCCCCAGAAGGCAGCGGGAGCGGGCCAGAGACCTCGTCCTGCGGATCGCTATCGAGTTGTGCTGCTGAAGTGCTGCGCTGCGTGGCCAGCTGTCTGACCAGCCGTGCGACCAGTCGCGTGACTAGTCGTCGTCCTCGTCGAGGTCGACGAAGTCGCCCATCGCGTCTGCCTGGAACTCCCGCCAGCGCTCGGGGTTCCAGATCTCGAGTCGGTCCCGCACACCGATCACGACGACGTCGCGGTCGAGTCCGGCGTAGTCCCTCAGGTGGGCCGGGATGCCGATCCGGCCCTGCTTGTCCGGCGTGCCCTCGTCGCCGCCGGCGAACAGCACCCGTGCGTAACGGCGTGCCGCCCGGTTGGTCATCGGCCGGGCCGCGGCGCGGTCGGCCTCCTCGGCGAACACGTCGGAAGGCCAGACGACGAGGCAGTTCTCCTGACCCTGCGTCACCACGAGCCCCTCCGACAGTCGTTCTCTGAACTTCGCCGGGAGGAACAGGCGCCCCTTGTCGTCGAGCTTCGGGGTGTAGGTGCCCATGAAGAGCATCGGGCACCTCCTGCTTCCTCCACTTTCCCCCACAGTACTCCACTTTCCCCCACCGTCAACCACCTTTCGGCGTGTTCGCCCCCGGATCCATCCACGGGTCGATCCACGGGTCGATCCACGGGTCGATCCACGGGGCCCTCCACGGGTCGATGCGAACGCGTGACCGCACCGTGACCTCACGGGGTCTCGCGGCGGGTTAGGTTGCTCCGGCGCCGTACCGTTGCCCTACCGCGGGCCCTTACGCTGGACGGGCGCGCCAGAGACGGGAGAGCAAGACGTGGAGTCGCCGACCACCGACCAGCAGCCGCCGCACCCGACCGGGGCGGACGTCGCGACGGTCGCTCGCGTGGCCAGCCGGATCCGCGCCAACGTCGAGCGGGTCATCGAGGGCAAGAGCGAGGTCGTCTCCGCCGCCCTCGTCGTGCTGCTCGCCGAGGGCCACCTGCTGCTCGAGGACGTGCCGGGCGTCGGCAAGACGATGCTCAGCAAGGCGCTGGCCCGCAGCATCGACTCCACCGTCCGGCGCATCCAGTTCACACCGGACCTGCTGCCGTCCGACGTCACCGGCGTCTCGGTCTACAACCAGCAGTCCCGCGAGTTCGAGTTCCGGCCGGGCGGCGTCTTCGCCAACATCGTGATCGGCGACGAGATCAACCGCGCGTCCCCCAAGACCCAGTCGGCGCTGCTCGAGTGCATGGAGGAGCAGCAGGTCACGGTCGACAACGTCACCTACCACCTCGAGCCGCCGTTCATGGTGATCGCGACCCAGAACCCGGTCGAGATGGAGGGCACCTACGCCCTCCCGGAGGCGCAGCGCGACCGGTTCATGGCACGGGTGTCGATCGGCTATCCCGTCCCCGCGGCCGAGATCGCGATGCTCAACTCCCACACCGCGTTGAACCCGCTCGACGACCTCGAGCCGGTCACCGACGGGGCCGAGCTCCGCAAGCTGTGCGCGATTGTCGGCCAGGTCCACGTCTCCGAGGCCGTGCAGCGCTACGCCGTCTCCCTGACCGCCGCGACCCGCGAGCACCCCGAGCTGCTGCTCGGCGCGTCCCCGCGCGCCACCCTGCACCTGGTGCGCGCCGCGAAGGCGTACGCCGCCCTCCACCAGCGCGACTACGTCCTGCCGGACGACGTGCGGTCCCTGGTCCAGCCGATCCTCTCCCACCGGCTGCTGCCGAGCGCCGAGGCAGCCGTCAGTGGTCGCGGCACGAACGCCATCCTCGAGGGCATCACGGCACAGGTGCCGGTCCCCGAGATCCGGTCCTGACCGCCGACGAGGCACGACATGAGACGCGATGCGTGACGGACTGAGAGGACTGACCCTCCGCGGTCGCGCGTTCCTCGCGGCCGGCGCGACCGCGATCTGCTGTGCCGTGCTCCTCGGCCAGACCACGCTGACCCGGATCGGCGTCCTCGTGCTCGCGCTGCCGCTGGTGTCGGCGTTCGTCATCGGCCGGCGCCGCTACGCCCTGTCGGCGAAGCGCTCGGTGCATCCGCGGCTGGTCTCCGCGGGGCAGCCGGCCCGCATCGACCTCGACCTGGCCAACGAGGGCCGGTCGAGCGCCGGCGCGCTCCTGGTCGAGGACCAGGTGCCGTACGCCCTCGGCACCCGGCCGCGGTTCGTGCTCCAGGGCGTCGCCCGCCAGTGGCAGCGCCGGGTGAGCTACCAGGTGCGCTCCGACGTGCGCGGGCGGTTCGAGATCGGGCCGCTGACCATCCGGATCGCCGACCCGTTCGGACTGGTCGAGCTGCGCCGCTCGATCCCGGGCACCGCGCCGCTGGTGGTCACCCCGCGCACGGTGGCCCTGCCGCCGATCCCGGTGATGGGCGGGTGGACGGGCTCCGGCGAGCACCGGCCCCAGGCTTTCGCTGCCGGCTCGGCCGAGGACGTCAGCGTCCGCGAGTACCGCCGCGGCGACGAGCTGCGCCGCGTCCACTGGCGCAGCTCGGCCCGGGTCGGCGAGCTGATGGTGCGGCGCGAGGAGCAGCCCTGGGAGGCCCGCGCGACCGTGCTGCTCGACAACCGGCTGCGCGCGCACCGCGGCCAGGGCCTCGGCTCGAGCTTCGAGTACGCCGTGGTGGCCGCGGCGTCGCTCGTGCTCCACCTCGACCAGCACGGGTACGCCGTACGGCTGGTCCTCGCCGACGGCACCGGCGCCGACGAGACGTCCACCGCAGTCCTGGAGCGGCTCGCGCTGGTGACCACGACCCAGCACCCGGTCCTCGACGTCGGCTGGACCGGCGACCAGACCCGGGGCGGCCTCGTCGTCGCCGTGCTGGGCGGGCTCGAGCCGACCGACGTGCTGGCGCTGCGCCAGATCCGCCACGACGCCGGGACCGCGCTGGCGATGGCCCTCGACGTCGAGCAGTGGGCCGGCCGCAACGCCCCCGCTCCCGTCGGTCCCCCGCCCTCGGTCACCGGGCTCGGCTGGCGCTCGGTGACCCTGGGGCCCCGCGACCGGCTCGACTCGGCATGGCGCGACCTGGGCCGCGCGTCCGGCCGCGCCGCGGCGACCGGACTCGCGAGCAGTGTCCGGAGCGACCGGTGAAGGGCCGGCCCGCGTTCGGGTACTCCCTGCTGGTCTCCGCGATCGCGGCGGGGACGACCTGGGTCGCCCTGATGGCATGGCAGGGCTTCCTCGTCGACACCTCCGACTACCTCGGCCCGCTGGTCCTGACCGCAGTCGTGGTCGCCGGCGCCGGCGCCGTGCTGCGGTGGCTCGGCAGCCCCGCGGTCGTGACCGTGGCGTGCCAGGTCGTCCTGGCCGTCGCGATGGTGAGCGGCGAGCTCGGCGGTGGACCGGTGCCGTTCGGCGCGACCGGCGACCAGGTCATGCGGTCGCTCGAGCTGGCGATGGACTCGGCCCAGCTCTACCAGGCGCCGATCCAGCCCAACGTCCCCTCGGTCGCGCCGCTCCTGCTCGTGGGGGGCGTCTTCTTCCTGCTGGTCGTCGACTTCCTCGCCTGCACCCTGCGCCGCGTCCCGGTCGCCGGCCTCGCCCTCCTCGCGGTCTACTCCGTCCCGGCGGGCCTCACCCAGTCCGGGCCGGGCTTCATCGCGTTCATCCTCGCCGCGGCAGGCTTCCTGGCCCTGCTGCACCTGGACAGCCGCGAGCACCTGCTCAAGTGGGGACGTCCGCTCGGCCCGGCCGAGGGCAACCCGTGGACCGAGACGAACCCGATGGTCGACGCGATGCGGGTGGGCGCGGCCAGGATCGGGGTGGTGGCGACCACGTGCGCCGTCCTCCTCCCCCCGTTCATCCCCGTCCTCGACGTCGACCTGCTCGGCCTGGGTCCCGGTGACGGCGACGAGGACATCCAGATCCGGAACCCGCGGGCCGACCTGCGGCGCGACCTGGAGCGACCGGAGGACACGCCGCTCATCCGGTTCCGCACCGACGATCCCTCGCCGAGCTACCTCCGGGTCGCCGTGCTCAACCGGTTCACCGGCGTCGAGTGGAGCAGCGGCGACCGCGGAGTGGGCGACTCCAACACCGCGACCGGTGAGCTGCCCGACCCCGAGGGCCTCTCCCCCGACGTCCCCCGCACCACGCACACCTACGAGTTCGAGGCGACCGACGCGTTCGAGTCGTCCTGGCTCCCGACCCAGTTCCCGGCCTCGTCGGTGGAGGCCGAGGGCGACTGGCGCTTCGACGACGACACCATGGACTTCCTCGCGGTGCCCGACGACCTGACCACCGAGGGCCTCGACTGGGCCGTCACCGGCTACGAGCTGGACTACGGAACGACGGGCGAGCACTTCACCGACTCCTCGCTCGGCGCCGTCGAGGACGAGTTCCTCGAGGTCCCCGGGGGGCTGCCCTCGATCGTGCGCAACCAGGCGGTCGAGGTCACGACGGGCGCCCGGTCGGACTACGAGGCCGCCCTGCTGCTGCAGGACTGGTTCCGCAAGAGCGGCGGTTTCGAGTACAGCCTGCGCCAGGCCCCGCCCGGCACCGGCGGCGACGCGTTCGAGACCTTCCTGACCGACAGCGAGGACGGACGGGTCGGGTACTGCGAGCAGTTCGCGTCGGCGATGGGGGTCATGGCCCGGATCGTCGGGATCCCGGCCCGGGTCGCGGTCGGCTTCCTCGAGCCCGACCCCCTCGGCAACGGCGACTGGGAGTACAGCTCCCACGACCTGCACGCCTGGCCGGAGCTCTACTTCGAGGGCGCCGGGTGGGTCAGGTTCGAGCCCACCCCGTCGGGCCGGGTCGTCAGCGCACCGGACTACACGACGGTCCCGGTCGACCGGAACGACCCGACGGACCCCACGAACAACCCGACCAGCGATGAGCCGAGCCGCGGCGCGACGACCGAGCCGACCGACGTCACGACCTCGGCCGCGCCGGACGACCAGGCGGCCGACGACGGCACCGGAGCGGACGACGGCGTCGACTGGGTCGCCGTACTGCTGCGGGTCGGGCTGGGCCTGCTGGTCCTCGCCCTCGTGCTCGGGCTCGCGCTCGCACCACAGCTCCTCCGCAGGCGCGCGCGCATCGGCCGTCTCGCCGGCACACCCGAGGACATCTGGGACGAGCTCCGCGCGACCGCGCTCGACCTCGCCATCCCCTGGCCGGCCGGACGATCACCGCAGGAGGTCGGTCGGGTGCTGGTCGACCACCTGGGCGACCGCGGCGACGACGAACGACCCGAGCGCCCGCGCACCGGCCCCGACGCAGACCCGGAGGCGGCGTCGGCGATGGAACGAGTGGTCGCGGCGCTCGAGCTCGCGCGCTACGCGCGCCCGGGGTCGACGATGCCACCGGCCGGTCTGGCCGACGACGCCCGCGTCTGCTGCGCCTCATTGGAGGCGGGCGTCACCAGGAGCGTCGCGCTCCGCGCCCGCTGGCTCCCCCGCTCGGTCTGGACACGGGCACCCCGCGACACAGCCGAGCAGGACGAGCTGGTCGAGGCCTGACGGGGCGTCACCTGCGCGCCCCGAGCAGGTCGAGGCCTGACGGGCGTCACCTGCGCGCGCGGCAGCGTGGCGCACCGCGGAGAAGCCGCACGACGCGATGCCCCTGGGCCGAGCGAAGCGAAGGTCCGGGCGGCGAGCGTCGTTGTGCGACACGCTCGCGCAGTTAAAAGCCGCGGTTGCGGCGTCGGCGCCAGCGCTCCTCGATGCGCTCCATGAAGGAGCCGGAGGACTTGGACCGGACGTTGCGGCGGCTGCGCGAGCGACCGCCCTCGACGACGCCGAATCCCGAGGGGTGCGCCATGGCGGTGGGCTCGGAGCCGACGCGCT
>NZ_JACEHF010000143.1 GCF_014180685.1 Nocardioides pelophilus | reverse complement strand
CGCCGTCCTGCAGGGCAGGGAGGACGGCCGCTGCGGGCAGCGGCGAGATGCCGATCAGGTCTTCCAGCGTGATGTCCGGTAGGTCCTCGGCGACCAGGGTGGCGGTCGGCGCCACCGGGTCGAGCTCGAAGGCGGGTGCCAGGTTCGGCATCGCGTACGGATCGATGATCCGCAGCTCCTGGCGGCGGCGGCGCAGCGTGTTGCGGCCGTAGGTCGTGATCTCGAGGACGTTCATGTGCATGGCCTTCGTGCGGGCCCTCCCCGTCGATCACACGCTAGGACCCCGCTGCGCCGCACGCCCACGGTTTCCCCGAGATTTAGCCCGATCGGATGAAGCCGCCGGAGACCCGGAACGCTGACCTCAGCGCGGGCGGCGGATCCGGTAGACCCCGCCGGAGACCTGGTAGCCGAGCTGGGCGTTGACGCGTCGGATTCCGACGTTGCTCTCCTCGTTCATGGTGTGGCAGACCGTGGCGCCCGCCTCGGCAGCGAGCAGGTGGGCGTACTGCTTCAGGGAGTACGCGAGGTTCCGGCCGCGGAACGCCCGGCCGACCCCGGTGTAGGCGATGCCGAACGCGCCGTTCTCGACCTCGCCGATGACGATCCCTGCCGGCGCTCCGTCGATGCGTGCGAGCGCGGCGACCTCCCGCTCCACCTTGGCCGCGATCTCGCGGTAGGTGTCGAGGGTGCTGACGAAGCCCTCCTTCGCCTCCGGGTTGGTCTGGCTGTCGCGGAGCATCGCCTCCACGGCCTCCTCGTCGGCGAACTCCAGCGACGAGACGTCCTCGAAGGTCACTCCCGGCGCCGGCTCGGGACGCGGCAGGTCGACCAGGTCCAGGTCGGACTCGATGCCGTGCTGGGTGACCTCGAACCCGTGGGCCACCGCGATCTCGAGCGACGCGGCATCGCTGTCGTCGATCGCTCCGCCGAGCATCTCGGTCTCGGTCGGCAGCGCGGCGAGCAGCTCGCCGTACACGGCGCTGCCGATGCCCCTGCGACCGTGGGACCTCGCGACCGTCACGTTGAGCAGGGCGATCCCTGCGGGGAACCAGGTGCCGCGCACCACGTTGCCCCAGCCGACGAGCGCGCCGTCGACGTACGCCGCGCGCACCTCGAGCAGCGCCAGCTCGGCCGCGTGGACGAACGGCCACTCGGCCTGGGCCCGCCGGAGCCGCGGGCACCGCTCCATCCGGAGCTGCACGAGTGGTTCGTACGACGACAGGTCGGGCACCCGGATCTCGACGGCCATGCCTGATCGTATGTCCGGCACCTCGACCGTCGACGTTTGTGAGTGAGTGCTCACTCACTTACACTCGATGAGTGGACGAGCAGCGGCGGGAGCGGGCGCGGCCGATGTCGCCCGAGGAGCGGCGCGAGGCCCTGATCGCGGCCACCCTCCCGCTGCTCTACGACCACGGCCGCGGGGTGACCACCCGGCTGATCGCCGAGTCGGCCGGGGTCGCCGAGGGCACGATCTTCCGGGTCTTCTCGTCCAAGGACGAGCTGGTCGACGCGACGGTCGCCAAGGCGTTCGAGCCCGGGCGGATGGTGGCCGACCTGCGAGCGATCCCGCTCGACGCGCCCCTGCGCGAGCGAGCGCTGGCGCTGACCGGACTCATGCAGCGCCGCTTCGCCGGGGTCTTCGTGCTGATGCGCAAGCTCGGCATGGCCGGTCCGCCCGAGCCGCCGCCGGACGACCCCGGGCGGACGCGGGCGATCGACGAGACGCTCCAGGCGATGGTCGACCTGATCAGCCCCGACCAGGCCGACCTCCGGCTTCCCGCCACGGAGGTGGTGACCATGCTCCGGCTGCTCACCTTCTCGGGCACCCACCCCAAGTTCACCGGCGGCGACACCCTGACCGCCGAGCAGATCGTGGACACCGTGCTGTACGGCGCGGTCACCCGCGACCAGTGCTCCTCCGGAAGGAACCACCGCTGATGCTGATCCGCCTCCTGCGGGAGTACCTCGCGCCGTACCGCGGCTGGCTCGCTGCGATCGTCGTGCTCCAGTTCACCGCGACGGCGGCGATGCTCTACCTGCCCAGCCTCAACGCCGACATCATCGACAGCGGCGTCGCCCAGGGCGACACCGGCTACATCGTCCGGGTGGGTGCCGTCATGCTCGTCGTCGCGCTGGTGCAGGCGGCGTGCTCGATGTCGTCGGCGTGGTTCGGCTCCCAGGCCGCGATGGCCTGCGGCCGCGACCTGCGGGCCGCCGTGTTCGGCCGGGTCGGCACCTTCTCCGGCCGTGAGGTCGCGACGTACGGCGCTCCCTCGCTGATCACCCGCGCCACCAACGACGTCCAGCAGGTGCAGATGCTGGCGATGATGACGTGCCTGATGGCGGTGACCATCCCGATCATGATGATCGGCGGGGTTGTGATGGCGATGCGCGAGGACTTCGGGCTGTCGTGGCTCGTGGTCGCCGTCGTGCCCGTCCTGTTCCTCTGCATCGGGATCGTCGTGTCCCAGATGGTGCCCGCC
This sequence comes from Nocardioides pelophilus, assembly GCF_014180685.1. Taxonomy (GTDB): domain Bacteria; phylum Actinomycetota; class Actinomycetes; order Propionibacteriales; family Nocardioidaceae; genus Nocardioides; species Nocardioides pelophilus. The sequence goes on along the minus strand of NZ_JACEHF010000143.1, from coordinate 8,313 downwards.
TTCCGGCAGGTCCAGGAGCGGCTCGACGACGTCAACCGGGTGCTCCGCGAGCAGATCACCGGCATCCGGGTGGTCCGCGCGTTCGTCCGCGAGCCGCAGGAGACCGCTCGGTTCGCCGTCGCGAACGACGACCTGACCGCGATGTCGGTGCGGGCCGGCCGGTGGATGGCGGCGATGTTCCCGCTGGTCATGGTGGTGTCCAACGTCGCCAGCGTGGGCGTGATCTGGTTCGGCGGGCACCGGGTCGACAGCGGGCAGATGGAGGTGGGTGCGCTGACCGCGTTCCTGGCCTACCTGATGCAGATCCTGATGTCGGTGATGATGGGCACCTTCATGTTGATGATGGTCCCGCGGGCCTCGGTCAGTGCCGACCGGATCGCCGAGATCCTCGACACCGAGACCTCGATCGTGCTGCCGGCCGTCCCGGTCACCGAGGTCCCCGTGGGCGGCCACCTCGACCTCGAGGACGTCGGCCTGACCTACCCGGGCGCCGAGGCCCCCGTGCTCGACGGGGTCAGCCTGTCGGTCCGCCCGGGACAGACGGTCGCAGTGATCGGGTCGACCGGCGCCGGGAAGACGACCCTGGTCAACCTGGTGCCGCGGCTGCTCGACGCGACCGCCGGCCGGGTGCTGGTCGACGGGGTCGACGTCCGGGACCTCGACCCCGAGCTGCTGTGGTCGCGGATCGGCCTCGTGCCGCAGCGCGCCTTCCTCTTCACCGGCACCGTCGCCTCCAACCTGCGCTACGGCAACCCGGACGCGTCCGACGAGGAGCTCTGGCGGGCGCTCGAGATCGCCCAGGCCGCCGACTTCGTGCGCGCCATGCCCGAGCAGCTCGACGCCCCGATCGTGCAGGGCGGCACCAACGTCTCCGGCGGCCAGCGGCAGCGGCTCGCGATCGCGCGGGCGCTGGTACGACGCCCGGAGATCTATCTCTTCGACGACGCCTTCTCCGCGCTGGACGTCGCGACCGACGCCCGGCTGCGGGCGGCGCTCCGCGCCGAGGTGATGGCCTCCGGCGAGGTCGCGTTCGTGATCGTCGCTCAGCGGATCGCCACCATCCGCGACGCCGACGAGATCATCGTGCTCGAGGACGGGAAGGTGGTCGGGCGCGGCACCCACGACCAGCTGGTGAGCGACAACCCGACCTACCAGGAGATCGCGGCCAGCCAGGGGATCATCGAGGGGGCCGCCGCATGAGCACCCCCGATGGTCGAGGAGCCCCCGGCGACCCCGGTCCCACCGTTGGTCGAGGAGGTCCCGGCGACCCCGGTCCCACCGTTGGTCGAGGAGGTCCCGGCGACCCCGGTCCCACCGTTGGTCGAGGAGGTCCCGGCGACCCCGGTCCCACCGTTGGTCGAGGAGGTCGCTCTGGCGACCGTCACGAGACCAAGCCCGCCACGCTGAAGCAGACCGAGCGGGTCGTCCAGGGACCTGGTGTCGGTCGTGGCCCGTTCGGCGGCGGGATGGTGGGCCAGAAGGCGCACGACTTCCGCGCCTCCGGGCGGCGGCTGCTGGGGTTGCTGAGGCCGGCGCGGTGGCGTGCGGTCGCCGTGCTCCTGCTGGCGGCGGGCAGCGTCGCGTCGGTCGCCGTCGGACCGTGGCTGCTCGGCAGGGCGACCGACATCGTCTTCAACGGCTTCATCGGCAAGCAGCTGCCGGAGGGGACCACCCAGGCCGACGCCGTGGCCGCGGTCGAGGCTCGGGGCGACGACCAGCTGGCCGGCTTCCTCCGCGGACTCGACCTGGTGCCCGGTCAGGGTGTCGACTTCGGCGCGGTCGGGCAGGTGCTCCTCCTCGTGCTGGCGATCTACGTCGTGGGGCAGGTGCTGGGCTGGCTGCAGGGCTGGCTCGTCAACGACGTCGTGCAGGAGACCGTGCGCCGGATGCGGTCCGACGTCGAGGAGAAGATCCACCGGCTGCCGCTGGCCTACTTCGACCGGCAGCCGCGCGGCGAGCTGCTCAGCCGGGTCACCAACGACATCGACAACGTCGCGCAGAACCTCCAGCAGACGATGAGCCAGCTGCTCACGTCGCTGATGCTCGTCGTGGGCGTGCTCGGGATGATGTTCTGGGTCTCCCCGCTGCTCGCGTTGATCGCGTTGGTCTCGGTGCCGCTCGCGATGATCCTGACCGCGCGGATCATGAAGCGCTCGCAGAAGCAGTTCATCAACCAGTGGCGCCAGACCGGGCGGCTCAACGGCCAGATCGAGGAGGCCATCTCCGGCCACGCGCTGGTGACCGTGTTCGGCCGCCGCAAGGCGGTGGAGGCGGAGTTCGCCGAGGCGAACGAGGAGCTCTACGAGTCGTCCTACCGCGCGCAGTTCGTCAGCGGCCTGGTGATGCCGGTGATGATGTTCATCGGCAACCTCAACTACGTCGTGATCGCGGTGATCGGCGGGCTGCGGGTCACCAGCGGGGCGATGACGCTGGGGGAGGTGCAGGCGTTCATCCAGTACTCCCGCATGTACACCCAGCCGATCACGCAGATCGCCTCGATGGCCAACCTGCTGCAGTCCGGCGTCGCGTCCGCCGAGCGGGTCTTCGAGCTGCTCGACGCCGAGGAGGAGGTCCCCGACGCGGACACCCACCCCGGTGGTCGAGGAGGTCGCCCTGGCGACCGTCACGAGACCACGCGCGACACCACCGGTGAAGTCGCGTTCGAGAACGTCTCGTTCTCCTACGAGCCCGACGAGCCGCTGATCGAGGACCTCTCGCTGGTCGCCCGGCCGGGGGAGACGGTCGCCATCGTCGGCCCGACCGGGGCCGGCAAGACCACGCTGGTCAACCTGATCATGCGGTTCTACGAGCTCGACGCCGGCCGGATCACCCTCGACGGCGTCGACATCACCGCGCTGCCGCGCGCCGACCTGCGCAGCCGGATCGGCATGGTCCTCCAGGACACCTGGCTCTTCGACGGCACGATCCGCGACAACATCGCCTACGGGCGACCGGACGCGACCGACGAGGAGGTGCGCGAGGCCGCGCGCGCGACGTACGTCGACCGGTTCGTCCACTCGCTGCCCGAGGGCTACGAGACCCATGTGGACGACGAGGGCTCGAACCTCTCGGCCGGCGAGCGGCAGCTGATCACCATCGCCCGTGCCTTCCTCGCCGACCCGGCGCTGCTGATCCTCGACGAGGCGACGTCGTCGGTCGACACCCGCACCGAGCTGCTGCTCCAGCACGCGATGGCGGCGCTGCGCACCGACCGGACGTCGTTCGTGATCGCGCACCGGCTCTCGACCATCCGCGACGCCGACCTGATCCTGGTGATGGAGCACGGCCGGATCGTCGAGCAGGGCTCGCACGCCGAGCTGCTCGAGCGCGCCGGCGCGTTCGCGCGGCTGCACGCGGCGCAGTTCGCTGCTGCCGCTGTCTGAGGGCGCTGTCTGAAATCCCGTTGTGTGGCAGGGGGTGTCCGACCTACCGTTGTCGGACACGAGAAAGGAGGTGATCCGAGGAATGATTTCCTATAGGACGCGTGAGGTGGTTGCCGGTTAGGCGACCCCAGCGACGGGGTGGGATCACCCCGATCTCTGATGCCGGGCTGCCGGCCAATCCACAGCAGCCACCCGACCCGCAGGTGAACCGGGCACGTCCCCCGGGCGGTCCACTCGGACCACACCTGCGGGTCGCTCCTTTTGGATGGGCCGAGCGTGTCGCAGATCGTGCGGCGCCGCCCCGGCCCCTCGCTTCGCTCGGCCCGCGGGCGCCGCACGATGCGGGCTTCGCCCGCCGTGCGCCACGCTGCCGGCCGATCGACTCGGCAAGAAGTTGACGGGGTCAACCAATCTTGAATAAGGTTGACGGCATCAACCAATCTTCCGAGCAAGTCGAGGCCCCTCCCGCATGACCCAGACCGTGCCCGCCGCGCAGAACGCCGTCCGGAGCGGCGAGATGTCGCACCGCGAGATCATGGAGGCGCTGACCGGGCTGCTGCTCGCGATGTTCGTCGCGATGCTGTCGAGCACGGTCGTCACCAACGCGCTTCCGGCCATCGTCACCGACCTCCACGGCAGCCAGACCGGCTACACCTGGGTGGTCGTGGCGACGCTGCTGACCATGACGGCGACCACGCCGATCTGGGGCAAGCTGGCCGACCTGATGAGCAAGAAGCTGCTCGTCCAGGCCGCCCTGGTCATCTACTCGGCGGGCTCGCTCATCGCCGCCTTCGCGCCCGACATGGGCGTGCTGATCGGTGCCCGGGCGATCCAGGGCCTCGGCATCGGCGGTCTGACCGCGCTGGTCCAGGTCGTGATCGCGTCGATGGTGTCGCCGCGTGAGCGCGGTCGCTACAGCGGCTACATCGGTGCGGTGTTCGCGACCGCCACGGTCAGTGGCCCGCTGATCGGCGGTGTGATCGTCGACAGCCCGCTGGGCTGGCGGGGCTGCTTTTTCGTCGGGCTCCCGATCGCGGCACTGGCCTTCGTCGTACTCCAGAAGACGCTGCACCTGCCCGTGGTGCGCCGCGACGACGTCTCGATCGACTACGTCGGCGCGACCCTGATCATGGCCGGCGTCAGCGTGATCCTGGTCTGGGTGTCGCTCGCCGGCACCGACTTCGCCTGGCTGTCGCAGACGACCGCGCTGATGGTCGGTGGCGGGCTGCTGCTGGTCGCAGCCGCCCTGTACGTCGAGGCGCGGGTCGCGCGCGAGCCGGTGATCCCGCTCCGGCTCTTCAGGGACCGCACCATCGCGCTCGCGACCGCGGCGTCGGTGATGATCGGTGTGGCCATGTTCGGGGCGACGGTCTACCTCGGGCAGTACTTCCAGCTGGCCCGTGGGATGTCGCCGACCGAGGCCGGCCTGATGTCGATCGCGATGGTGGGTGGCCTGCTCGTGTCGAGCACGGTGACCGGTCGGCTGATCACGGCCACCGGGCTGTGGAAGCGCTACCTCGTCGGCGGCACGGTGCTGGTCGTCGTCGGGCTGGTCCTGCTCGGCACGATCGACGCCGAGACCCCGCTCGGGGTCGTCGGTGGCTACATGCTCGTGCTCGGCCTCGGCATCGGCGCGACGATGCAGAACCTGGTGCTGGCCGTGCAGAACACCGCCCGCCCCAGCGACCTCGGCGCCGCGAGCTCGGTGGTCGCGTTCTTCCGCTCGATGGGCGGCTCGATCGGCGTCTCGGCGCTGGGAGCCGTGCTGGCCCACCAGACCGCTGCCCAGGTCAAGGACGGCATCGCGAAGCTCGCGGCCGACGGCCGGCTCTCCGCCGAGCAGCTCGCCGGCCTGCAGCACTCCACCGGTGAGATCCCCGACCTGGACGCGCTTCCGGGGTCGGTGCAGTCGGTCTACGAGGCCGCGATGGGCGATGCGACGGGCCACCTCTTCCTCATCGCCCTGCCGTTCGCCATCGTTGCGCTCATGTGCGTGCTGTTCATCAAGGAGACGCCGCTGCGGACGCAGTCCGGCCTGGTCGATGCCGCCCCCGAGGCGACCGGCGACCTCGAGGAGCGCGCCCGATGAGTACGCCGACCGGCCGCGCCGACGGGTTGCGCCAGCTCGAGCAGGAGGTCGGCGTGCTCGTCCGGCGGGTGCGCCGGGTGATCCACGAGCGGGCCCGGTCGGTGCACCCCGACCTGCAGCCGGTGTCGTACCTGGTGCTCGGCTACCTCCTCCACGACGGCCCGGTGCGGGCGTCGGCGCTCTCGGTGGCGTTCGACATGGACAAGGGCTCGGTCAGCCGCCAGGTCCAGACGCTGCTCGACCTCGGGCTGCTCGACCGCACGCCCGACCCGGCCGACGGCCGGGCCACGCTGCTGTCGGTCAGCGACGAGGGGCGCCGCCGGCTCGCCGACGTCGCCGACCACCGGCGCAAGCTGCTCGCCGAGCGGCTCGGTGACTGGTCCGAGGCCGACCTCGACCAGTTCGTCGGCCTGCTGTCCCGCTACAACGCGGCGCTCTCGGACGACTGAGGTCTCGAGACGCGGCCTACGTGCGCAGCCAGACGGCGGTGTTCGCGGGCAGCCGGTCGCCGACGGGGCCGCTGCTGATCAGCACCTCGCCCTCGGGCATCGCGACCGAGCGCTGGCCGGCGTTGAGGAGCACGGTCACCTCGCCGCGCCGGAGCACCAGCACGTTGCGCTTCGCCTCCGCCACGCATGCCATCCCGTTGCCCCGCACCCACGTGTTGCGGGCAGCAAGCGCGCGCCGGTAGAACGCGAGGGTCGAGGTCTCGTCGACGCTCTGGGCAGCGACCGTGAGGTCGGCCCAGTCGTCGGGCTGCGGGATCCACGGCTGCGTCCCACCCGGTCCGAAGCCGTACGGCGGCGCCGTCCCGTCCCACGGGAGAGGGACCCGGCAGCCGTCGCGGCCCGGCTCGCCCGTGCGGAACCAGGACGGGTCCTGCCGCGCCTCGGGAGGGACGTCGACCTGCTCGATGCCGAGCTCCTCGCCCTGGTAGAGGTACGCCGAGCCCGGGAGGGCCAGCATCACCAGAGTCGCGGCGCGCGCCCGGGCGAGACCGACCGCGCCGCCGCCGTACCGCGTCGGGTGGCGGACGACGTCGTGGTTGCTGAGCACCCAGGTGGGTGGCGAGGCGTGGGCCGTCGCGAGCGCGGCGATCGAGCTGTTGATGACGTCCGCGAAGTCGCGGGCCGACCAGTGGGTCGCGAGCCACCCGAAGTTGAAGGCCTGGTGCAGCTCGTCGGGGCGCACGAAGTCGGCCATCGACTCCGGCGTCTGGGTCCACGCCTCGGCGACGCCGATGCGATCGCCCCGCGCGTCGCCGTACTCGTCGAGCACCTTGCGCCACCGGCGGTAGACGTCGTGCACCTCCGGCTGCTCCCACATCGGCTCGTCGCGCAGCACCCGCTCGACCATGGAGCCGGTCGGGCTCTCGGCGAGGTCGGACCGGTTCTGGTCGCGCAGGCTCTCCTCCTTGAACAGGCCGTGCGCGACGTCGACCCGGAAGCCGTCGACCCCGCGGTCCAGCCAGAACCGCAGCACGCCCTCGAACATGTCGCCGACCTCGGGGTTGCGCCAGTCGAGGTCGGGCTGGCTGGTGTCGAAGAGATGCAGGTACCACTGGCCGGGCTTGCCGCCCGACGACCCCGGCTCGGTGATCCGGGTCCAGGCCGGCCCGCCGAAGATCGAGTCCCAGTTGTTGGGCGGCTTGCTGCCGCCGCGGCCCTTGCCGTCGCGGAACAGGTAGCGCGCCCGCTCGGGGGAGCCCGGCGGCGCGGCCAGCGCGGCCTGGAACCACTCGTGCTGGTCGGAGGTGTGGTTCGGCACCAGGTCGACGATGACGCGGAGCCCGAGCTCGTGCGCGCGAGCGATCAGCGCATCGGCGTCCGCCAGCGTCCCGAACAGCGGGTCGACCTCGGTGTAGTCGGCGACGTCGTAGCCGTGGTCCTTCTGGGGTGAGCTGTAGAACGGCGTGATCCACAGCGCGTCGACGCCCAGGTCGCGCAGGTAGGGCAGCCGTGAGGTGATGCCGGGGAGGTCACCGACCCCGTCGCCGTCGCCGTCGGCGAAGCTGCGGACGTAGACCTGATAGACGACCGCTTCCTGCCACCAGCTCACGTGTTGTCCTCGAGATCGACGTCGATGCGAGGGTTCAGGGTACGTCGACCCCGCCCTGGTGCGGTGTCGGGAGTCGATGCCGGGGTGGCTACTGGAAGAGCTGGTCGCGTCCGGGTCCGCCGTCGAGGGTGTCGTGACCGCGACCTCCGCGCAGGACGTCGTCGCGGTTGCCGCCGAAGAGGGCGTCGTCGCCCTGGCGTCCGAACAGCTGGTCGGACCCTCGACCGCCGTGCTGGTGGTCGTCGCCCTGGCCGCCGGTGACGATGTCGTCGCCGCCTGCGGTGCAGATGATGTCGGCGTCACCGCGGCCCTCGACGATGTCGTTGCCGCCCCTGGCGACGATCACGTCGGGTCCGGGGGTGCCGACCAGGACGTCGTCACCGGGGGTGCCGACGATGGTGGCGTCCCGGCCCTCGCAGGTGGGGACCGGTGGGATGCGGGTCCACCAGGCCAGGAGGGTCACGTCGGTGGTCACGGGGGTGGTGAAGTCCCACCGGGTGTTGGCGTGGTGCCAGCCGGTGAAGGTGTAGCCGGTGCGGGTCGGATCGGCGGGTTCGGTGGCCGGCGTGCCGTAGTCGAGGGCCTGGGTGGTGACGGGGTCGCCGTTGTTGGGGTCGAACCGCACGGTCGGTCGGGCGAGGTGGAGGGTGACGTTGGGAGCCTGACCCGGTAGCCCGGACACCTGATCTGTAGCGATGATCGCTGCAGGAGAGGAGTCCGTAGATGCCTGCACCACACCCACCGGAGTTCCGCCGCAGGGCAGTCGACCTGGCCCGCAAGCCG
>NZ_JACEHF010000142.1 GCF_014180685.1 Nocardioides pelophilus | reverse complement strand
CGCCCCTAGGGGGCGGCCGATCCGTGAAGCTGAGGTCAGCGAGAGACCTTGCCGGCCTTCAGGCAGCCGGTGCAGACGTTCATGCGCTTCGGGGTGCCGTTGACCACAGCGCGGACGCGCTGGATGTTCGGGTTGAAGCGACGCTTGGTGATCTTGCGCGACCAGGGCCGGTTGTTGCCGAAGGCCGGCTTCTTCGCGCAGATGTCGCAGACGGCAGCCACGGTTACTCCTACGGATCGGGTTTCTGACTCAAGTTCATGGGTCACCCGGCGAGCGGGCAACCGGATCAGATTAGCCGAAGGTGGGCAGCAGCCAGAAATCGAGGCGCCAGCGTTCCGCGGCCCGCCGGGTCCCGGGTGCCCACTACATTGACCTCCATGGGAGGCGGCATCGAGCTCGACACCGTGCTGCGCTTCGTCGACATCGCTGTCGACGCGTTGTCGGAGGCTCGCGAGGAGATCGACGCGCTCAACGTCTACCCGGTGCCCGACGGCGACACCGGGACGAACATGTACCTCACGATCGCGGCCGCCCGTGACGCCATCCGCGAGGTGCCGGGCGCCCCGAGGAGGGCGGCGCTCGCCGCGTTCTCGCGCGGGGCGTTGCTCGGCGCCCGCGGCAACTCCGGGGTGATCCTCAGCGAGATGCTGGGTGCGATCGCGCGGCGGATCGCGTCCCAGACCGCCGACGACCGCAACGCCGAGGTGATGGCCGAAGCGCTGCGCCAGGCGACCGAGGCCAGCTATGCGGCGGTGGGGGAGCCGGTCGAGGGCACCATGCTGACGGTCGCCCGCGCGGCGTCCGACGCCGCTGCGGAGGCGGTCAAGGACCCCGCGGCCCGCACCCACGACGTGCTGCGCACCGCAGCGGCAGCCGCCCGGGAGGCGCTCGGGCACACCCCGGAGCAGCTCGAGGTGCTCGCCCGGGCAGGGGTCGTCGACGCGGGCGGACGCGGGATCTGCGTGATCCTCGACGCCGCCGAGACGGTGCTGACCGGCAAGCGACCCGTGCCCGTGACCCAGCCGTTGGGGAGCCACGCGATCCCGGTGCCCCAGCTCGCGCACCCCGGGGCCGGCGACCTCAGCGGTGACGGCCCGTCGTACGAGGTGATGTACCTGCTCGACACCACCGACGGCGAGATCCCGCCCCTGCGTGCCCGGTTGGGCGAGCTCGGCGACTCGGTCGTGGTGGTCGGCGGCGACGGCCTGTGGAACGTGCACGTGCACGTCGACGACGTGGGCGCCGCGATCGAGGCCGGGCTCGAGGTCGGCCGGCCGCACCGGATCCGGGTCACCCACTTCGCCGAGCAGGTCGCCGCGGCCCACGGGGAACCGGCCGGCGAGCAGCGGGCGGTCGTCCCGGCCGGCCGCACCGTCATCGCGGTCGCAGCCGGTCCCGGCCTGGTCGAGCTGTTCAGCGACGCCGGCGCGGTCGTCGTCGAGGGCGGCCCCGGTCGCCGCCCGTCGACCGGGCGTCTGCTCGAGGCGATCTCAGGGAGCGGGGCGCAGGAGATCGTGATCCTCCCCAACGACCCCGACTCGGTGCGGGCCGCCCGCGTGGCCGCCAGCACGGCGGAGTCCGACGGAGCCGCGCAGGGGCTCCGGATCGCGGTCATCCCCACCGAGGCCCAGGTCCAGGGCCTGGCCGCGATCGCCGTGCACGAACCCGGGCGGACCTTCGACCAGGACGTGACCGAGATGACGGCCACCGCCCGGCACGTGAAGCACGGCGCGGTCACGATTGCGGCCAAGGAGGCGATGACGTCCGCGGGTCCCTGCAGCCCCGGCGACGTCCTCGGGGTCATCGCGGGCGACTTCGCGGTCATCGGCGACGATCTGGGGGAGGTCGCGATCGCCGTCCTCGAGCGGCTGCTGGCGGCCGGTGGCGAGCTGGTCACGCTGGTCCGCGGCGACGGGTCCGGCGATGGTGCCGACGACATCGCCGACCGGGCGGCGGCGTGGGTGGAGGAGCAGCACCCCCATGTCGACACCGTGGTGTACGACGGTGGTCAGGAGCGCTACCCGCTCCTGATGTCCGTCGAGTGAGAGGTGAGGGCGTGGCACCCTGCTCAGCGCCTGCTGCGCGACGTTTCCGACTCGATCTGGCTGCGTTGGCGTCGCTCGACGTGCGGCTCAGCATGCCAGCGCTCCGCCGCCTTGCCAGATCGGCCGGAAACGCCGCTCGCGACGCCGCCGACCAAGGAGCAACGCCCTCGTGACCACCCTGGACTCGCCGATCGCGGCGGTGCTCGGCAAGGTGACGCCCGCGAAGCGCAAGAAGCTCGAGGAGGGGCTCGGCCTGCGCACCGTCGGCGACCTGCTGCGCCACTTCCCGCGCCGCTACCTCGACACCGGCAGCCTCACCAAGGTCCACGACCTCAAGATCGGCCAGCTGCTCTGCGTGGTCGGCGAGATCACCGAGTGCAGGCAGCACACCTACAGCGACCGCCGCACCGGCCGGCCGGCGTACCGCGTCGAGGCGACCCTGAGCACCGACGGCCCCGACCTGCGGATGACCTTCTTCGCGAAGAACAAGGGCGCCTCCGAGTGGCAGGCGAAGCGGGTGGCGACGGGTCGCCGCGGCGTCTTCCTGGGCCGGGCCGACCGGTTCCGCAACGAGTGGCAGCTGGTCAACCCCGCGATGACGATCTTCGGCGTCGCCGACGAGGACGAGAGCATCGTCGACCAGATCGGCGATCTCTACCCGATCTACCCGCTCACCAAGGGCGTGGAGACGTGGGACATCAGTCGTGCGGTGCGCGCGGCGCGCAGCCAGGTCGACCACGTCCCCGAGCTGCTGCCCGCCGACGTCCGCGAGGAGTACGACGTGCTCGACGTGCTCACGGCCTACGACTGGATCCACGCCCCCGACCGGCGTGACCAGGTGGCCCGGGCGCAGCACCGGTTCCGGTTCGAGGAGGCCCTCGTCACCCAGCTCGTGCTGGCCCGACGGCGGCGCACGATCCGCGAGCTCGGCGCGACCGCCCGCACGGGCGGCGACGGTGCTCTGCAGCTGGCGTTCGACGAGCGGCTGCCGTTCACCCTGACGGACGGCCAGCGCGAGATCGGCGACCAGATCGCCCGTGACCTCGCCCAGCCGCACCCGATGAACCGGCTGCTCCAGGGCGAGGTCGGCTCCGGCAAGACCCTGGTCGCCCTGCGGGCGATGCTGCGCGTGGTCGACTCGGGAGGCCAGGCGGCGCTGCTCGCTCCCACCGAGGTGCTCGCCCAGCAGCACTACCGCTCGATCGTGACCATGCTCGGCGACCTCGCCGACGGCGGCACCATCTTCGGCTCCGGTGAGGGCACCCGGGTCGACCTGCTCACCGGATCGATGACCAAGTCCCAGCGCACCGAGCCGCTGCTGCGCGCCGCGAGCGGCGAGGCCGGCATCGTGATCGGCACCCACGCGCTGCTCCAGGAGCAGGTGCAGTTCGCCGACCTCGGGCTGGTGGTCGTCGACGAGCAGCACCGGTTCGGCGTCGAGCAGCGGGCCGCGCTGATCGACAAGGCGAAGACGCCGCCGCACCTGCTCGTGATGACGGCGACCCCGATCCCGCGCACGGTCGCGATGACGGTCTTCGGCGACCTCGAGGTGTCGACCCTGCGCGAGCTCCCCGCCGGTCGGGCGCCGATCCAGACCAACGTCGTCCCCCTCGCCGAGCAGCCGTCCTGGATCGGCCGGGTGTGGGCGCGGGTGCGCGAGGAGGTCGAGAAGGGCCACCAGGTCTACGTCGTCTGCCCGCGGATCTCCGGCGACGAGGCGGAGGCCGACCAGGACGACGTCGTCGACGTCGACGACGACGGCAACCCGGTGACGACGTCCGCGGGCTCGCTCGCGGCGGTCGACGAGGTCGTCGAGCGTCTCGCGGGCGGCCCGCTCGAGGGGCTCCGGCTCGCGCGCCTGCACGGGAAGCTCCCGTCGGACGAGAAGGACGCGACGATGCGGGCCTTCGCCCGCCACGAGGTCGACGTCCTGGTCTCCACGACCGTCATCGAGGTCGGCGTTGACGTGGCCAACGCGACCACGATGGTGATCCTCGACGCCGACCGGTTCGGCGTCTCACAGCTCCACCAGCTGCGCGGCCGGGTCGGCCGGGGCGGCTTCCCGGGGCTCTGCCTGCTGGTCACCCACGCCGAGGACCCCACCTCTCCGGCCCGCGAGCGGCTCGCCGCCGTCGCCGGCACGACCGACGGCTTCGTCCTCAGCCGGCTCGACCTCGAGCAGCGACGCGAGGGCGACGTGCTGGGGGCTTCCCAGGCCGGACGGCGCTCGAGCCTCGAGAACCTGCGGGTGCTGCGCGACGAGGACACCATCGTCGCGGCCCGCGAGGCGGCGGAGGCGATGCTGAGCCGCGATCCCGCGCTCGACGCGGCGCCGCTGCTCGCCGAGGCGGTCGCCGACCTCGAGCGGTCGCAGCAGGGCGACTTCATGGAGAAGTCATGACGCGGATCATCGCCGGCAGCGCGGGCGGCCGCCGCCTCGAGACCCCGAAGGGCGAGCGCACCCGCCCCACCAGCGACCGGGTGCGTGAGGCGCTGTTCTCGGCGATCGAGTCCTGGGCCGGCTCCCTGCGCGGCCTCCGGTTCCTCGACCTGTACGCCGGCTCGGGCGCGATCGGCCTCGAGGCCTGGTCCCGTGGCGCCGACGCGGTGACGCTGGTCGAGTCCGACCGCCCGACCGCCGACCTGATCCGGCGCAACGCCCGCATGCTCGGGTGCGACGTGGCCGAGATCCGCGCCGCCACGGTCGCCTCCGCGCTCACGACCGCACCGGCTGCGCCGTACGACGTGGTGTTCAGCGACCCGCCCTACCCGCTGTCCGACGACGACGTCGCCCACGACCTGGAGCTGCTGGTCGCCCACGGCTGGCTCGCGCCCGACGCGCTGGTCGTCGTCGAGCGCGGCAGTCGCAGCCCCGAGCCGACCTGGCCCGCCGGCATCACGCCGCTCCCGGGCAAACGCCGGCTGAAGAAGTACGGCGAGACCGCCCTCTGGTACGCCACCGGCGACGCAGCGCAGCCCCAACCACTACGGTGACCGCATGCGTCGTGCCGTCTGCCCGGGGTCGTTCGACCCCGTGACCAATGGCCACCTCGACATCTTCGGCAGAGCCGCCGCGCTCTTCGACGAGGTCGTCGTCGCCGTCGGCGTCAACAAGTCGAAGTCGACGTCGTCCAGCCGTCTCTTCACCTCCGACGAGCGGCTGGAGATGATCGGCGCCGCGGTGAGCCCGTGGCCGAACGTCAAGGTGCAGGGCTTCACCGGTCTGGTCACCGACTTCTGCCGCGAGATCGAGGCCCAGGCCATCGTGAAGGGCCTCCGCGGGTCCGGCGACTACGACTACGAGCTGCAGATGGCGCAGATGAACGCCCATCTCACCGACGTCGAGACCGTGTTCCTGATGACCGACCCGAGCATGTCGTTCGTGTCGTCGAGCCTGGTCAAGGAGGTCGCGTCCTTCGGGGGAGATGTATCCGGGCTGGTGCCGCCGGCCGTCTTCGAGCGGCTCACCGTCCGGCTCGCGGAGCGGCAGCAAGGCGCCTGAGCAGCAGATTTTGCCGCCGGTGCGGCGACCGATACGATTCTCGTTGATCTGTTGTGTCCGGACCGGGAGTGATCACATGACCAGCCTGGACCCGAGGGCGCCGCTCGTGCTCGATACTCGCGAGCTCGGCCGCCGCCCGGGGTCCCAGCGGGAAGTGACGCTCACGGCGCCGGCCCCGGCAGATCTGGGCATCGAAGTCCTCTCTGTCCCGGAGGGTTCGCCGGTCGACGTCGACCTGCGGCTCGAAGCGGTCATGGAGGGAGTCCTGGTCACCGGCACGGCGCGAGCCGTGGTCGAGGGCGAGTGCGCGCGGTGCCTGGAGCCGATCCGCGAGGACCTCGAGGTGACGTTCCAGGAGCTGTTCGTGTACGACGACACTCGGCACGGTGAGCGGGATGACTCCGAGGAGGACGACGAGACCAGCAAGCTCGAGGACGACCTGCTCGACCTCGAGGTGCTCCTGCGGGACGCGGTGGTGCTTGCACTACCGTTCCAGCCGTTGTGCCAGCCGGATTGTCCCGGGTTGTGCCCCGAGTGCGGGGTGCGCCTGATCGACGAGCCGGACCACGCACACGAGGCGGCGATCGACCCGCGGTGGGCGGCGCTGGGCGAGCTCACCAACGACGACCAGAACTAACGAGGAGAAGACAGTGGCTGTTCCGAAGCGGAAGATGTCGCGCAGCAACACGCGGCACCGTCGCTCGCAGTGGAAGGCTGTCGCCCCCACGCTGGTGACCTGTGCCAACCCGGCCTGCGGTGCGAAGCACCTCCCGCACCGTGCGTGCGGCACCTGCGGCCAGTACGGCGCCCGCGCCGACCGTCGCCAGGTCCTCTGATCCAGCGCTCCTGACCCGGGCACCGGCCATCAGAGCCTACGACGACCTGCGTCGCGCGCTCGGGGATCCTGAGCTCGACCCCGAGCTGCTCGACCGCGCCCTGACGCACCGGTCCTACGCCTACGAGAACGGCGGACTGCCGACCAACGAGCGCCTGGAGTTCCTGGGCGACTCGGTGCTCGGCGTCGTCGTGACCGAGACGCTCTACCGCGCCCACCCGGACCTGTCCGAGGGCCGGCTGGCCAAGCTCCGCGCGGCCGTCGTCAACGCCCGCGCCCTCGCCGACGTCGCGCGCGAGATCGGGCTCGGGCAGTACATCAAGCTCGGCCGCGGCGAGGAGTCCACGGGCGGTCGTGACAAGGCGTCGATCCTGTCCGACACCGTCGAGGCCGTCATCGGGGCCGTGCACATGAGTGCCGGCATCGAGACCTCCGCCGAGGTCGTCCACCTGCTCTTCGACCCGCTCCTCGAGGCCGCCTCGGCCATGGGAGCCGGCCTCGACTGGAAGACCTCCCTCCAGGAGCTCGCCGCCGAGCACAGCCTCGGCGTGCCCGAGTACGTCATCCAGGACGAGGGCCCCGACCACGCCAAGACCTTCACCGCGCAGGTCCGCGTCGCCGAGAAGCTCTACGGCAACGGCACCGGCCGGTCGAAGAAGGAGGCCGAGCAGGGCGCGGCCGAGACGGCGTACGGCGAGATCGTCGCCTCGGTGTCCGCGGTCGCGGACGCCAACGACTGACCCGGCCCGGTCGACCCCCGGACTGGCCTGACCGATGCCCGAGCTCCCCGAGGTCGAGGTGGTGCGCGCCGGCCTCGAGCGCCACGTCGTCGGCGCCCGACTGAGCGCGGTCGAGGTGCTCCACCCCCGCCCGGTGCGCCGCGATCCGCGCGGTCCGTCCGGTTTCGCCGCCGCGCTCACCGGCCGGCAGGTGGTCGCCGCCCGCCGGCGCGGCAAGTACTTCTGGCTCCCGCTGGACAGCGGTGACGCACTCCTCGGACACCTCGGCATGAGCGGTCAGATGCTCATCCAGCCCGTGGGGATTCCGGACGAACGGCACTTGCGGGTGCGATTCGGACTGGACTTGTCGGGGTTTCCTGGCGCTTGTCGGGTGGTGCAACGGCCGACAAGCGCAGGAATCCCCGGTCGACCGGGGATTCCTGCACCCACCGAGCTCCGCTTCGTCGACCAGCGCATGTTCGGCGGCCTGATGGTCTCGGCCGGGGGAGCGGAGCTGCCGCCGGAGATCGCACACATCGCCCGAGACCCGATCGACCCCGAGTTCGACGACGACGCGTTCGTGGCGAGGGTGCGGCGTCGTACGGCTGGCATCAAGCGGCTCCTGCTCGACCAGGGGCTGATCTCCGGCGTCGGCAACATCTACGCCGACGAGGCGCTGTGGCGGTCGCGGCTGCACGGCGACCGCCCGGGCGACCGGCTCCGGCGCGGCCAGGTCGTCGAGCTGCTGGGCCACGTCCGGGGCGTCCTGCACGAGGCGCTGGCGCAGGGCGGCACCTCGTTCGACGCGCTCTACGTCAACGTCAACGGCGAGTCCGGCTACTTCGACCGCTCGCTCGCGGCGTACGGCCAGGAGGGTGAGCCCTGCGGGCGGTGCGGTACGCCGATCCGGCGGATCGCGTTCATGAACCGCTCCTCGTACTTCTGCCCCCGCTGCCAGGCGGCACCACGGGCCTCGAAACGCTGATCAACAGGCTTCGAGACGGCTCGCTCAGCACCGCGCTGGCGCGCGTGCCTGAACGCGCCTCCTCAACCTCCTCGGCACCACGCGGCCGTCCTCGTTCCTCGGACGGCCGCGAGCCTCGGCAGTTTCGAGACGGCTCGCTCAGCCCCGCGCTGGCGCGCGTGCCTGAACGCGCCTCCTCAACCTCCTCGGCACCGCGCGGCCGTCCTCGTTCCTCGGACGGCCGCGAGCCTCGGAAGTTTGACCCACACGCCGGGAAGTGGGACTCTTGGAGACGGCCCGGGACCCGGGTCCATGCGTTCACCACCGGAAGGCTCACTTCATGGCCAAGGCGCTGATCGGGCACCTGAACAGCGACCTCCGCGACCCCCGGCTTGCCGTCGAGAATGCTCGACTGCGCAACCGGGTGGCCGAGCTGGAGTCCCTCGTCCTTCGTCTCAGCGAGGAGAACGACAAGCTGATGGCAGCTCGGGCCGCCGACATCCTCACCGCCGACGCGGCCCAGGAGATGCAGCCGGCCTGACGCCGGTCCGTCCCCTCCGCCTTCGGCGGACCTCGGTGGCGCCTTCGTGCCGACGCCGGGTGTCGACGCTGAGCAGCGTCCGCCCGTTCTCCACCGGTTCTCGCGCGCCCGCAACCACGCCGACGATCAGGTCCGCAGGTCGACCCGGGCGGGCATATAGGCTGTGCGAGCCGAGCTTCCCCCGCGACGGCGCGCCCCAGGCCACCTGACAAGATCCGCCCGGGACTGCGTGCATCGCGTCAGCCGCCGATCCACAGCAAGGTCAACGCAAGGGAGCCTGGGTGTACCTGAAGAGCCTGACCCTCAAGGGGTTCAAGTCCTTCGCATCGGCGACCACGCTGCAGCTGGAGCCGGGCATCACCTGCATCGTCGGACCCAACGGCTCCGGCAAGTCGAACGTCGTCGACGCCCTGGCGTGGGTGATGGGCGAGGCGAGCGCCAAGAGCCTGCGCGGCGGCAAGATGGACGACGTCATCTTCGCCGGTACGTCGGGCCGCCCGCCGCTCGGTCGCGCCGAGGTCACCCTGACCATCGACAACTCCGACGGTGCGCTGCCGATCGACTACTCCGAGGTGACGATCAGCCGGACGATGTTCCGGACCGGAGGCTCGGAGTACGCCATCAACGGCACCCCGTGCCGGCTGCTCGACGTCCAGGAGCTGCTGAGCGACTCCGGCATCGGCCGCGAGATGCACGTCATCGTCGGCCAGGGCCAGCTCGACACGATCCTGCACGCGACCCCGGAGGACCGCCGCGGGTTCATCGAGGAAGCGGCCGGTGTGCTCAAGCACCGCAAGCGCAAGGAGAAGGCGCTCCGCAAGCTCGACTCGACCGACGGCAACCTGACCCGGCTCAACGACCTGCTGAGCGAGATCCGTCGCCAGCTCAAGCCGCTCGGCCGGCAGGCCGAGGTGGCGCGCCGCGCGGCGACCGTCCAGGCCGACGTCCGCGACGCGAAGGCGCGGATCCTGGCCGACGACCTGGTCACGGCCCGCACGGCGCTCGAGCAGGAGCTGGCCGACGAGACCGTCCTCGTGGCCCGCCGCGAGGAGGTCGAGCAGGAGATCGCCACCGGTCGCGAGCGTGAGGCCGCGCTGGAGGAGGCGCTCCGCGGGGACCTGCCGGCCCTCGCCGCAGCCCAGGAGACGCTCTCGTCCCTCGGTGCCATGCGCGAGCGACTGCGCGGCACCCAGAGCCTCGCCGCCGAGCGGGTGCGCAACGCCGCCGGTGCCGAGGAGGCCGACGGCGAGCAGGGCGGATCCACCCGCGACCCCGCCGAGCTCGACGCCGAGGCCGACCGGCTGGCCGAGCAGGAGGCCGAGATCCTCGAGCTCGTCGCCGAGCAGCAGGCCGCCCTCGAGGAGGCGGTCACCGCCCGCAAGTCCGCGGAGGACGCCGCCGCCCACGAGGAGCGCCGGGTCGCCGGTCTGCTGCGGGCTGCCGCCGACCGTCGCGAAGGGCTGGCGCGGCTCCACGGACAGGTCAACGCGCTGCGCACCCGGGCCACCGCGGCCAGCGAGGAGAAGGGCCGGCTCGAGGCCGCCCGCGCCGACGCGCTCGCCCGGGCTGAGCGCGCCCACCACGACTTCACCGCGCTCGAGACCAAGGTCGCCGGCCTCGACGCCGGCGAGGAGGGGCTCGACGCCGAGCACGAAGGCGCCGTCGCCGCGCTCGAGGACCTCGAGGAGCGGCTCGCGAAGACCCGCGAGGAGGCGCAGCAGGCCGACCGCGACCGCTCGGCCCTCGGCGCCCGCAAGGAGGCGCTCGAGCTCGGCCTCGCCCGCAAGGACGGCACCGGAGCGCTGCTGGCCGCCTCCGACACCCTGTCCGGCCTGCTGGGGTCGGTCGCGGCGCTGGTCAACGTGCGCTCCGGCTACGAGGCGGCCGTCGCCAGCGCGCTCGGCGCCGCCGCCGACGCGGTCGCCGTGACCGACACCGACGCCGCCGTCGCCGCGATCAGCCACCTCAAGGCCGACGACCTCGGCCGAGCCGGGCTCCTGCTCGGCGGGGGAGCGGTCGACCGCAGCGACTGGCCAGCCCTGCCCGGCGCCACGTCGTACGCCGTCGACGTCGTCGACTGCCCGACCGAGCTGCGCCCCGCGCTCACCCGTCTCCTCCGCAAGACCGTCGTCGTCGACGACCTGGCCGCCGCTCGCAGCCTGGTCGCCGACTACCCCGACCTGGTCGCGGTGACCCGCGACGGCGACCTGCTCGGCGCCCAC
>NZ_JACEHF010000141.1 GCF_014180685.1 Nocardioides pelophilus | reverse complement strand
CCCCCCGCCGCTGCTGATGCAAGCCAAGGAGATCGCTGACATGGGGACCCCCGACACCGTCGTCCACCTCGTCCGCCACGGGGAGGTCCACAACCCCGACGGCGTGCTCTACGGACGCCGCGACGGGTTCCACCTGTCCGACCTCGGGCGGGAGATGGCCGAGAAGACGGCCGCCTCGCTCTCCGCGCGCGACATCACCGTGCTCCGCTCCTCGCCGCTGGAGCGTGCCAAGGAGACGGCGGCGCCGCTCGCGGACCGGCTCGGGCTCGAGGTCGGGCTCGACGAGCGGGTGCTCGAGTCCACCAACAAGTTCGAGGGGCTCACCTTCGGCCGGGGCCGCAACGCCCTGCGCAACCCGCTGCTGTGGCGCCACCTCTACAACCCCTTCCGGCCGTCGTGGGGTGAGCCCTACAAGGCGATCGTCGCGCGGATGATGGCAGCCATCCACGACGTACGCCGGGAGGCGGCCGGTCACGAGGGCGTGATCGTCTCCCACCAGCTGCCGATCTGGACCACCCGGCTCCACGCCGAGGGCCGGTCGTTCCTGCACGACCCGCGCCGGCGCCAGTGCACGCTCTGCTCGGTGACGTCGTTCCACTTCGTCGGCGACGTGCTGTCCCAGGTCAGCTACCACGAGCCGGCCATCGACCTGATCCCGAAGGGCGACCGCCACGCGCCGTTCTCCGCGGGCGACGCGCCCAAGGAGCTGCGCCCGGAGGGCGAGCTGCCCGCCGAGGAGCCGGAGTCCTGAGCATCGTCCGCATGATCGTCCGCAGGGTCGTCCGCCGGGCCGTGCTGCCCGTGCTGGGCGTGCTCCTCCTCGCCGGCTGCACCGACGTGCTCGGCACCGGCGACGGCGACTACGTGCCCGGCACGGGCAACGTCACCGAGGTCGACGCCGCGGACCGGGAGGACCCGGTCGAGGTGAGCGGCGAGACCGTCCAGGGCGACGACCTCGACCTCGCCGACCTGCGTGGCCAGGTCGTCGTCGTCAACGTGTGGTGGTCGGGGTGCAGCCCGTGCCGCTCGGAGATGCCGATGCTGGTCGACGCCGAGGCCGAGCTGCCTGCGGACGAGACCGAGTTCGTCGGCATCAACATCCGCGACCTCGCCCCCGAGAACGCCGCCGCCTTCGAGCGCGACCTCGGGGTCGACTACGCCTCGATCTACGACCCCGGCAGCGAGACGCTCGACGAGTTCGGCCGCTACCGGCCCTCCTCGATGCCGTCGACCGCGATCCTGGACCGGGAGGGCCGGGTGGCCGCGCTGATCAGCGGCGAGATCCCGTCGAAGACCACCGTGGTCACCATCGTCGAGGACCTGTTGGCAGAGGGCACCGATGGGTGAGTGGTTCCAGAGCCAGGCGGCGGCCGGGTCGCTGGCGCTCGCCGTACCGGTGGCGATGATCGCCGGGCTGGTCTCGTTCTTCTCGCCCTGCGTGATCCCGCTCCTGCCCGGCTACCTCTCCTACGCGACCGGGCTGTCCGGGGCCGACCTGGCGGCCGGCGAGGCGGCCCGGCACCGCGGCCGGATGCTCCTCGGCTCGCTCCTCTTCGTGCTCGGGTTCGCGGTCGTCTTCGTGCTGGTCGGCGCGGCGTTCGGCAGCGTCGGCTCGTCGCTGCGCGGCTGGCAGGACGAGGTCACCCTCGTGCTCGGGGCGCTCCTCATCGTGCTCGGGCTCGTCTTCGCCGGCGTCGTCCCCTGGCTGCAGCGGGACTGGCGGATCCACAAGATCCCCGCCGTCGGGCTCGGCGCCGCTCCGGTGATCGGCGCGCTCTTCGCGATCGGGTGGACGCCGTGCATCGGCCCGACGTACAGCGTGATCGTCAACCTGACCTACACCGACGCCACCGCCTCCCGCGGCGCCGTGCTGTCGCTCTTCTACGCCCTCGGGCTCGGGATCCCCTTCATCGTCGCGGGCCTGGCCTACCGCCGCACCCTCGGCGCCGTCGCGTGGGTACGCCGGCACCAGGTCTGGGTGATGCGGGTCGGCGGCGGGTTCCTGGTGGCCCTCGGGATCGCGATGGTGACCGGTTGGTGGGACCACCTGGTGCAGTGGGCTCAGCTCCAGACGGTCGACTTCGGAAAGACGATCCTGTGACCACCCCCGGGGAGCGCCCGGTCGGCCGGGGCGAGCTGACCGCGCGTGAGCTGCTGCGCTGGACCTGGCGCCAGGTCACGTCCATGCGGACGGCCCTGGTCCTGCTGCTGCTGATCGCCCTGGCGGCGATCCCGGGGTCGGTGGTCCCCCAGACCGGCGTCGACGCGCTCGCCGTCACGCGCTGGAAGGACGAGCACCCCAAGCTCACCCCGATCTACGAGAAGCTCGACCTGTTCTCGGTCTACGACTCGATCTGGTTCTCGGCGATCTACCTGCTCCTGGTGCTGTCGCTCGTGGGCTGCATCGTCCCGCGGCTGTTCGTCTACGCCCGTGCGTCCCGCGCGCAGCCGCCCCCGGCCCCCCGCAACCTCTCCCGCCTCCCGGACCACACGTCGTACGAGACGACCCTGACGCCGGACGAGGTGCTCGCCCGGGCCCGGGAGGTGCTCGGCAAGCGCTACCGGCTGCGCCCATTGGTGGTCGAGGAGGCTGAGCAGCAACCGTCTCGAGACCCTGGCGACGCGGTCAGCGCCGAGCGCGGCTACCTGCGCGAGGCCGGCAACCTGCTCTTCCACCTGTCGGTACTGGTGGTGCTGGCCGGGTTCGGGATCGGCGGGCTCTACGGCTACCAGGGCGGCGTGATCCTGGTGCAGGGGTCGACGTTCGGCAACAACCTCACCCAGTACGACGACTTCGACCCCGGCGGTCTCTTCACCCCGCAGCAGCTCGACGAGTTCGACTTCACCGTCGAGGACTTCGACGTCGAGTGGCTGACCAGCGGCGCGGGCGCCGGCACCGCGCGCGGGTTCGAGGCCGCGCTGTCCTACCAGCAGGGCGACGGCCCGCGGGACGAGTACGACCTGCGGGTCAACCACCCGCTGTCCATCGGCGACACCGACGTCTTCCTCATCGGCCACGGCTACGCGCCGATCATCACCATCCGCGACGGCGAGGGCGAGGTCGCCTGGACGGGACCGACCGTCTTCCTGCCCCAGGACCAGTCGTTCGTGTCGTTCGGGGTGGTGAAGGCGCCCACCGCGAAGCCGGAGCAGATCGGGCTCGAGGGCCTGTTCTACCCCACCTTCGAGCTGTACGACGGCGACCCGGTCTCGGTGTTCCCCGACGCCCTCAAGCCCCTGGTGTCGATGCTCGTCTACACCGGCGACCTCGGGCTCGACTCGGGTGAGTCCCAGTCGGTCTACGTGCTCGACAAGAGCAAGGCCACCCAGCTGACCGACGACGACGGCAAGCCGGTGCGGCTCGACCTGTCGGTCGGCGAGACGATCGACCTCCCCGACGGGCTCGGGTCGGTGACCCTCGAGCGGGTCGACCCGTGGATCCGGGTGCAGATCAGCCAGACCCCCGGCAAGGAGGTCGCCCTCCTCGGCGTGATCCTCGCGCTGATCGGGCTGTGCGCGTCGCTCTTCATCCGGCCGCGCCGGGTCTGGGTGCGTGCCCGGACTGTGGCGGCCGACGACGGTGGGGACACAATGGCGACGACGGTGGTCGAGGTCGCCGGCCTCGACCGGTCCGGCAACGGCGACCTGGCCGAGGTGCTGACCGACCTGGTCGCCGTACTGAAGAACGAGAAGGAGTCCCACCCGTGACCGACGCTGCATGGGAGACCTTGAGCAACCAGGCCGTCGCGGTGGCCGGGCTCGTCTACTTCGGCGCGCTGCTCGTGC
Organism: Nocardioides pelophilus; assembly: GCF_014180685.1. Taxonomy (GTDB): domain Bacteria; phylum Actinomycetota; class Actinomycetes; order Propionibacteriales; family Nocardioidaceae; genus Nocardioides; species Nocardioides pelophilus. The sequence goes on along the minus strand of NZ_JACEHF010000141.1, from coordinate 7,055 downwards.
ACCTCGTCGAGTGGGCGTCCCTGCGCCAGCCGGCCAAGCAGGAGGCCGGTCTCGTGACGGTTGCTGCGCAACCTCCTCGACCAGCGGACGAGGCCGGCGGCGGCGCGGCGAAGGTGTCCGAGCGCCGTACGCCGGCGGAGCGCATCGCGTTCCTCGCCCGGCTCGGCTTCCTCCTCACCTGCATCGCGGCCGCCGCGCACCTGGTCGGACTGGTCGGGCGGGGCATGGCCGCCGAACCCAACCGGGTGCCGTGGGGCAACATGTACGAGTTCACGATCTCGGGGACGTTCGTCGTGACCGTGATGTACCTCGGCCTGTACCGTCGGCTCAAGCTCGGGTGGATGGCGCCGCTGGTCGTCGCGTTCGTGCTGACGACGCTGATGGTCGCGGTCATCTGGCTGCACGAGCCGGTGCAGCCGCTGCGCGAGGCGCTCAACTCCTACTGGCTGGTCATCCACGTCATCTCCGCGGTGATCGCGACCGGCGCGTTCACCCTCGGCGGCATCGCGTCGATCATGTACCTCGTCAAGATGCGTGCCGGCGACGAGGCGACCGGCTGGCTGGGGCGGGTGCCCGGCCTCGACGCCCTCGACAAGCTGGCCTACCGGGTGCACGCCTTCGCCTTCCCCGTGTGGACCTTCGCGGTGCTCATCACCGGGCCGATCTGGGCCCACGAGGCGTGGTCGCGCTACTGGAACTGGGACCCGAAGGAGGTGTGGGCGTTCATCACCTGGGTGGTCTACGCCGGCTACCTCCACGCCCGCGCCACCGCCGGCTGGAAGGGCCGCAACGCGGCGATCCTCGCCCTGGTCGGCCTCGCCACGCTGTGGTTCAACTTCATCGGCGTGAACTACTTCTCGTCCACCAGCCAGCACGCCTACGCGTCGATGGAGGCGCCGACCCGGCTCGTGTCGACAGGGGCCGACTCGGCGTCGTACGACTGCACAGACGCGCCGACTCGGCGTTGTTAGTCAGCTCTCGTCGGGCGGGTTGAGCCGCTTGCGGTCGAGGTCGCGCAGGAACTCCTCGTCGTCGTCCGGGGCGGCCGGACGCGGCGGCGTGCTCGGCCGCTTGGGCTTGGGACGGGGCAGGCTGGGTCGTTGACCCGGGCCGCGCTCCTGGAGCGCTCGGGTGACCAGGTAGGTCACGGCCGCGAAGACCAGGACGACCACCAGAAACTTTCCCACGCACCCAGCGTAGGCCGTCGGTGGTCACGCCGGGTCACGGATTGAGAACACTGCCGGTAGTCCACCTACCCTGGTCGGGTGAAGGAGTTCTGGATCTACACCCTGCTGCGGCTCGGCCTGTTCTTCGGCTCGGGCGCGATCATCTTCGGCATCTGGTTCGTCAGCACCGGCGACGTGCCCCTGTTGTGGGTCATCGTCATCGCGTTCGCCGTCAGCGGCGTGGGGTCGTACTTCCTCCTCGAGCGGCAGCGCACGGCGTTCGCGGCCAAGGTCGAGAGCCGGGCCGCGAAGGCCAGCGAGAAGTTCGAGGCCGAGCGCGCCAAGGAAGACGCCGACTGACTCAGGCTCCGGCGAGCCCGATGCCGCAGCCGAGCGCCCACAGGAGCTCGGCCAGGCCGGTCTGCTGCAGCACCGGGATCAGCCCCGGTCCGACCGCGCCGCCCAGCACGATCCGGCAGGCCGGCAGGGCGAGCGCCAGGAACGTCAGGCCGAGCAGCGCCCAGGGCGTGGTGAGCACGGCGACGCCGACCAGGGCGCCCGCGGCGAGCAGCACGAGGGTGGCGAAGAAGGTCCGGGTACGGCGGTCGCCGAGCCGGACTGCGAGGGTGACCTTGCCGGCCACGGTGTCGGTCGGGATGTCCCGCAGGTTGTTGGCGACCAGGATCGCGCAGGCGAGCGAGCCGACGCCGACGCCGGCGACGATGGCGGCCCAGCTGTGGTCGCCCCACGTCTCGGTCTGCACGTAGGTCGTGCCGACCACCGCCACCAGGCCGAAGAAGACGAAGACCATCACCTCGCCGAGCCCGAGGTAGCCGTAGGGCTTCGAACCGCCGGTGTAGTACCAGGCGGCGAGGACGCACAGCAGGCCGACGACGACCAGCCACCACGCGGTGGTCGCCGCGAGCACCAGCCCGGCGGCGCCGGCGACGCCGAACGCGAGGAACGCCGCGCGCTTGACCGCCGCGGGCGAGGCGAGACCGGAACCGACCAGTCGCAGCGGCCCGACCCGCGCGTCGTCGGTGCCGCGGATGCCGTCGGAGTAGTCGTTGGCGTAGTTGACCGCCACCTGCAGCGCGAGACTGACCACGAGCGCCAGCAGGGCCTTCCACCAGACCGCGTGACCGTCGTACGCCGCAACGCCGGTGCCGGCGATCACCGGGGCCAGGGCCGCGGGGAGGGTGCGGGGCCGGGCGCCTTGGAGCCAGTGGGAGGGGGTCGCCATGATGCTGCGATCTAAGCAGGCTGCTCGATTCCTTGTTCGACCAGGTGGCGCTCCGCGGCGCGGGCAGCGGGGTGGATCAGGATCGCCGCGACGAGCACGATCGCGGCGATGATCAGCCAGCCGGGCGTGCCCAGCTCCATGGCGAGGTAGGTGTAGAGCGCGGGCGCCCAGACCGAGCCGAGAGTGAAGCCCAGCTGGGAGACGCCCTGGTACTCGCCGCGGCGCTCCGGGTCGGACAGCTCGGCCTGCAGTCCCCATTCACCGGCGGACTGGAACAGCTCGGCGCCGGTCACGGTGACGTGTCCGATCCAGACCAGGGCGATGGTGACCCAGCCGACCGTGTCGTGGGTGACCAGGACGATGCCGCAGGAGAGCACGAAGAAGAACGCGCCCCGGCGCTGGGCGCGCAGCGAGTCGGCGACGGTGGTGATCCCGCGGGCGGCGGCGACCTGCAGCAGCACCGCCATCACCGTGTTGGTGCCGAACAGCCAGGCCAGCAGCACCCGCGGCGCGTCGGTCTCCTCGACCAGCCACAGCGGGATGACGACGTTGAGCAGGATCTGGTGGGTCGACAGGACGCCGCCGAGGATCGACATCGCGACGTAGCCGCGGTTGCGCAAGGCACTCTGCCGCTCGCCACCCTGCAGCGCTGCCTCGATCGCCGTCTCGAGCAGGGGCTCGGTGTCGATGTGGTGGGCGGCCCGCGGCAGCCGTGACACCAGCGCAGCGTTGAGCACCAGCAGGCCGGCTGTGACGACCGGCACCAGCCGGATGACGTCGTCGTCGTTGGTCGCGAGCGCGATGCCGGCCAGCAGCGCGCCGAGGGTGTAGCCGACGTTGCGGGCGGCGCGGAAGTAGGCGTTGGAGCTGACCCGCTCCTCGCGGGGGAAGACGTCGAACCGGTAGGCGTTGCGCGAGGAGCGGCTCGCGGTCTGCACCAGCCCGAGCCCGACCATCATCAGCACGAACGGGACCATCCCGTCGACGGCCAGCCACACCAGGTAGAGCAGCGCCTCGACGAGCGAGCTGATCGCCCAGACCCGCTTGGCGCCGTAGCGGTCGCTCAGCTTGCCGAGCGGGACCGCGAGGGCGAAGGTCGCCGCCCCGGACAGGGAGAGGCCGAGGCCGACCTGCGCGGCCGACAGCCCGACGATCTGGGTGAAGAAGACCGCACTGCCGGTGAGGAACACGCCGTCGCCGAAGGCCGACAGCACCGACTGGGCGGACAGGCGACGGACGAGCGAGGTCGGTCCGGCGAGGCGGAGGAGCCGCTCGGGCAGATATCTTGACATCAAGAGAAGTTTAGGACGGCTCGGCGGCGAGGTCCACATCCGCGCCGGCGCCGGCGCCGGGGGTCGGCTCGTCCTCGGGTGGGAAGTGCGCGTCGCGGAACCGCTCGGCCATCCGCACCGAGGGGCCGAGCCCGAGGGTCGCGACGACGATGATGCCGGCGATCACCAGCCAGCCCTGGCCGCCCGCCCACGACAGCGCCAGCCAGGTGTAGAGCGCGGGAGCCCACTGGAAGCCGAGCGCGCTGCTCACCTCCTGGACGCCCTGGTACTCGCCGCGCCGCGCCGGATCGGACAGCTCGGCCTCGAACGACCAGCTCGCCCCCGAGATGGCCAGCTCGGCGCCCGTCACCGTGAGGTGTCCCAGCCACACCAGCAGCACCGTGATCAGGCCGACGGTCGAGTGCGTGATCATCGTGACCACGCACGACGCGATGAAGAACGCCGACGAGATCCACGTGTAGCGCATCGCGTCCCTGAGGTTGCGCACGCCTCTCGACGTGTAGGCCGGCAGGAAGATGCAGAGCACGGTGTTGGTGCCGAACAGCCACGCCAGCAGGACGTGCGGGGCGTCGGTCGCCTCGACCAGCCACAGCGGGATCACGATCTGGAGCAGCACCTGGTTGGTCCACAGCACGCCCATGAAGAACGTGGTCAGGATCCAGCCGAGGTTGCGGATCGGCCCCGGGCCCGGGGGCTTCGCCCGGCGCTCACCGCTCGCGACCCGGAGGTCGTGGGGAGCTGCCGGCAGCCGCGAGACCCAGAACGCGTTGGCGAGCATCATCGCCGCGGCGAAGAACGGCGTCCACCGGATCACGGTGAGGCTGTCGGTCGCGAGCGCGATGCCGCCCAGCATGGCGCCGAGGGTGTGGCCGACATTGAGCCAGGAGTACATGTAGGCCTGGGTCTCGACCCGCTCGTTGCGCGGCAGGACGTCGAGCACGTAGGCCTGGTGGCTCGACGCCCCCAGCGACCCGAACAGGGCGAAGACGACGGCGACCGCGACGTACTCCTGGAACCCGGAGACGAACGGCAGGGCACAGAAGACGACGCCGCGGCCCACCGTGGACAGCGCCCAGATCCGCTTCGGGCCGAACCGGTCGACCACGCGCCCGGCGGGGTAGGCGAACAGGAACTCCGCGACGCCCATGATCGTGAGGGCGATGCCGACCTTGCCGGCGGACATCCCGACGACGAGGGTCAGGAACACCGCGCTCCCCGTCATGAACGTGCTCTCGCCGGTCGCGAACAGCATCGACTGCGTCGCGAGCCGGCGCGACAGCGGAGTCGGAGGGATCAAACGGCGGAAGAACCCGCGCTGGTCACCCGGGAGGGCGGTCGTCGTCACTCTGCGCATTTCACCCCACGCCGCCGACAGCGAGCCACCCAATTACGGGGTGGCCTAGCCTCGAGCCCATGACCGACCTGACGCCCGTGGGTGAGCCGGCCGAGGTGGTCGACCAGCTGCGCGGGTGGCTCGACGGGCCGGCCGACGTACGTCTGGTGGTCGCCACCTCCGGATCGACGGGCGCGCCGAAGCGGGTCGCGCTCACCAGGGACGCCGTGCTCGCCTCCGTCGCGGCCTCGGCGCGGCGGGTCGGCGCGACCGGTCCGTGGGTGCTGGCGCTGCCCTCGACGTACGTCGCCGGCGTGCAGGTAGTCGTCCGGTCGCTGGTCGCGGGCCACGACCCGGTGCTGCTGGAGGGGGACGGCTGGCCGCCGGGCGAGGGCTGGTTCGTCTCCCTGGTGCCGACCCAGCTGGGCCGCCTGCTCGCCGATCCCGGCGCGGCGGCGGCGCTGCGCCGGGCGCACACGGTGCTGCTCGGGGGCGGGCCGATCGACCCGGCGCTGCGGCAGGAGGCAGCGGCTGCCGGCGTCCGCGTGGTGGCGACCTACGGTGCCGCCGAGACCGCGGGTGGATGTGTCTACGACGGCGTGCCGTTGGACGGCGTGGCCGTCGCCCTCGGCGACGGCGGACGGATCAGGATCGCCGGACCCACCCTCTTCGAGGAGTACGTCGACGACGACGCGCTCACCGCCCGGACCCTGGTCGACGGCTGGTACCTCACCTCCGACGCCGGCCGGTTCGACGAGGACGGTCGGCTGGTGGTGCTCGGCCGGCTCGACGACGTCGTGGTCAGCGGCGGTGTGAACGTCCCTGCGGTCGCGGTGGCCGCCCGGCTGCGCGAGCACCCGGCCGTCGCTGCCGCCGAGGTGCTCGGCGTGCCGGACGAGGACTGGGGCAACCGGGTGGTCGCGTTCGTCGTGCCGGGTGCCTTGGTTTCGAGGCTCGCTTCGCTCGCACCTGAACCAGCGGCTTCCGAGCCGATCCTGGACGAGCTGCGGGACTGGGTTGCCCAGACCCACCCGCGCCCCTGGGCGCCGCGGCAGCTGGTGGTCGTCGACGACATCCCGCTGCTCCCCAACGGCAAGCCCGACCGGCAGGCACTGCTCGCGCTTGCCGGCTCCGTCGGTGGTCGAGGAGGTCGCCCTGGCGACCGTCACGAGACCCCGCGACCGTCACGGGACCGGAGCGACGCATGAGGGTGGTCGCGATCCCGATGCGCACCCGCTTCCGCGGGCTGACCGTGAGAGAGGCGGCGCTGGTCGAGGGGCCGGCCGGCTGGGGCGAGTGGAGCCCGTTCGTGGAGTACGACGCGCGCGTGGCCGAGCCGTGGCTGCGCTGCGCGGAGGAGGCCGCGGCAGGTGACTGGCCCGCGCCGGTCCGCGACGCCGTACCCGTGAACGTGACGGTGCCCGCCGTCGGCCCCGACGTGGCCCACGCGATCGTGGTCCGCGGCGCCTGCCGGACCGCGAAGGTGAAGGTCGCCGAGCCCGGCCAGGCCCTGGCCGACGACCAGGCGCGGCTCGAGGCGGTGCGCGACGCGCTCGGGCCGGACGGCCGGGTCCGGGTCGACGCGAACGGCGCCTGGTCGGTCGACGACGCGGTCGCCGCGATCGCGGTGCTGGACCGGGCGGCGGGAGGGCTGGAGTACGTCGAGCAGCCGTCCGCGACCGTCGAGGACTTGGCTCTCGTACGCCGACGCGTGGCCGTGCCGATCGCGGCGGACGAGTCGATCCGGCGGGCCGAGGACCCCTACCGGGTGCGCGACCTGGAAGCGGCCGACATCGCCGTGCTCAAGGTGCAGCCGCTCGGCGGCGTGCGGGCCTGCCTCCGGATCGCCGAGGAGATCGGGCTGCCGGTGGTGGTGTCGTCGGCGCTGGAGACGTCGGTCGGCATCGCGTCGGGGGTCGCGCTGGCGGCAGCGCTGCCGGAGCTCCCCTACGCGTGCGGACTCGCGACCGTGCAGCTGCTGACCGACGACGTCGCCGTCCACCCGCTGCTGCCCGTCGACG
>NZ_JACEHF010000140.1 GCF_014180685.1 Nocardioides pelophilus | reverse complement strand
CGCGCCGGTCGACGGGGCGACCGCCGGCGCCTCGGCGGTGTAGGCATCGGGCCGCAGCCGGGTCGCGAGGCTGACGGGGACCTTGCCGAGTGCGTAGCCGAGCACGGCGCAGGCCCACTGGGAGCCGGTCACGTCGGCGCTGCCGCGGTCGCGCGAGAGCCGCTGTCCGGCGGTCTCGACGGCATCCTCGACACCGGCGCCGGAGTCGAGCATGGACACCATGGCCTGGAGCGCGCCGAGCCGGACCGCGTCGGTCAGCAGGTTGATCGTGCCCGTCGACGCGCTGCCCTCGTCGAGGTAGTCGTCGAGCGCGCCCCGGAACGCGTCGGCCTCGGCGAAGAGAGACTCGCCGTGGTCCCGCGCCAGCTGGGCGAGGCTCTCGTGCAGCTCCATCAACGTCCCTTTCGTCGCCGCCGTCAGGCGACGCCCAGATCCCTTCGCAGCTTCGCGACGTGGCCCGTCGCCTTCACGTTGTACTGCGCAGCCTCGATCTTGCCGTCCGTGCCCACCACGAAGGTCGATCGGATCACGCCCTCGACAATCTTGCCGTAGAGCTTCTTCTCACCAAAGGCACCGTACGCCTCGTGCACGGTGCGTTCCGGGTCCGAGAGCAGGGTGATGGTGAGGCCGTCGCGCTCGCGGAACTTCGCCAGCTTCGACGTGCTGTCCTTGGAGATCCCGAGCACGGTGAACCCCGCTGCCTGCAGCGCGTCCAGCGAGTCGGTGAAGTCGCACGCCTGCTTCGTGCAGCCCGGAGTCATCGCCGCCGGGTAGAAGTAGACGATGACCCGCCGTCCCTCCTCGAGCAGGCGGTAGAGGTTGACCTCGCCCCCCGAGTCGGTGGCGAGGGTGAAGTCGGGGGCCGGGTCGCCGATGGCGAGACGGTGGGCTTCGGGCACGCGGAGGTCTCCTGTTCGCGGGTCGCGGCGGACTTGTTGTTGCAAATGATTCGCAATAAGGTACGGCGAGTGCCCGCCCATCACATCACCCCGCAGGACCGGAGAGCCGACCAGGGGCCCGGTGACCGCAGGGCACTGATCGGTCTGCTCGGCACCGTGCTCGCGCTCAACGTCGTGGGCTGGGGCGTCCTCCTCCTGGTCGTCGCGCCGCAGGAGCTGAGCCTCGGTGACTCGCGGGTCTTCGGCGTCGGGGTGGGGCTGACCGCGTTCCTCCTGGGTGCCCGCCACGCGTTCGACGCCGACCACATCGCGATCATCGACAACACCACCCGCAAGCTGGTGGGCGAAGGCACCCGCTCGCTCGGCACCGGCTTCTGGTTCGCGCTCGGCCACTCGAGCGTGGTCTTCGGGCTGTCGCTCCTGCTCGCGCTCGGGGTGCGCGCCATCGCCGACCCGGTCCAGGACGGCGGCTCGACCCTGCAGCACTCCCTCGGCATCGTCGGCTCGATCGCGGCCGGGACCTTCCTGATCCTCATCGGCCTGATGAACATCAGCGCCCTGATCGGCATCCTGCACGTCTACCGCCACCTGAAGGCAGGCACCTTCGACGAGGAGCAGCTGCACCACCACCTGCACAACCGCGGGCTCCTCGCCCGGCTCTTCAAGGGCGCTATCGCCCGGGTGCGCAAGCCGATCCACCTCTACCCCGTCGGACTCCTGATGGGACTGGGCTTCGACACCGCGACCCAGGTGGCCCTGCTGGTGCTGGCCGGCGGCACGGCCGCCTACGCGCTGCCCTGGTACGCCGTCCTCGTGCTCCCCGTCCTCTTCACCGCCGGCATGACCCTCTTCGACACGATCGACGGGCTCTTCATGACCCGGGCCTACCGCTGGGCGGTGCTCGACCCGGCCCGCAAGCTCTTCTACAACTTCAGCGTCACGGCGCTGTCGGTGGCGATCGCCCTGTCGATCGGCGCGATCGTGCTGCTGCAGCTCGTCGCCGAGGAGTTCGACCCGGCGTCGCTGCGCTGGGTGGCCGGCCTCGACCTCAACTACGTGGGCTTCCTGCTCGTCGCCGTGTTCGTCGCGGCCTGGGTGGCCAGCGTCGGCGCCTTCCAGATTCTCGGCAGGCGGCGGGCGGCAGCGGCCGCGGTGGGCATTGATAGCCTGCCCCGGTGAGCGAGAAGCCGTCTGACATCGAGCGCGAGATCGAAGAGGCGCGGGAGCGTCTCGCCGGCACGATCGACCAGTTGCTGTACCGGTCGAGCCCGAAGACGATCGTGAGCCGCGAGATCGCCCAGGTGAAGGCGCACTACGTCGACGCAGCCACCGGCGAGCCGCGCACCGACAACATCCTGAAGACGGTCGGCGGGGTCGTGGGCGTGGTCGCGGTGATCATCGTGATCCGCAAGCTCGTCCGATGACCGTCCGATGAGCGCGTCATGACCAGAGGGTCGGACAAGACCCCGATCAAGATGCTCCACGACCGCATCCTGTGCGAGTCGGACACCGAGGCGGGGGAGCGTCGGTCGTCGGGCGGGATCGTGATCCCCGCGACCGCGGCGATGGGCGCCCGGCGCCTTGCCTGGTCGCGGGTGGTCGCCGTCGGGCCGCACGCGCGTGCGGTCGAGGCAGGCGACAAGGTGCTCTACGACCCGGAGGACAAGGCCGAGGTCGAGGTCTCCGGGGAGGTCTACGTCGTCATGCGCGAGCGGGACGTCCACGCGGTGGCCGCCGGCCGCCTCGGCGGCGAGGCGACCGCGGGTCTGTACCTGTAGGCCGGATTTGTAGGTCAAATGACCTCATCGACGTAACGCCGCGCCTCGAGCCGCCGTTACACCGCCGTGAAACGCGTCACCGTGGCCTTGGCTGCTCTCCTCGTCGCCCCCTTGCTCGCCTCGTCGCCCGCCGGCGCCGGTCCCGCGCCGGAGCGGACCGCGCAGGCGCCAGCGGCCCGGGCGCAGCAGGCCGCGCCGACGTACGACGCGACCGTCCGGATCACCCGGCACGGCATCCCGCACATCGTCGCCGACGACTGGGCCTCGCTGGGCTACGGCAGCGGCTACGCGACCGCCGGCTCCTCGATCTGCAACCTGGCCGACACCCTGCTGACCGGCCGCGGTGAGCGGTCGAAGTACCTCGGTGCGGACGCGCGGTACGACGACCAGGTGACCCTCGACGCCAGCAACCTCGAGGTCGACGCCTTCGTCACCGACCTGCACAACCGGAAGGTCGTCGAGCGGCTGCTCGCCTCGCCGGCCGGTCCGACCCCGCGGGCGCGGAAGCTGGTGCGCGGCTACGTGGCCGGCATCAACCGGTGGATCCGCGACCACGAGATCACCGACCCGGCCTGCGCGGACGCCGAGTGGATCACGCCGACGGCGACCACCCTCGACCTCTGGTACGGCGTCTACATGGCCAACCTGCTGGCCTCCTCGGGGGTCTTCGTCAAGGAGATCATCGGCGCCGACCCGGCGACGGCCGACGACCCCGGCCTGCCGGACCTCGGGCTCCCCGTGACCGACGACCAGGCGCGCGAGCTGGCCAAGACGGTCGACCGCGAGGCGCTCCTGACCGAGCTCGGCCAGAACAGCGACTTCGGCTCCAACGCGACTGCCATCGGCGGCAACGACAGCTCGACCGGCCGCGGCCTGCTGCTCGGCAACCCGCACTTCCCGTGGGTGGGGCGCTACCGGTTCACCCAGCAGCACCTCACCATCCCCGGCAAGTACGACGTCGCCGGCGCGTCGCTCGTCGGCTCGCCCGCCGTCAACATCGGCTGGAACAAGGACGTCGCCTGGAGCCACACCGTGTCGACGGCGTACCGGTTCACCCCGTACGAGTACGTCACGCCCGTGCCGGGCACGACGTACCTCACCGCCGACGGCCTCCTCAAGAAGGCCGAGCACCGGTTCGTCGAGGTCGAGGTGCTCCAGGACGACGGGACGGTCGAGACGGTCGAGGAGGACCTCTACCGGGTGCCGCAGGGCTACGTCATCGACGCGCCCGCGATGTTCATGGGGTGGCTGCCGACCAGCTTCTGGGCGATCCGCGACGCGAACGCCGAGCACCTGCGGACGATCGACACCTTCTTGTCGATGGGCAGCGCGACCAGCGTGCGCGACCTGCTGGCCAAGCAGGACGCCGGCGGCGGCATGCCGTGGGTCAACACGACCGCCGCCGACCGTCACGGCGACGCTCTGTACGCCGACCACAGCGTGGTGCCGCACGTGACCGACGACATGGCGAGCCGCTGCATGACGCCGATCGGGCTGCTGCTCAACCAGGTCGCCGGCCTGCCGGGGCTCAACGGCGCCCTCGCCGAGGGGCCGTGCAAGTGGGGCACCGACGCAGACGCGCAGCGCCCGGGCATCCTCGGCCCCGGCAAGCTGCCCGAGGTGGTCAGCCGCGACTGGGTGATGAACGCCAACGACTCGTACTGGACGCCGAACGACACGGTCCGGCTCGAGGGCCACCCGTCGATCATCGGTTGCGAGCGCTGCGCGCGGACGATGCGCACCCGGATGGTGATGCAGTACGTCATCGACCGGCTGGCGGAGGGCAAGGAGACGCCGAGGACCCTCCGGTCGCACGAGCACGCCAACCGGGTGCGCGCGGCCGAGGTGATGCGCGAGGGCGGTCGGCTCGACCAGGTGTGTGCGGCGACCGGTGAGACCGAGGCGTGCTCGGTGCTGGCGGCCTGGGACGGGCACTCCGACGCCACGTCGGTCGGCACCCACCTCTTCGAGGCCTTCGTCACCCGCGCGCCCACGGGCAACGCGCTGTGGACGGTGCCGTTCGACCCGGACGACCCGGTCAACACCCCGCGCGGGCTGAAGACGAGCAAGGCCGTCGTCGACGCGATGCAGGCCGCCATCGACGCGGTGCGCGACTCCGGCGTGCCGTCCGACGCCGCGTGGGGGACGCTGCAGGTCGCCGGTGACCGGGGTGCGCCGACACTTCCGCTCGGCGGCGGCGAGGGCGACCTCGCCGGCAACGCGAACGCGCTCGCGTCGCGCGACCCGATCGCCAACGGCGATCGCTACAAGCCGATCACCTACGGCTCCTCACACATCCAGGCCATCTCGTTCCTGGCGGACGGCTCGGTCCAGCCGAAGACGATCCTGACCTACGGGCAGTACGAGGACCCGGCGTCCCCCTGGTCCGCGGACCAGACCCGGCTGTTCTCGAGGGAGCGGTGGGTGAGCTTCGCCTGGACGAAGGCGCAGATCCGCAAGCAGCTGGTGACCAGGATCGAGCTCACCGGCCGGTAGCCCGGCCGGCCACGGACCGGCGGTGTGGATTTCGGGCGATTCGCGCGCGCCCGGGGCCGCCACGCGAGAAACTGGGCCCGGCACAGCGGCGTCCATCACTTGGGGAGGGATCGTGGTCAAGGCAGCAGGCCGCGACCAGCGCGGTCCCATGGAGCGCTTGGTGCGCATCGCGGCGACGCTGCGTGAGCGCGGCGTCGTCGGTGAGTCCGGTGAGCGCCTCGCCGAGATCGCCGGGTTCGACGGCGAGCGCCCGATGGACCAGCTCAAGCGGGACATCCGGTCGCTGACCGACCAGGGCTGGCAGATCGACAACATCGCGGGCCAGGGCGAACCCGCTCGCTACCGGATGCGCACCGTCGACAACCGGCTGCGGGTCCGGCTCACGCCGCCGCAGCAGCGGGCCCTCCAGCGGGCGGTCCTCCTGGCCGACCGCAACGACCTCGTCGACCGGCTCGGGCTCGGCGACCCGGTCTCCACGCCTCCCGTAGCCGGCGTCGTGGCCGGTGTCCCCACCGCCGGCCACGACGCCTTACTCGCGACCGTGTTGCAGGCAGTGCGGATGGGCAGCGTGCTGCGGTTCACCTACAAGGGCACCCCACGGGTCGTCCACCCGGAGTCGGTGCGCTCGCAGAACGGCACCTGGTACCTCCGCGGCCAGGAGGATGCCGAGGGGGAGGACGCCCCCGTCAAGGCGTTCGTCGTCGCGCGGATGAGCGACGTGAGCGCCGACGAGCCCCGGACCGCACGCCCGGTCCGCGCCGTCCGACATCCCGAGCTGCACCCCATGAGCTGGCAGATCGATCCTCCGGTCGAGGTCACCCTGCGGACCACGACCGACCACCAGCCCGACGTACGACGCTGGCTCGGCGAGCCGGCCGCCGAGGAGGTCGCGCCGTCGACCGGGCCGGGCGCCGGCGAGGTCACCATGCGGTACGTCGTCACCCACCGGGCCGCCCTCCGCGCCCGTCTCTACGAGCTCGGGCGGCGGGTCGTGCTGGTCGGACCCGACGAGGTGCGACGCGAGCTGCTCGACGAGCTCCACGAGCTGAAGGGGGGCGACTGACGTGACCAGCAAGGCCACCCCGCGGTACGCCGCCCGGTTCGGCCGCCTGCCGGCGGTGTTCGAGCTGCTGCTCGCGCACCCCGACGGAGTGCCGCTGGCGACGCTCGCGGCCGAGGTCGGCGTACCGCCGGCGGAGCTGCGCGAGGACCTGCTGGCCTTCTACACGGCCGACCCGATCGAGAACGACCGGATGCTCGGGCTGTGGCGGCCCCCGGTGCTGGAGTTCCTCGGTCCCGACGGTGACACCGACATCGAGCCGGGAGAGGCCGAGGTCGTCCGCGCGGTCAACGACCGCCCGACCGAGGAGCTCGGCGTCGAGTACGTCGACGCGTCCGAGCTCGCGCTGGTTCACACCGCCGCCGTCGCGCTGCACGACGTCGACCCCGACCCGGACCTGGCCGCCGCGATCGACGTCCTCACCGAGACCATGGTCGGGACGCCGGCCGGGCACCCACAGCTCCCGGCCTGGAACGAGCCGCTCCGGCCGCTGCAGGAGGCGCAGCGCCACCGCCGCGCGGTGCGGATCGTCTACTCCCGCACCTGGCAGCACGGCGTCGCCCCCCGGACCATCCATCCCTACCGCCTGGTGCAGACCCGACGGGGCTGGGAGGTCGACGCCGGACCGCCGGACTCTGCCGGCCGGCTGCGCACCTACCTGCTCTCCGGCATCCGCGAGGTCGACAGCCTCGAGGAGACCTTCGAACCGCCGGAAGGCCTCGCGACCATGCTCGACGCGCAGCGCGCGACCACCCCGGTCCGGATGGTGCTGCCCCACAGCTCCCGCTGGGCCGCGGACATGTACGCCGAGACCGTCACCGTGCTCCGCGCGGACGAGGACGACGTCGAGGTCTCCCTCGAGCTCCTCCCGCCGCTCGCCGACCGGGTCGGCATGCTGCTCCTCGCCGCCGGCAGCGGTGCCTTCGTGCTCGACCCGCCCGACCTCGCGAACGCCGGCGCCGTGCTGGCCGAGGAGCTCCTCGTCCACCACGGAACCCACTCCTGACGACCCGTCGCCAACTCCGGCTCTGACCCCGCCGACCCGGCTCGAACTTGGCGACGGGTCGACGGGTTCGAGCGGCGAGTTTCTGACGGGTCGGCGATGTGGTGACACCGGCCTATGCTCGGAGACATGACTGCTCCGTCGCACCTTGTCACCGCTGACCCCACCACCACGGTGCAGGCGTTCTTCGCCGCGATGGAGGACGGCGCGATGAAGCAGGCGCTGGAGCTCACCGACCCCAAGATCGTCTGGCGCAACACGTCGCTGCCGACGGTGAAGGGCAAGCTCGTCGCGCGGCTGATCCGGGGCATGGACCGCGACTGGATGGGCTTCCGTGCCGACTTCCACCACATCGCGGCCAACGGCAACACGGTCCTGACCGAGCGCAAGGACTACCTGCGCGTCGGGCCGTTGGAGATCGACTTCTGGGTCTGCGGCACCTTCCAGCTCACCCCTGAGGGCAAGATCGTGCTTTGGCACGACTACTTCAGCTGGGGCAACGTCCTCGGCGGCGTCGTGCGCGGGCTGTTCCGGATGGCCCGCTCCCGCTGAACCTCAGCCGGCCTCGCCCAGCGCCTTCTCGTCGCTGAGCCGCGCCCGATCGGCGGCCCGGAGCCCCTCCTCGGCCGCCATCGGCGCGTCGTTGACCTTGGTGCGGCGGTCGGCACTCCAGGTGCCGCGGATGTTGTTGCGCCGCAGTGCCTCGGCGAAGAAGTCGTGGACGTCGAGCTCCTTCTGTCGTACGGCGAGGGCGGTCTCGCTCGACCGGTCGGCCTCGACCTTGACCGCGTCGGCGAGGGTCGCCTGCCGGGCCTCGTCGAGCCGCTCGCCGATCCGCCAGGCGTAGGCCTCGTAGAACGCCAGCCGCGCGGTGATGGTGGCGACCGGGCGGCCGACGTAACGCCGCCGCGAGGAGTCCCACACCGTGCGCTCGTCGCGGAGCCCGGAGGCCAGATGGCGCTCGCAGTCGGCGACCATCTGGACCAGCAGCGACTCGTAGATCGCCTTGGCCACCGCGATGTCGGACGGGAAGCCGTGCATCGTGACCGCGGTCGAGTCGTGGCTGATCGTGCAGCGCAGGTCGTTGGCGTGCGCGACGTTGAGCAGCAGCCGGACGTAGCGGGCCAGGCCGCGCTTGCCGCGCTCGCCGATCCGGTAGTTCTCGGCGACGGGCTGCTCGCGACCCTCCTCCTTCGCGGTGTGGGCGCGGGCGACGGCGAGCGCCACCGAGTGGCGGGTGGCGAGCGACTGCGCCTTCGACAAGAAGGCGGCCCGCTCGTGCTCGTTGGTGGCGCGCTCGGCCTGGCGCAGCAGCTTGGCGAGCCGGGCGAGGGTGCCGTCGTCGACGCTGTGGACGACCTGCTCGAGACCCTCGGCCGCGTAGGCCAGTTGGAGGAGCTGGGCGGTCACGGGGAGACCGACGTCCTCGAGGAGCCGGAGGAAGGTCGCCCGCCAGGTCGCCGTGTGGTGGGCCTCGCCGGACAGGTGGTGGGTGAGCTCGTGGAGCACGACCGTGGCCCGCAGCGCCCAGCGGCCACCGACCTCGAACGGCGGGAGGGCGATGGTCCGCGTCGCCGGCTCGTAGACCGCCATCCGGGCTCCCGCTCGGGGCCGCACGGCGACCTGCTCGAGCTCGCGGCCGTGGTAGTCCTTGCCGTCGGAGCGCAGTCGTTCGAGCACGGTGTCGACGTAGGTCGCGGCGGCCGCCGGCTCGGTGAACCGCAGGTCGGGTCCCGGCTCGAAGGTGAGCCCGTCGACGGTCACGGTCGGCCGGTCGGGGGTGGTCGAGTCGAGCCACGCCGCCAGCTGGTCCTCCGCGGCGTAGACCGCGCGCTTGTCGGGGTCCCTGGTGGTGGCCGTCATGGCGTCGAGTCTGCCGGACGGGCCCGACACAGACGGGACGTCCTCCACAGGCTCCTCACGCGTCGTCGGGCGCCGGCACCGCGGGCGGCTGGTAGAGCAGCCGTTCGCGCTCGGCCGCGAGGACCTGGCGGGCGATCTCGGCGTCGGTCGCCTCGGGGGCCGCGGCGGCGGTGACGCTGGTCCCGGCGTACTCCTCGAAGAGCTCGCGCTTCTGCCCGAGCAGCTCGTGGATGCGTTCGTCGACGGAGTCCTCGGAGAGCAGGCGGTGCACCTGCACCGAGTGCAGCTGCCCCATCCGGTGGGCGCGGGCGACGGCCTGCGCCTCGAGCGCCGGGTTGAGCTGCGGCTCGCAGAGCACGACGACCGACGCGGCCTGGATGTTGAGGCCGACACCGCCCGTGGTCACCTGCGCCAGCAGCGCCGCACCGCCCTCGGCGTCCGAGAACTCGTCGACCATCCGCTGCCGCGCGGCCGCGGCGACCGAGCCGTCCAGCGGGCCGAAGACCGGGCCGTCGAGGACCGCCCGCACCGCCGCGAGCACCTCGTTGAAGAACGAGTAGACGATCACCCGCCGGCCGTTGTCCTCGGCCTCCTCGACGATCTCGACCAAGCGGTCGACCTTGGGGGAGTCGGCACCGTGCAGCATCGCCGCGCGCCGCATCTGCATCAGGTTCCCGGCCTCGACGCCCTCCCGGTAGGCGGCGAGGTCGGCCGGGCCCATCGGCAGCCACTCCTCGACCTCGACCAGGCCGGGCAGCTCCGCGAGCACGTCCTCCTGGTTGCGACGGAGGTACGCCGGCGCGATCGCCCGGCGGAACAGCCGCGGCGCGAGCTCGACGGGGCCCGACATCAGGTCGGGCTGCAGGTAGGAGATCAGCGTCCGGAACTCGCCGACGTGGTTCTGCATCGGCGTCCCGGTGAGCAGGATCGCGCGCTCCACGCCGGCCAGCAGCGCCGCCGTACGGCGCGACCGCTGCGCCTCGGGGTTCTTGACGTACTGCGCCTCGTCGACGACGACGCAGGCGATCGTCGGTCCCTGGCTCCAGGCGCGGGACTCCATCCAGGCCGTGTCGTAGGTCGTCACCGCGACCCCGCCGCGCGCCACCCACGCCGCGGCCGCCTCCTGGGCGTCGGGCCCGTGGATGCGGTGCGCCTCCAGGGTCGACCGCGCCGCGATCTCGCGCAGCCAGTTGACCAGCACGCCCGGCGGGCAGACGACGAGGAAGTGCGTCGCCCCGGTCGACCAGAGGTGCGCGAGCACCGCGAGCGCCTCGATCGTCTTCCCGAGCCCCATCTCGTCGCCGAGGATCACCTTGCGCTGAACGAGGGCGAACCGGGCGCCGAAGCTCTGGTATCCCCGCAGCGCCACCGTCAGCGCCTCCGTGCGCAGCGCCTGCTCGCGCACCGACTCGACCAGCCCCGGCGGGAGGTCGCCGTGGCTCGCCTCCTCGTCCTCGACCAGGTAGCCGAGCTCGCTGAGCATCGCGTAGTAGTCGGCGGGGCGGGCGGCGAAGTCGGCCCGGGGGTCGGCCGGCACGCCCCGCGGCGGCGTCGCCGTCACGACGTCCGCGCGCCGGACGACGGTCGCGATCGCGTCCGCCAGCCCGGAGGCGGGGACGCCACCCGCTGGGATCACCAGCAGCCGGTCGACGTGCTCGTCGACCACTGCGGCGAGCGGGCGGAGGTCGTCGGCGACGGCGAGGTCGGCGGCCGCGCCTCGGGTACGTCGGACGCCGTCCCAGGTGGCGAGGGCGAC
>NZ_JACEHF010000014.1 GCF_014180685.1 Nocardioides pelophilus | reverse complement strand
CCGCGGCGCCGACCAGGAGAACCCCTCGGGTCCTCGCCGAGGGTCCCCCGGCCGCGACGGCGGCGACGGCCGGGACCGCCATCGTCCCGGTGGGGTCGAGGTCGACGGGCGCGGCGACGGGCGCGCCGGCGGGCACGCCGACCACAGCCGCCAGCTGGGCAGCGACCTGGTCGGCGCCCGGACGCCCTGCCGGGTCGCTGGCCGTCATCGCGTCGAGCAGCTGGACCCAGCCCGCGCCGAGTGAGACCGGGATGAGCGGTCCGCGATGGATCCGGGCGATCGCCGCCTCGGTCGGGGTGCCGACGAAGGTCCGCTGGCCGGTGAGCGCCTCCAGCAGGACCAGACCGAGGGCGTACACGTCGCTGGCGCCGCTGACCGGCCGGCCGGTGACCTGCTCGGGCGCTAGGTAGGCAGCGGTGCCGATGGTGTGGCCGGTCAGGGTGAGGTCGGACTGCTCGTCCATCAGCCGGGCGACGCCGAAGTCGGCCAGCTTCGCCCCGCCGGTCGGGGTCAGCAACACGTTGGCCGGCTTCACGTCGCGATGCACGATGCCGCTGGCGTGCACGTGTGCCAGTGCGGACGCCAGGTCCGCTCCGACGGCGGCCACCTGGTCGGCCGGCAACGGCCCCTCCGCGAGCCGGCTGGCCAGCGTCGGGCCGGCGACCAGCTCCATCACCAGCCACGGGCGGGGCGACCCGCCGGCCTCGTCGACGCCGGCGTCGAGCAGCGTCACCAGGTGGGGGTCGTTCAGGCTCGCCAACAGCTGCGTCTCCGACTCGAACCGTCGTCGGTCCACGTCGCTCTGGAGCGCCGTCAGCATCACCTTCACCGCGACCTCGCGGCTCAGCAGCCGGTCGAAGCCTCGGTAGACCTCCGCCATCCCACCCCGGCCGATGAGGCCGTGGAGCTCGTAGCGGTCGTTCAGCACGCTGGGTGCTGGATCAGTCATGGCAGGCTCCGCGGGGACGTTCAGGTCGAGCTCGGACCTGCCCCGAGGCCTGCCGTACCCGCTCGACGGACGGGTGAGACGGGGAATTACCCCATCCGACGAGATGCAGACGGTTCTTCTCTCGCGTACGGCGCCGTCGTCGAGGTCACTCGATGGTGATCAGCTTGGTGTCGGTGTCGGCGCCGAAGCCCTCGGCACCACCCGAGGGGTCGTCGGTGCTGGCGCTGAGGAGGTACTGCCCGGGCTCGACGTCGGAGATGTCGAACGACCCGGTGAACGGGAACAGCTTCTCCTCCATCCAACCCTCGGCGGTCACGCCTTCCTGGAAGACGATGGCGTTCCCCTCGTAGCGCTGCAGCTTGACGATCACGTTCGCCTCGAACGAGTTGGCGACGCCGCTCACCTCGAGGGTGTCGCCGGTGACGACGTCACCTTCGGCGGGGGAGTCGAGGTTGACCAACGAGAGCGTGTCGAAGAGGGGTCCGTTCGCCAGCGGCTCGGAGGTGGGTTGTCCGAGCACCTGGTCGCTGTGCGATCCGTCCAGGAGGAACTGCACCGGCTTCCGGCCCTCGCCGACCACGGCCTGGGCAGTGAAGATCAGCTGCTCGAGCGCGACCTGCGCCTGCTCCTCGGACATGTCGGCCGGCAGGTCGTGGATGTCACCGGTGAGGTCGATGGTGATCACCTCGGTCCCGTCGTACGACGCGGCCGCCAGGCCCGCGGCGTCGGGCCAGCCGCTCCGGTAGTCGGGGTCCAGCGGCACCTCGTCGAGGGCCTGGGTGAGCGCGCCGACCAGCGGGTCGGCGGAGGCCACGCGGGTCCACTCGCGGTAGAGCCCGAGGCCACGGGCGGTCTCGCCGACCCAGTAGACAGGCAGCGTGTCCTCGGTGACCGGCGGGGTCGACGTCCCCGAGGTCTCCGACGGGTCGGTCGAGGACGGGTCGTCCGTCGCAGTCGCGCTCGGAGCGGCCGGGTCCCGGTCCGCGTCGGACGACGAGTCGCTGTTGTTGTTGCTGACCACGACCACCCCCGTGATCACGGCGGCAGTGGCGGCGGCGGCACCGATCGTGCCGAGGATCCAGGTTCGGGTGATGGCCATCGGAGACTCCTTAGGGGTGATGCGGGAACGGATCGCCTCGATGCGCGAGCGCGGCTCGATGTCGCTGACGGTATCGAGCAGGAGACGGTTCAGGTCTGCTGGCTCGTTGCTTCTCATCGAAGGTCCTCCACCTGTGACACGCGTGACCGCCGCGATCGGTTTACCGGCCCGTCTCGGTGAGGGATGCCGGGACGACCAACGGGTACGACGCCTCCATGAGTCACACACCGGAGGACGACGACCGGATCGCGAGCCGGGCCGAGCTGCTGCCCGAGGAGACCGAGGCGGGGAGCGACGACCCGACGGCGCAGGCCGAGGCCATCCTCGCGGAGTCGGACGAGCGGGTCGACGACCCCGAGGGCACCCGGCGCGAGAGCACCCAGACGCCCGACCGCTCCGACCCGTGAGTGGAAGCCGGTCAGCGGTTCCGGTTTCACCGTGCGCGAGTGGGTACAGGCCGTCGAACAGATAGCTGGAGGTGGACCATGGCCCGATCGACGAGCAGCACCGATGCCACGGCCGGGGAGCTGCTGGCGCGACTCAGCAACGACGGCTCCCAGCTGATCCGCGACGAGATCGCGCTCGCGAAGGTCGAGCTCGGCGAGCACGCCAAGCGCGTCGGCGTCGGGGCCGGGCTGTTCGGAGCCGCCGGCGTCCTGGCGTGGTTCGGGTTCGGCACGCTGGTGGCGGCGGCAGTGCTCGCACTCGCGCTGGTCCTGCCGGCGTGGGCGGCGGCGCTCATCGTCGCCGCGGTCCTGTTCGCGTCCGCCGGCGTCGCCGCGCTGCATGGCCGCAACCAGGTCGCAGACGGCACGCCGCCGGTGCCGGAGGCCGCCATCCGGAACGTGAAGGCCGACATCGCCGAGGTCCAGGAGGCCCGCCACCGTGAGCATTGAGCACAGCCCGTCGAAGTCCGAGCTCGAGGCAGAGATCCACGAGCTGCGCCGTTCCGTGGGGGACACGGTCGAAGCGCTCAGCTACAAGTTCGACGTCAAGGCACGCGCCAAGGACCGCGCCCGCGCGCTGCCGGCGAGCGTGCCGGTCCTCGCTGCCTCCGTAGTGCTGGTGGGGGTCGGTGTCTGGCTCTGGAGACGGCGCAGCTGACCCGGGGAGCTGCGCGACACCGCGTCACTCGATGCCGGCGGTCCGGTCCAGCAGCTGCAGCAGCTCGTGGGCTGCGAGCTCGACCTTCTTGTGCCGCCACTCGGCCGCACGGTAGACGCACGCGATGAGGCCGGAGCGATGGACCCGCCGGAAGTCGCCGTACACGAACGCGTGCCGAGCCTTGGTCTCGTCGTTGGCGCCGACGGTCAGGCCGAGGTGCCAGGCGGCGTACTCCTCCCACGAGTTGCGCTCGAGGAAGGCGTTGCCGGCCTCCGCGTCCGGCTGCACCTCGCCCCAGTCGCTGTCGAAGACGTACTGCCGGCCCTCGATGAGTGACCGTGCCTTCGCCACTGCCGCGTCGTTCACCTCGTAGCGCGCCATCTCGCCACGGTAGCCCGAGCACGGCGGGGCTGTGAAAGGATGGCGTACCAGGGCCCAAGAAGCCGGCCTCGGGTTCGATCGACCGTGAGGCGGCACTGTAGTGAGCGTGGACCTGGGCCCGGTCCAGCAGATGATCGAGAAGGTCCGTCATGTGATGGGCTCCGACACTGCGACCCTCCTGCTCCTCGACGAGACGGGCAGCGTGCTGGAGCCTGCGGCCTCGGCGGGGCTGGGGCGCCGGTGGCGTGGCGCGCCGCACCTGCGGATCGGCGACGGCTTCGCCGGTCAGGTCGCCGAGCGGCGCGAAGCGGTCTTCGTGGACGAGGTCAACGAGCTCTCGGTGCTCAACCCGATCCTGCGCGACTTCGGCGTGCAGCGGTTGCTCGGCGTCCCGGTCTTCGGCAAGGACGACCTGGTGGGAGTCCTCCACGTCGGCAGCATCGCGAACCGCTCGTTCACTGCCCGAGACGCCGAGCAGCTGGCGCGCTCCGCGGCAGAGATCGGCCTGCGTCTGTCCGAGCGCACCGAGGACGACGCCCACCTCGCGGCACTGGTCCTCCAGCGCAGCCTGCTCCCGGCCTCCCCACCCGCTGTCGCCGGCCTCGACATCGCCGTGCGCTACCTGCCGGCCGAAGGCGACCTCGGCGGCGACTGGTACGACATCTTCACGCTGCCCAACGGCAAGACCGGGTTCGTCCTCGGCGACGTTGAGGGTCACGGACTGCGGTCGGCCGTCGTCATGGGACGGCTGCGCAGCGCGCTGCGCGCCTACGCCCTCGACCACGACGACCCGGCGGAGGTGCTCACCCGGCTCGATCGCAAGCTCTGCCACTTCGAGAACGAGATCTCGGCAACCCTGGTCTACGCCGTCACCGAGCCGCCCTTCGACCACCTGATGTTCTGCAACGCCGGCCACCCGGCACCACTGATCGCCTACGCCGGCCAACCCGTCGCCGAGCCCGTGGCCGTGTCGCAGGGCCTGCTGCTCGGCGTGGACCCGGACCGGCCGCGAAGGAGCGAGAAGGTACTGCTCCCGCCCGGCAGCGCCCTCGCGTTCTTCACCGACGGCCTAGTCGAGCGGCGCGACGTGCTCGGCCCCGTCTCCGACCCGTACGACGACCGGCTCGACCTGGTCCGCCGGGCGTTCTCAGCCGGGGACCACCCCGAGGCGGCCTGCAGCCACATCGTCGCTGCAGGCCTCGGGGACGAGAACGTCGAGGATGACGTCGCCCTGGTCGTCGTACGCCGACCGCTCTGACCGGCGCTCTGGTCAGGTAGCGGTCAGGCCAGGACCGCGTCGACGGTCTTCTTCAGCGCGCTCGGCTGGGAGGGGCGCTTCGGTGCCTTCTTCCGGGCCTCGATCATGTCGGCGCCGATCTCCTGGAGCGCCTTGCGGCCCAGCCCGTCGCGGACCTTGGGGAACCACTCCTGCTCCTCCTCCTCGATGTGGTGGGTCACGTTCTCGATGAGGACCGTGGTCTTGGCGTCGAAGCGTTCGGCCGACGGCTTCATGCCGGCGAGCTCGACGACGAGGAGGTCGGCGACGTGGTGCTCCTCGTAGGACTCGAGCACGTCGTCCTCGAGGTCGGGCAGCAGCTCCCGCACGCGCGGGTACATCACCTCGTTCTCGATGTAGGTGTGCACGGTGAGCAGCTCGATGATCTGGTCGACCAGGTGGCCCTTGCGGGCTGTCGCGTCCTCCCCGGCCTGCTGGAACTCACGGAACAGCCGGCGGATCTCCTTGTGGTCCTGCTTGAGAAGGACGATGGCGTCGCTGGACATGGTGCCTCCTGGCATCGGTACGGGCGCGGTGACCATGCGGTACCCACCAGGCGGGGACACATCCTGTGGCCCTGCTCGGACAGGCGGCGGTGTCGGCGGAGACCGGCTCAGTCGGTCCAGACGTTGTCGTGCTCGGCCATGAACCGGTCGTACTCGTCCGGTGTCCACTCCTCGCCCCTGGCGAGCCGGTCGAGACCTTCGAAGTAGGCCTCGCGCGGCGCGCCCGGCGCGAAGTGCAGCAGCATCGACGCCTCCGCCCCGGACTCGTTGCGGAAGCCGTGCAGGCCGCCCGGCGGCACGTGCAGGAAGTCGCCGGAGGAAGCGGTCACCCAGTCGCGGCCGTCGTAGATCTTCACCTCGCCGGTCAGGATGTAGAACGACTCGGCGATGGTGCGGTGGAAGTGCGCGCCGGGCCCGCTCACCGCCTCGGAGAACTCCCACTTGTAGAGCCCGAACAGGCCACCCGTCGAGGCGCCGGCGGCGAGATAGGTGACCCGGTTGCCGTTGGGGTAGACCAGGTCCGGCTCGGCGTCACCGGGCCGGACGGAGGCGGAGATCTCACCGGTGTCGCCGTCGTAGAGCGGAGGTGGGTAGGACATGTCTTTACCCTAGGTCGCCGGCTCCGCGGGGTGCGACGCCATTTCCCGCGATACCTTCCGTCCGTGACTGCAGCTGTCAGCTATCCCGAGCTCGGTTTCTACGGTCTGGCCGGCCACGCCGCCGATCCCCGGGTGCTGCTCGACGAGGTGCAGCGAGCCGAGCGGATCGGCCTCGGCTCGGTCTTCCTGTCCGAGCGGTTCAACTTCAAGGACGCAGCGGTGCTGTCCGGAGCCGCTGCGGCGGCCACCACGACGCTGGGCATCGCCACCGCGGCGACCAACCACAACACCCGGCACGCCCTGGTCACCGCCACGATGGCGACGACCCTGCACCGGATGTCGCGTGGTCGGTTCGCGCTCGGCCTGGGCCGTGGGTTCGACGCGCTCTTCGACCTGATCGGGCTGCCCCGGATCACCAATGCCCAGCTCCGCGACGCGGTCGCCGTCCAGCGGCGGCTGTGGGCAGGGGAGCGGTTCGACCACGACGGGCCGTCCGGTACCTATCCCTACCTGTTCCTCATGGACGAGGACATCGACGAGGACATCCCGGTCCTGATGGTGGCCCTCGGCCCGAAGGCGCTCGCACTGGCCGGTGGCATCGCCGACGCCGTCGTGCTGCACACGTTCATGACCGACGAAGCCGTGGCGGGCTGCGTGGCCACCGCGCGGGCCGGCGCCGAGGCGGCCGGCCGGGATCCGGCGGCGCTGCGGATCTGGGCCTGCACGGCCGTCGTGGAGGACTCACTCCCCGCCGACCAGGTCCTCAAGAAGACCGTGGGCCGGCTCGCGACGTACCTCCAGGGGTACGGCGACCTCCTCGTCCGCATCAACCACTGGGACCCGGCCGCCCTCCAGCGCTTCCGCGAGGATCCGCTCGTCGCCTCGTTCTCCGGCGCGTTCGACGCGGTCGCGACGACCGACCAGCTCGAGTACCTCGCCGACAAGGTGATCCCCCAGGCCTGGCTCGACTGTGCGATCACCGGGGCCGCGGCGTCGTGCGCCCGGCAGGTCGCGGACTCGTTCGCCGCGACCGGCGTCGACAGCGTGATCCTGCACGGCTCCACTCCGAGCCAGCTCGCCCCCGTGCTGGACGCGTACGCCGCCGCACGCCGGTCCGGGCAGCCGACGCTCCCCGCCAACCCGGGCCGGATGTCGTGACCGCTCCCGCGCCGGTGGCGCTGCCGTCCGGGCTGACGACCTCCTGGCTCAGCGCGGCACTCGGCCGCGAGGTCTCCGACGTCACGGCGACCGCCGTCGGCACCGGTCAGATGGGCGCGTGCTACCGCCTCGAGCTCAGCGGCGACCCCGGTCTGCCGCCCACGGTGCTGGCGAAGCTGCCGACCGCCGATGCCGCGACCCGCAGCTTCCTGCACGGGTCCTACGGGATCGAGGTCGCCTTCTACCGGCTCCTCCTGCCCGGGCTCGAGGTGCGGGCGCCGGCGGCGTACTACGCAGCGATCTCCGAGGACCCCGAGCAGCGCGGCACGTTCACCCTGCTCCTCGAGGACCTGGCGCCGGCCGAGCAGGGTGACCAGATCGCCGGATGCACGCCGGCACAGGCGGCCGCCGCGGTCGAGAACATCGCCGGTCTGCACGCGCCGCGGTGGTCGGACCCCACCCTCCTCGACGTCGACGGACTGACCCTCCCGAGCGAGGAGGACTCGGCCACCCTGGACGCGATCCTCCCGGGCGCCGTCGACGCGGTCGTCGCGCGGCTCGGTGACCTCCTGGACGACGGCGACGTCGAGGTGCTGCGCACGGTGACGCCGTACGCCGGAGCGTGGTCGCTCGCCCGCCTCGACCGGTTCGGGCTCGTGCACGGCGACTACCGGCTCGACAACCTGATGTTCCACCCCGACGGCCGGGTCTGGGCTGTCGACTGGCAGACCCTCTCGTTGGGGCTGCCGATCCGCGACGTGGCGTTCAACCTCTCGACCGGGTTGACCCCGGACCTGCGCCGCCGCCACGAGCGCGACCTGGTCGGGTCCTACCACCGGCGCCTGGTCGCGCTCGGCGTCGAGGGCTACCCGGTCGACGAGTGCTGGGACGACTACTGCTTCGCGATGCTCCAGGGACCGCTGATCGCAGTCCTGGGCTGCGCCTACAGCAGCACGCCCACCGAGCGCGGTGACCGCATGTTCGCGGCGATGATCGCGCGCAGCGCCCAGGCGATCCGCGACCTCGACACTGTTGCGCGGCTCACGGCGCTCTGACCGGTTGGACCGGACCGCCGGCGGGGATACTCGGCGCGTGCCTCCCACCGTCGTCGCGATCCACGTCGCCAAGGGCTCCCGGCTGCCGATGCAGCCGAAGGAGCAGGTCGAGGTCGAGGCCGGGAGGGGCATCGTGGGCGACCGCTACCACGGCACCAAGCACCGGCACGTCACGGTGCAGAGCAGGGAGAGCCTCGACGAGGCGGCCACCGTGTTCGGTCAGGACGTCCCTTCGCACCTGACCCGGCGCAACATCACCATCAGCCACGGCGCCGTACCGCGGGAGCCGGGGGCGCGGCTGCGGATCGGGGACGTCGTCCTCGAAGCGGTGCGGGTCGCCGCGCCGTGCAAGCTGCTCGACGACACCATCGGCCCCGGCGCCCAGGGGGCCCTGCGGCGCCGGGCAGGCACGGTGTTCCGGGTGCTCGAGGGCGGTCCGATCGCGGTCGGCGACCCGGTCGAGATCGGTTCCGGCGCGATCAGCGCAGCTTCTCGCTGAGGAACCTCAGCACCCGGTCGACGCCCTCCTGCTGGCGGTGCAGCGTGACGGTGGAGTGCCGATGGCCCTTGAAGTCGACGCGGATGAAGGCGTCGCCGAGCTCGCGGTCGAGGGTGTCGAAGCGGCTCCCGGTCATCGGGTCGCCGGCGTACTGGAGCCCGAGCACCTCGCACCCGCCCGCCGCGCGCTTCCTGACCGCGGCGAGGTCGGCCGGCGACAGGCCGAGGTCCCGCGCGCGCCCGGGGGTGACCGCGAAGGGCACGGACGGCTGGCACAGCACCGGCGCCGCGACCGCCTCGTCGACCATCATCCCGAGGGCGAAACCGCCGGTGAAGCACATGCCGATCGCCCCGACGCCCGGTCCGCCGACGTCGGCGTGCAGCTCGCGAGCCAGGCTCCGGAGCCAGCCCGAGACAGGGGAGGTGCGACGCGTCGCGAGCGTGACGAACTCTCGGCTGACGCACAGCCTGCTGATCACGGTGGGCACGTTGACGGCACTGATGGGGGCGCCCGGCGTACCGAACAGGTGGGGGAGGACGACGGTGAAGCCCGGGGCGACGACCTCTTCGGCGAACCGGATGAACTGCGGGGTCATCCCGGGCACCTCGTGGATGACGATCACCCCGGGGCCCGAGCCCTTGCGGTAGGTCGGGAAGGTCAGTGACTCCCCGTCGAGGTCGTCAGCGGTGTGCTCGCCGAGGGCCCAGGAGGCCAGGAGGTCCGACATGGCGCGAACCTATCGGCTCGTGGCCCCCTGGGTCCCCGTCACGACGTCGGGTGCCCGGCAACCCGCTCGTACAGCGCGGTGACGGCGGTGATGACGGCGTCCACATCGAACCGGTCGGCCTCTCCGACGGCGAACAGCTCGTGGAGGACCGATCCGTCCACGAACACGATCTCGACGCCGGCGTACTGGGTGCCGCCGTCGGCTCCGTCGAGGGACGCCGCCTTGACACCGGGGATCCCCGGCACCTCCAGCGGTGTGACAGTGATCGCGGGGTCGCCCTCGGTGTTGCTCGTGAAGAGCCGGTCCGCCTCGGCGTCCGCCGCTGCCTCGTCGGTGTACGCGACGGCTACCGAGGCTGCGAAGTCCTGGCCCTTCCCGCTGAAGAACAGGGAGGTGCCGACCTCGAAGCCACTCCGACGCAGGTCTGCGACGTCCTTCTCGTGCGCCTCGGCGAAGGCTTCGAGATCCTCCTCGACGGCCCGGCCCTGCGGCGCGAAACCCGGAAGTGCGTCCGCCGTCAGGACGTGGTCGGTGATCGGCAGCGGCGTCGGGGCGGCCGTCGTTCCCGACGGGTCGACGACGCTCGGGGCGTCGTCCGACCGGGCGGCGGCCGACGCCTTGCTGTCGCCGTCGTCGTCCGCGCAGCCGGACAGGGTCAGCGTGATCGCCGCGGTGAGCGGAACCAGGGTGCGAGCCAGGATGTTCATCGGTGTCTCCGTTCGGTGGGAGTGGATGCCGGGAACGCTAGGAACGGCACGGCTGGGCGCGGCACCGGCGAGGGGAGGTCGCGGTCCTTCTCGAGAAGGTGAGCGACCTTCCTCAGAAGGGGGCGACGGACGGCCGGTGCGGACTAGCGTCAGCGCCGTGAGATTGCGACTGCCCGACCTGTGGCTACCCCTGACGCTCGCGGTCCTCGCCGGCGTCGAGACCGCGGTCGGGTCGGACGCCGACATGGTCCTGCGGACGGTCCTGGCGGTGCTGACCGTGCTCGGCCTCGCCGTACGGCGGCGCCAACCCGCGCTCGCCGCCGCCTGGGTCGCGGTCGGGATGTCGGTGGAGTCGGCCGTCACGGAGTCTCCGGACGAGGTCGGCATCCTCGTCGCCTACATCGTCGCCGCCTTCGCCGTCGGCGGGGCCGCCGACAAGAAGGACACGGTGCTCGGTTGCGCGATGCTCGGCCTCGCGGTCACCGTCTCGATCGCGCTGGACCCGTCCGACTCGCTCTCCAACGTGGTGCAGACCCTGGTCCTCTTCCTCGTCGTCCCGGCGGGTCTCGGCTGGCTGTTCGACCGGCGGGGTCGCGCGCTGACGTCCCTCGAGCAGGCGAACGAGGACCTGCGCAAGGAGGCGGCCGCGGCGGTCGATGCCGAGCGTCGTCGCCTCTCGCACGAGCTGCACGACGTCGTCTCCCACGCCGTCACCCTGATCGCGGTCACCGCCGAGGCGGGTGCGACCGCGGTCCGCGCCGACCCGGACGCAGCCGAGCGACGGTTCGTCGCGATCGCAGAGACCAGCCGCGACGCGCTCGCCGAGCTCCGCGCGCTCCTCGCGCTGCTCGACGCGCCCGCGACCGCGCCGGCGCCGGGCCTCACGACGCTCGCGGCGCTCGTCGGCGGTGCCCGGTCCGCCGGCGCCTCCGTCGAGCTGCGCATGGACGGCGACCTCGCCGGGCTTCCCGGCGACGTCGACCGCACCGCCTACCGGATCGTGCAGGAGGGGCTCACCAACGCGCTGCGTCACAGCCGCGAACCGAGGCTCGTCGTCGAGATCACGCGCGGGCCGGTGGACCTCGACCTCCGGGTCGTCAGCCGCGGCGAGTCGCACCGGTCGACGTACGGCGGCTCACGGCGCGGCCTGGCCGGCCTCGCCGAGCGGGTCAGCGCCCTCGGCGGCCGGTTCGAGGCCGGACGCGACGGGGACGGAGCCTTCGTCCTCACCGCCCGGATGCCGGTGGGGGCGTCGTGATCCGCGTGGTGGTCGTGGAGGACGAGACCCTCGTCCGGGAGGGCCTGGTCGCGATCGTCTCCGCGGCGGACGACCTCGAGGTGGGGGGGTCGGCGGCCGACGGCGAGGAGGCCCTGCGGTGCGTGGCCTCCACGTCGCCGAACGTCGTGCTCATGGACCTGCGGATGCCGGTCCTCGACGGCATCGACGCCACCACCCGGTTGGTGGCGCGTGGCGACGCTGCACGGGTCCTCGTGCTCACCACGGTGGAGACCGACGAGGCGGTGCTGGACGCGTTCCGCGCGGGTGCCAGCGGGTTCGTCCTCAAGAGCTCTCCGCGGGTCGAGCTCTGGCACGCCATCCGCACGGTCGCCGACGGCGGCACGTTGCTGGCGCCCACCATCGCGCGCCGTCTCGTCGAGCAGCGGCTTCGTGCCCCCGGCGGTCAGGCGCGGCGTCAGCTGCACCTGACCGAGCGACAGGTCGACGTCGTACGGCTCGTCGCGCAGGGACTGTCGAACGCCGAGGTCGCGGAGCGGCTGCACCTCGCGGAGACGACCGTGAAGGGCTACGTCAGCGAGGCGCTGAACCGCAACGGTCTGCGGGACCGCACACAGCTGGTCGTCGCGGCCTACGAGTCCGGACTCGTCGTCCCGGGTGGCGAGGAGTGACGACGGGCCCTCTTCCGCTCAGGCGACCGTCAGCACGCAGTCGGCGAGGACCGGCGACCCGTCACGGTCGCCGCCCGCGATGGTCGCCGAGGCGATGATCCGGTCGGCC
This sequence comes from Nocardioides pelophilus, assembly GCF_014180685.1. Taxonomy (GTDB): domain Bacteria; phylum Actinomycetota; class Actinomycetes; order Propionibacteriales; family Nocardioidaceae; genus Nocardioides; species Nocardioides pelophilus. The sequence continues at coordinate 34,451 of NZ_JACEHF010000014.1, read as the reverse complement.
TCGCGCCAGCCGGCCACCCGGATCGTCTCGCCGGGGAAGACGACGCCCGCGAACCGGGCGGTGAAGCCGCGCACCTGCATCGCGTCGCCGCCGAGCAGCCCGTCGGTGAGCTCGCGGAGCACGATGCCGTAGGAGCACAGCCCGTGCAGGATCGGCGCCGGGAAGCCGGCCGTCTTGGCGAAGTCGGGGTCGGCGTGCAGCGGGTTGCGGTCGCCGCAGAGGCGGTAGAGCAGCGCCTGCTGCGGGGTCACGGCGTACGACGTCAGCAGGTCCGCCTCGCGCTCGGGGACCACCACGGGCTCGGCCGAGCCACGGTCGCCGCCCCAGCCGCCCTCGCCGCGGACGAAGATCGACGACGTGGTGCGCCACAGCTCCTCGCCCGACTCGGAGCGGGCCACGCCCTCCTGCCAGATGACGGCGGCCTTGCCCTTGTCCCAGACGTCGGTGAGCGTGGTCGAGACGGTCGCCGTGCCGGAGGTCGGCAGCGGACCGGAGACGGAGATCGACTGCGACCCGTGCACCACCTGGGCCAGGTTGATGTCGCAGCCCGGCAGGTCGAGCGGCGGCGGGTCGGTCGCGTGGAAGGTCGGCACCACCACGCCGAAGGACGGCAGCACCTGGAGGGCCGGTCCGTCGAGGGTGTAGCGGAGTGCGTCGGGCGAGAGGTTGTCGCCCTCGCGGGACCCGGCGCCGATGCCGAGGTGGTAGAGCAGCACGTCGCTCTCGGTCCACGAGAAGGTGGTGGAGCCGAGGTCGGCCCCGATCGCGACGGACGGGTCGATGGGCATCAGTTCTCCTCGAGGTCTTCGACGGCAAGGTAGCCGAACACGAGCGCCGGGCCGATGGTCGCGCCCGGGCCGGCGTACGTGTAGCCCATGACGGCGGACGACACGTTGCCCGCCGCGTACAGGCCGGGGATCACCGAGCCGTCGGGACGCACCACCCGGGCGCGCTCGTCGGTGAGCAGGCCGCCCTTGGTGCCGAGGTCGCCCGGCACGATCTTGACGGCGTAGAACGGCGCCCGGTCGATGACGTGCAGCGACGGGTTCGGCTTGACGGTCGGGTCGGAGTAGTACTTGTCGTACGCCGACTCGCCGCGGTGGAAGTCCTCGTCGACGCCCTTGGCAGCGAAGCCGTTGAACCGCTCGACGGTGGCCGTCAGCGCGTCGGCCGGCACGTCGATCTCGGCGGCCAGCTCCTCGAGGGTGGCGGCCTTCTTGATGGTGCCGTTCTTGTACCAGCGGCCGGGGAAGGGCTGGCGTGGGCTGAGCCCCGCGAACAGGTAGCGGTTGCGGTAGCGCTGGTCGATGATCATCCAGCTCGGCACGTGGCCGACGCCGGTCTGCTCGCCCTTGTACATCTCCTGGACGGCCTCGACGTAGGGGAGCGCCTCGTTCATGTAGCGCTGCCCGGCCTGGTTGACCATGATCGACCCCGGAAGGTTGCGCTCGGCCAGGCAGAACCACGGGCCGTTGGGCAGGGGGATCGTCGGGCCCCACCAGGCGTCGTCCATCACGTCGGTGGCCGCGCCGGCGGCGATGCCGGCCTCGAGTCCGGCGCCGGTGTTGAAGGCCGAGCCCGTCGACCATTCCTCGGACGTCGGCTGCGGGAGGAACTTGGCGCGCAGCTCCGGGTTGCGCTCGAACCCGCCGCTGCCGAGGATCACGCCCCGCCGGGCCCGGACCTGGTGTCGCTCGCCGTCGTGCTCGACGACGACGCCGACGACGCGGCCGTCCTCCAGGAGGAGGTCGGTCAGCGCGTGCTCGTAGAACACGGGGACGTCGGCGTCGATGAGGCCCTTGCGGAGGCCGATCGCGATGGCGTTGCCCATGGCGAACATCTTGCGGCCGAGCATCATGCTCACCAGCCGCCGGAAGAGCACCAGGATCATCGTGAGCGGACCCTTGGCGGTGCGCAGGCCGAGGCTGATCTTGCGGTACATCGCCTGCGTGACGATCAGGTTGGCCGGCGCCTTGGTGTACGGCGGGTGCAGCCGCTTCAGCTCGTCACCGAGGAAGCGGGCGTCCAGCGGCACCGGCTCGACGGTGCGGCCGCGCGCCCGGCCGCCCGGGGCCTCCGGGTGGTAGTCGGCGTACTGCGGCACCCAGGTGAACCGGACCGGCGTGTTGGCCTTGATGAAGTCCATCACCTCGGCGCCCCGGTCGATGTACGTGTCGCGGCGGACCTTGGAGACGACCTCGCCGACGATGGAGTCGAGGTACAGCTTGGAGTTCGCGAGGTCGTCGGCCTCTCCGGCCGCCTCGAGCGCGTAGTTGCCCGGGATCCAGACGCCGCCGCCGCTGCGGGCGGTCGAACCGCCGAAGTAGGCGCTCTTCTCGACCAGGATCGTGTCGAGGCCGCGGCGCCCGGCCGCGAGCGCAGCGCTCATGCCGGCGCCACCGGCGCCCACGACCACTACGTCGACCTCAGTTGGAAGCCCCGCCGGAGCGTCCGTCGTACCACCCGTCATGGCACAAAACTGTAACAGGTTCTAGTATCTACCTCGTGACCTCTCACGACGCGATCTCGGCAGCGGTGGAGCGCCTGGCCGAAGCGCAGCAGACCCGGGTGCCGTGCGCTGCTGTGCGTGACCTCATCGGCACCGACGACCTGCCGGCCGCCTACGCGGTCCAGCAGGGACTGGTGCAGGGCCGGCTCGCTGCCGGGGCCACCGTCGTCGGCCGCAAGATCGGCGCCACGTCGGAGGCCGTGCAGCGCCAGCTCGGGGTCGACCAGCCCGACTTCGGCTACCTCCTGAGCGACATGGACGTCAGCCACGGCGCCCAGGGGACGCCGGTCTCGATGCGGACCCTCCTCCAGCCGCGGGTCGAGGCCGAGGTCGCCTTCGTGCTCGCCCAGGACATCGACCTCGACGAGGACGACATCACGCTCGAGGCGGTGCGGGCCGCGGTCGACGTCGCGCTGCCCGCGCTCGAGATCGTCGACTCGCGGATCGCCGCGTGGGACATCGGCTTCACCGACACGGTCGCCGACAACGCGTCCAGCGGGCTGTACGTCGTCGGCCGCGACGGGCGGAAGCTGGACGAGCTCGAACCCCGCGACGTGGTGATGTCGCTGACCATCAACGGCGAGGAGCGGTCGGCCGGCACCGGCGCCGCGTGCCTCGGCGACCCGCTCGAGGCGCTGCGATGGCTGGCCGTCCAGGCGCGCCGCTTCGGCGACCCGCTGCGCGCGGGTCACCTGATCCTGTCCGGGGCCCTGGGCCCGTTCGTGCCGTTCGCTCCGGGTGACCGGGTGGCGGCGTCCATCAGTGGCTTCGAGCCGCTGGTCGTGGAGTTCGAGGAGTGAACATGGTTTCGACAGGCTCAACCAGCGGCCGGGTCACCGCCGCCATCGTCGGCCCCGGCAACATCGGCACCGACCTGATGTACAAGCTGCTCCGCAGTGACGTGATCGAGCCGCGCTGGATGATCGGGGTCGACCCCGCCAGCGAAGGCCTCAAGCTCGCCGCCGACCAGGGCCTGATCTCCACGCACGAGGGCGTCGACTGGCTGCTCAAGCAGGACGAGCTGCCCGACCTCCTGTTCGAGGCCACCTCGGCCTACGTCCACAAGGAGTACGCCCCGCGCTACGCCGAGGCCGGCATCCGCGCGATCGACCTGACGCCCGCCTCCGTCGGCCCGGCCGTGATCCCGCCGGTCAACGGCGAGGAGCACGTCTCCGCGATGAACGTCAACATGATCACCTGCGGCGGCCAGGCCACCATCCCGATGGTGGCGGCGGTCTCCCGGGTCACCCCGGTGTCGTACGCCGAGATCGTCGCCTCGGTCTCCAGCGTCAGCGCCGGCCCGGGCACCCGCGCCAACATCGACGAGTTCACCCGCACGACCGCGGCCGGCGTGGAGTCGATCGGTGGCGCCGAGCGCGGGAAGGCGATCATCATCCTCAACCCGGCCGAGCCGCCGATGATCATGCGCGACACGATCTTCTGCGCTGTCGACCCCGACGCCGACACCGACGCGATCGCAACGTCGATCCACGAGATGGAGCGGGCCGTCCAGGAGTACGTCCCGGGCTACCGTCTGCTCCAGGAGCCGCAGTTCGACGGGCCCTCCGATTTCACGAAGGGGATGCGCCGGGTCTCGATCTTCGTCGAGGTCGAGGGCGCGGGCGACTACCTGCCGCCGTACTCCGGGAACCTCGACATCATGACCGCAGCTGCGACCCAGGTCGGTCAGCACATCGCCCGCTCGATCCTTGGGAGCAACTGACATGACTGCCTTCGACAGCTCCGACATCAACGCCCTCGAGCGCACCTGGTCGGGCACCCACGGTGACGAGCCGTTCGGCAAGCTCGACCTGCGCCTGACCGACACCTGCCTGCGCGACGGGTCGCACCACAAGCGGCACCAGTTCACCGCGCAGGAGGTGCACGACATTGTCGCGGCCCTCGACGAGTCCGGCATCCCGGTCATCGAGGTGACCCACGGCGACGGTCTCGGTGGCAGCAGCTTCAACTACGGTTTCTCCCGCACGCCGGAGCAGGAGCTGATCAAGATCGCGGCCGAGACCGCGAAGCGGGCGAAGATCGCGTTCCTGATGCTGCCGGGCCTCGGCACCAAGGACGACATCCGCGCCGCTCAGGACAACGGCGGCCAGATCTGCCGGATCGCCACCCACTGCACCGAGGCCGACGTCTCCATCCAGCACTTCGGGCTGGCCCGTGAACTGGGTCTGGAGACCGTCGGCTTCCTGATGATGAGCCACACCCAGCCGCCGGAAGTGCTGGCGAAGCAGGCGCGGATCATGGTCGACGCCGGCTGCCAGTGCGTCTACGTCGTCGACTCCGCGGGCGCCTTGATCATGGAGCAGACCGCCGACCGGGTCTCCGCGGTGGTCGCCGAGATCGGCTCGCAGGCCGACGTCGGCTTCCACGGCCACGAGAACCTCGGCCTCGGCGTCGCCAACACCGTCATCGCGGCCCGCGCGGGAGCGACCCAGATCGACGGCTCCGTCCGCCGGTTCGGCGCCGGCGCCGGCAACACGCCGCTGGAGGCGTTCATCGGGGTGTGCGACAAGCTCGGCTGGACCACCGGCGTCGACTTCCTCAAGATCGTCGACGCGTCCGAGGACGTCATCAAGCCGGCCATGCCGGAGGAGTGCCAGCTCGATCGGATGACGCTGATGATGGGCTACGCCGGCGTCTACTCCTCGTTCCTGAAGCACGCCGGCAACGCGGCCGAGCGGTACGGCGTCTCCGGTGCCCAGATCCTGCTGGAGGCCGGCCACCGCAAGCTGATCGGCGGCCAGGAGGACCAGCTCATCGACATCGCGCTGATGCTCAAGGCCAAGGGTCTCGAGACGGTCGCCAGCGCGACCTCCTCGACCACCGAGGCCGCCAACGCCTGACGCAGGTCCTTTGCAGAAACTAGAACGTGTTCTAGTATTGACGACATCGCACTTCCGACAGGAGCTCCCCAGATGAACCGAACCCCCGAGGTCCAGGCAGTCCTGGACGGCGTCCGCGACCTGCTGCCGACTTTTCGCGAGCGCGCCGACGAGGGCGACCGGCTCCGCGTCGTGCCGGAAGCGTCGATCAAGGAGCTGGAGGAGACCGGCTTCTTCCGGCTGCTCCAGCCGAAGCGGTACGGCGGCTTCGAGGCCGACCCGGTGGACTTCTACACCGCCGTGCGCGACATCGCCTCGGCCGACGGGTCGACCGGCTGGGTCGCCAGCGTCGTCGGTGTGCACCCGTGGCAGGTGGCGCTCTTCGACGACGAGGCACAGCAGGCCGTGTGGGGTGACGACCAGAGCGTGCGGTTGAGCTCGTCGTACGCCCCGACCGGCAGGGCGGTGCTCACCGAGGGCGGCTTCAAGCTCTCCGGCAAGTGGAGCTTCTCCTCGGGCAGCGACCACTGCACCTGGGTGCTGCTCGGTGGTCTGGTCTTCAACGAGGAGGGCCAGGTCGTCGACTTCCGCACGTTCATGGTCCCGCGGGAGAAGTACGAGATCGTCGACGTCTGGAACGTCGTCGGCCTGCGCGGCACCGGCTCCAACGACATCGTGGTCGAGGAGACCTTCATCCCCGAGGCGTTCACGCTCTCGATGGGGGAGACCGGCCAGTGCAAGGGCCCCGGCCAGGCGGTCAACGACAGCGACCTCTACAAGCTGCCGTTCCACTCGATCTTCACCAGCACCATCGCCACCCCGATCATCGGGATGGCCAAGGGCGCGTACGCCGAGCACGTCGAGATGCAGCAGAAGCGGGTGCGTGCGGCGTACCTCGGTGAGAAGGCCTCGCTCGACCCCTTCGCCGCGGTCCGCATCGCGCGGTCGTCCTCGGAGATCGACGCTGCCTGGGCGCTGCTCATGAACAACATCCGCGAGGAGCAGGACCTCGTCGCCCGCGGCGAGACGATCCCGCTGGAGCTGCGGCTCCGCGTCCGGCGCGACCAGGTGCTCGGCACCACCCGCGCCATCGAGGCGATCGACTCGCTGTTCGAGGCGTCGGGTGGCCGGGCGCTGTCCGAGGGCACCTACCTCCAGCGGGCGTGGCGCGACGCCCACGCCGGCCGGGTGCACGCGGCCAACGACCCGGAGCGGGCGCTCCAGATGTACGGCGCCCAGCAGTTCGGTCACAAGGTCGATCCCGGGATGTACTGATGTCCTCCGCCAAGGCTCCGCTCGACAAGGAGAGTGTCCGCCGGTCGGCGAAGGCCGGCGACATCACCCTCAACTACTACGAGGCGGGCCCTGCAGATCCGTCGCGCGCCGACGTCGGCGGCGGACTTCCCTTCGTGCTGCTGCACGGCGGCGGTCCCGGTGCGTCGGCGTGGAGCAACTTCGGCTCCGCGTTGCCGCGGTTCGCAGAGAACTTCCGCACCCTCCTCGTCGACCAGCCCGGCTTCGGCCAGTCCGACAAGCCGCCGGTCACCGCCAACTACTTCCGGCACTCGGCGGACTACTTGGTCAAGCTGCTCGACGAGCTGCAGATCGAGAAGGCGCACCTCCTCGGCAACTCCCTCGGCGGAGGAACGGCCACCCGCTTCGCGCTGTCCTACCCGGACCGCGTCGGTCGGCTCGTCCTCATGGGTCCCGGCGGCCTGTCGCTGAACCTCTTCCACGCCGACCCGACCGAGGGCGTCCAGCGGCTGATGGACTTCAGCATGGATCCCACGCGCGAGCGGCTGCGGGCCTTCATCTCCAGCATGGTGGTCGACCAGAGCCTGGTCACCGACGAGCTGGTGGAGGAGCGGTTCGCCGACGCGACCGCCCCCGGCTCCCTGGAGGCGATGCGCTCGATGGGCGCGTCGTTCTGGAACCCGGAGTGGGCCGAGGACGGCATGCTCTGGCGCGAGGTGCACGCGATCCGCAAGCACACGCTGCTCACGTGGGGACGTGAGGACCGGGTCAACCCGCTCGACGGCGCGCTGGTCGCGCTCAAGCAGATCCCGCGCGCCCAGCTGCACGTGTTCCCCAACTGCGGCCACTGGGCTCAGATCGAGGCGGCGGAGGAGTTCGCGAAGGTCTGCACGACCTTCCTCGCGGGTCACGTCGAGAGGGTTTCGACAAGCTCAACCACCGGAGGTCCCCGATGATCGACATCAAGTCCATGGGCTACGTCCGGGTCGCCAGCACCGACCTGGACGCCTGGAAGACCTTCGCCGGCAAGGTCCTCGGACTGGCCGAGGGCCGCGGGCCGAACCCGGACCACCAGTACTGGCGGATCGACGAGGTCTCCGCCCGCCTGGTCGTCTTCCCGTCCGACGTCGACCAGCTCTCCTGCACCGGCTGGGAGGTCTCCGACCACCAGGCTCTGCAGGCGGCTCGCGAGCACCTGCAGAAGGCCGGCGTCGAGTTCGAGGAGGGCACGAAGGACGAGCTCGACGAGCGCAGGGTCCAGGAGCTGGTGCGGTTCCGCGACCCGTGGGACAACGTCTTCGAGCTCTTCCACGGCATCACCTACGAGTCGCGACCGATCGTGACGCCGTACGCCGCGAAGTTCGTCACCGCCGATCAGGGCATGGGCCACATCGTCGTACCGGTGCTCGACGACGTCGAGGCGCTGCGCTTCTACACCGAGGTGCTCGGCTTCCGCCTGCGCGACTCGATGAGCATGCCGGGTGAGTTCGTCGGCAAGGAGCCCGGCAGCAAGGTCTGGCTGCGGTTCCTCGGCGTGAACCCGCGGCACCACTCGCTGGCGTTCCTGCCGATGCCCAACCCGGCCAAGTGCGTGCACATCATGCTCGAGGTCGACGAGCTCGACCACGTCGGACGCGCGCTCGAGCGGGTCCGCAAGCACGGCGCCAAGCTGTCGGCCACCCTCGGCCGCCACATGAACGACGAGATGGTCTCGTTCTACGTGAAGTCGCCCGGCGGCTTCGACGTCGAGTTCGGCACGGAGGGCCTGCGCGTCGACGACCACAAGTGGGTCGCCCGCGAGTCGACGGCCGTCTCGTACTGGGGCCATGACTTCGGCGCCGGAAGCTGAGATCGCTACGGTGGCCAGCATGCCCACGGAGTCGTCACCCCCCTCGTCCGGCAGGGTGCCCGACGGTGAGATCCCCGAGGGCATGAGTCCGGACGCGCGGGACACCTGGCCGCACCCCGCGCTGATCGACTCCTGGCTCGGCGACGCCGAGATCGACTTCGAGTTCCGCCCCGGCGAGGACGTCGCGGTCCACGACGACCCCGAGGCCCGGGCCGCCGCCCGCCGGTTCCGCGACGTGCTCGGCACCTTCGCCTCCGGGATCACGGTGATCACCACGATCAGCAACGGTGAGCCGATCGGCATGACCTGTCAGTCCTTCTCGAGCGTCTCGCTCGACCCGCCGCTGGTGCTGTTCGTGCCGGCGAAGTCGTCCCGGGCGTGGCCGCTGATCCAGCGCAGCGGCCGGTTCTGCGTCAACGTGCTCGCCGCCGACCAGGAGCACGTGTCGGCCCAGATGGCCACCAAGGGCGCCGACAAGTTCGCCGGCATCGCCTGGAGCCCGGCCGAGGCCACCGGTTCGCCGGTGATCGACGGCTCCCTGGCCCACCTGGACTGCACGATCCACAAGGTCCACGAGAGCGGCGACCACTACGTCGTGATCGGGCGCGTCGAGCACCTGGAGACGTCGGGCGAGGACGCCGAGGGCCCGTTGCTGTACTTCCGCGGAAGCTACCGGACGACCGACTCCTGAGGACCCCCTGCGGGTAAGGTTCACGCGCATGGGGGTCTTTCGTTCTTTTTCCGCGCTCACCATCGGCGCGCTGGTCTCGGTCACTCTGGCGGGCGTGGTGCCGACCCCGCCCGACGCCGGCCCCGGCCGGCCGGGCACGGTCGCCGCGGCCGACCCGGGACGCGTCGTCGCCGCTCCCGAGCCGCTGCGCACCGCCCGGGAGGTCCGCCGCTACTGGACCCGCGCCCGGATGGCGGCCGCGGTGCCCATCGAGGAGCTCGTCCCGAGCCTGAGCGCCTCCACGTCCGGCGCCGGCGCCGACGCGCCGCGCCGTACGCCGGAGCGGGCGGGCGTGAGGACGCCGCGGACCACGGGCAAGCTCTTCTTCAACGTCGACGGAGGGGCTGCGGTCTGCTCGGCCGCGGCGATCAAGACCGAGAAGCGCAACCAGGTGATCACCGCCGGTCACTGCGTCCACACCGGGCCGAACCCCGGCGGCATCCTGCTTCCTCCTGATCCGCACTTCTACAGCGACTGGCTGTTCGTGCCGCGCTACCGCAACGGGGCGGCGCCGTTCGGACGCTGGGTGGCCAACGGGGCCTGGGCGTTCACCGGCTGGATCGAGAACGAGTCCTTCAAGTTCGACCAGGCGATCATCTCGTTCAAGAAGCGCAACGGCCGGCGGCTGGTGGACCAGGTCGGGGGCAACGAGGTCGTCTGGGGCAAGGACCAGCGTCAGTGGGGCACCCGGATCTGGGGCTGGCCCGCGGAGTTCCCGTACGACGGCGAGACGCCGCAGCGTTGCGACGGACGCACGGTCCCGTTCGAGAACAGCGCCGACGCCGCGATGAACAACTGCGACATGAACGGTGGTGCGAGCGGGGGTCCGTGGCTCCTGCCGCGCGGTCGGACGGCCAACACCGGCCGGATCTGGGCAGTGACCTCGCGGCGGGTGATCGGCGAGCCGATCCTGCTGGCGAGGCCGCTCCCACGTGAGATCCGTCGCATGATCCGCTCAGCGAACCGCTGACGTTCGCCGCGCGACGGCGCGGGCTGGCACGATCGCTCCTGCTATGCGCAGCCTGGACCCGACCGAAGACTTCGCCATCCAGCTGGTGCGCCGGTTCCTCGTCCTGTGCGAGCACCCGCGCACCCGCTCCCGGATGCTGCGGATCGTCGCGCGCTCCTCACAGTCCGGTGACGAGGCGCCGCGCATCCTGCGCTGGTTGAACCGCGCCCTGCTCCTGCCCCGCATGCGCCGCGGCGGCCGTCCGATGTCGGCGATGAAGTGGGAGCTGATCGCCTCCCAGCTCTTCGGGATGGCGACGATGCGCTACCTCCACGAGCTGGAACCGATCGCCTCCGCCGACCGCGCCGACGTGGTGCGAATGGCCGCCCCCGGCATCCTCGCCGTCCTCCAGGGACCCGACGACGTCTTCAGCGCGCTGGTGATCGACGAGTCCGAGGACCTGTCCGATCTCGGCGAGCTGCCTGGGACCGGCAAGGGCAGATAGGTACGCCCGCTGGTTGAGGTGCGAGCGAAGCGCGCTGGCCGCTGGTAGAGGTGCGAGCGAAGCGAGCCTCGAAACCAAGGCCCGGTGGTCGAGGAGGTCGCCCTGGCTTCCCCGGTGGTCGAGGAGGTCGCCCTGGCGACCGTCTCGAGACCCCGTAACCCAACGGAGGCCGGTGCGAGGCCGCCCTTATCCCCAGGACACAACGCGATGCCGACATTCGAACGGATGTGCGAGTACAATTGGGGCATGGAGTACGACGACCTGACCGACCTCGATCCCGCCGCGACCCTTGCGGCGGTGGAGGAGCGGGTGCGGGCGCGGCGCGCCGGTGAGGTGGCCGACATGCTGCTCGCGCTTCATTGGTGCGACCTGCACTCCGCGGACCCGCAGGCACTGCCGGGGGCGGTGCCGGCGAGGCGGGGCGGAGACCGGCTGCTGCGGATCGGCGGCGACGGGACGCCCGAGGTGGCGGAGCTGTGTTTCGCCGAGCTCGCGATCGCGCGCGGCGCCGGCGTGGTCGCGACCGAGAACGAGGTGGCGGCAGTCCTCGACCTCAGACACCGGATGCCGCTGCTCTGGGGTGCCGTGCGGCGGCTCGAGGTCGAGGCGTGGGTGGCCCGCAAGATCGCCAAGGACGCCCGTCGGCTCGACCGGGACCGGGTCGGGATCGTCGATGCGGCCGTCACCGCCGCCGTCCACGAATCCCCGGGGCGGCTGATCGCGATCGCGGAGGCCAAGATCATCGAGGCCGACCCTGAGCTCCACCGGGCCCGCCTCGAGGAGGATGCCCAGCGCACGGGCGTGTGGCTGTCGAAGGTCCGCCCCGGACAGATCGTCGACGAAGTCACGGGCGAGCCGGCCACCCGACGGATCAGCGCCAAGGTCCCGACGGGCGCGGCGATCAGGTGCGACGAGAACGTCGACGACCTCGCCGAGGTGATCTTCGACAACACCCCGCCCGACGCCGCCGGCAACCGGCCCACCCACGCCGAGTGCCGCCTCGCCGCGTTCGAGATGCTGACCACCGACCCGCACCGCGCGGTCGCGTTCCTCGACGAGCTCGCGGCCGGACAGCCGGCCGACGACGTCGCGCCATCACCGAAGCGCCCGCGCCGACCGGCCAAGATCGTGCTCCACCTCACCGACCGGGTCCTGTGCGGTCAGGACCAGGGTGTGGCCCGGGTCGAGGGACTCGGGCCGATGCTGCTGGAGCAGCTCGGCGAGCTGCTCGACGGTCGCGACCTGGTCGTCCAGCCGGTGATCGACCTCGACGTGACGAAGTCGGTCAACGGTTACGAGCACCCGACCGCGGTCAAGCAGCGCACCCTGCTGCGCACCCTCGGTGACGTGTTCCCGCATTCCACGAACCGGGGTGTGGTCCGGCTCGACCACGACCACGCGACGCCGTACGACCCGGGTGGCCCACCCGGCCAGACGGGCGACCACAACGACGCGCCCCTGACCCGCAAGCACCATCGGGCCAAGACCCACCGGGGTTACGACGTCCGCCAGCTCTCCCTGGGTGCCTATCGGTGGGTCACACCGCACGGCCTGGCGCGGATGGTGACCCCGAGCGGCACCCGCAAGATCGAGATCCTGCGAGCCAAGGACGGCAGCGTGGCGGGCGAGATCTATCCCGGCACCGGCCTGGACTACCGCCCGCGCACCTGACCCGACTCGCGGGGGTGGGGCAGAATGTCGCCGGTGACGGACCTGGCGGCGGTCGAGGCGCGACTCCAGGCGGTGGTCGACCGCTATCGTCCCGATCTTGTCGACGGGACCATCTACGGCATCCCGTCGCTGTGCTGGCCGGGCGCCAAGGGCCACGACTACTTCGTGGCTCTCAAGCGCGGCAAGAAGCACGTCGGCCTGTACCTGATCATCGCCGACCGCTACCCCGACGATCTCGCGACCGCCTCGCCCGCGCTGCTGGCACGCCGCTCCGGACGGGCGACCTTCGCGTTCCCCGCCCTGGACGACGAGCTCGCCACCGACCTCGAGGCTCTGCTCGACCGGCTGTTCCTGAGGTACCGCGCCGAGCACGAGTGATGCGCGGGCGTCAGAGCGAGATCGCGGCCCGGTGCTGGTGGGGAGCGCCGAACAGCTGCCCGAGCGCGTGCGCACGCTTGAAGACCAGGTGCGCGTCGTGCTCCCAGGTGATCGCGATGCCGCCGTGCAGCTGGACGCACTCGCCGGCGAGGTGGGCTGCCGCCTCGAGGCAGTACGACGCCGCGGCGCGGGTCAGCTCGTCGGCGTCAGCGCCGCCGGTGGCCAGGGCGTAGGAGGCCGCCCAGGACGCGGAGCGCCCGATCTCGAGCCGGGCCAGCATGTCGGCCATCCGGTGCTTGAGGGCCTGGAAGGACCCGATCGGACGCCCGAACTGGACCCGCTCCTTGCTGTAGTCGACGGTCATCCGCAGTGCCCGGTCGCAGAGGCCGACCGCGAGCGCGGCCGCGGCGGCGGCGCCGACGAGCTCGGCGCGGGCGCGGGCGGCGGCGCCGTCACCGATCACGGTGGTCGTCGCGCCCGACCGGTCGAGCCGGGCGAGCCGGATCGTCTGGTCCATCGACTCCGCCCAGGTGGCGGTCGCGCCGGTGACCTCGACCAGGTCGTCGCCGTCGACGGCGAGCAGGATCGTGGCCTGGTCGCCGTCGAGCACCGGACCGTCCGTCAGCGCGATGGTGGCGACCTCCCCGGCGGCGATGCGGGGGAGCAGCCGCTCCCTGGCCTCCTCCGACCCACCGGCGAGCAGCGCCTCCGCCGCGATCACCGACGCCAGCAGCGGCGTCGGCGCGAGCGAGCGGCCGAGCTCCTCGAGCACGACCGCGGTCTCGAAGAAGGTCGCCCCGGCGCCGTCGTACTCCTCCGGGATCGAGAGTGCGGCGACTCCGACCTGCTCGCAGAGGGTGGACCACAGCGCGGCGTCATAGCCCTGCTCGGAGGCGGCCGCCGCCCGGACCGCGGCCGAGTCCGCCTGCTTGGTGAGCACGGCGCGGATGGTGGCGGCGAGCTCGGTCTGCTCCTCGCTGAGCGCGAACTCCACCTCAGGCCCCCGTCAGCGACTCGAGGATCCGCGCCCGGTGGAACGCCGGCGTGCCCCACGCGGTCACCAGCGCCCGGATCTTGGTGATCCAGATGCTGAGGTCGAACTCCTGGGTGTAGCCGATCGCGCCGTGCACCTGCAGCCCGGTGCGGGCCGCGAGGTACGCCGCGTCCGCGCACATCACCTTCGCCGCCGACACCGCGCGCGGGGTCGGGCCGAGGGCAGCGCCGTAGACGAGCGGCCGGGCGAAGTCGAGGGCGATCCGTACGTCCGCGAGCTGGTGCTTGATCGCCTGGTAGGAGCCGATCTCGCGCCCGAACTGCCGGCGCTGCTTCGCGTAGGTCACCGAGTCCGCCAGCACCCGCTCGCCGAGGCCGAGCAGCTGCGCAGCCGTGGCGAGCGCCGCCAGGTCGAACGCCTCGGCTGATCGGTCGGCGGTGTCGTAGACCCCTCCGGGCTCGACCTGGAACAGCCGTCGGGTGAGGTCCACCGACCCGAGGCGCTCGCCCACGGTGCCGGTGCGCACGCCGTCGCTCCCGGCGACGTAGACGTGGTCGGCGATGTCGGCATCGAGGGCGTACGGCGCGTGCGGTGGTACGGCGACCGTCCCGACCGCTCCGCCGGCCAGCGACTCGCGCGCGCTGCCGGCGAGCTCGGTCGCGAGGTAGGCGGCGGTCTCGACCCACGGGCCGGGCACGGCGTGCCGACCGAGGGCCTCGAACGCGACCACCAGCTCGACGGGCGAGGCGCCCATGCCACCGGCTTCCTCCGGGACCACCAGCGCGGTGACGCCCTGCTCGGCGAGCCGGGTCCACAGCTTCAGGCCGGGACCGTGGTCGCCGTCGGCCCACGCGCGGGCGACGGCCACGGTGTCGGCGGCGGACAGCAGGCCGTCGAGCGCGTCGCCGAACGCGCGCTGCTCGTCGGTGAGCTCGAACCTCATCGCTGGGCTCCCTTCGGCTCGCGCGGCAGGCCGAGGATTCTCTCCGCGACGATGTTGCGTTGGATCTCGTTGGTGCCGGCGTAGATCGGCCCGGACAGGGAGAACGTGTAGCCGTCCAGCCAGGTGGACTCGACCTCGGCCTCGGCGCCCAGCAGGTCGAGCGCGGTCTCGTGGAGCGCGATGTCGAGCTCGCTCCACCAGACCTTGTTGACCGAACCGGCGGCTCCCATCTCGCCACCGTCGGCGAGCCGGCTGACCGTGCCCCAGGTGAAGAGCCGGTAGGCCTCGGCCTTGATCCAGGCGTCGACCACGCGGTCCGCAGCCGCTGGTGGAGGTGCGAGCTTGCGAGCCTCGAAACCGAGGCGATCCTTGTAGAGACCGACCAGCCGGTCGGCCGCCGCGCAGAAGCGGCCGGGGGAGCGGAGCGAGAGCCCGCGCTCGTTGCCGGCCGTGCTCATGGCGACCCGCCAGCCGTCGCCCGGCGCACCGAGCACGTCGGCATCGGGGACGAACACCTCGTCGAAGAAGACCTCGGCGAAGCCGGCTTCGCCGTCGAGCTGGGCGATCGGGCGGACCGTGACGCCGTCGGCGTCGAGGGGGAACAGGAAGTAGGTCAGCCCGTTGTGCCGGGCCGCCTCCGGGTCGGACCGGAACAGCCCGAAGCCCCAGTGGGCGTAGGTCGCGCGCGACGACCACGTCTTCTGGCCGTTGAGCACCCAGCCGCCCCGTGCCTCGTCGCGACGCGCGGTCGACTTGAGCGAGGCCAGGTCGGAGCCCGCCTCGGGCTCGGACCAGCACTGCGCCCAGATCTTCTCGCCGGTGGCCATGGTGGGCAGGAACCGGTCCTGCTGCTCCTTGGTGCCGTGCTCGAAGATGATCGGCGCGAGCAGGAAGATCCCGTTCTGGGAGACCCGTCCGGGCGCGCCGGCGCGGTAGTACTCCTCCTCGAAGATCACCCACTCCACCAGCGACGCCTCGCGCCCGTGGTAGTCCCGCGGCCAGGACACGACGGCCCAGCGCGCGTCGGCCAGCTTCGCCTCCCACTCCTGGTGGAGGGCCCAGCCCTCGGCGGTGTCCATCGACGGCAGCGGCTCGGCCGGCACGTTGGCGGCCAGCCAGTCGCGCGCCTCGTCGCGGAACGCCCGCTCGGACTCACTCAGTTCGAGATCCACTAGTTCCTGTCCCTCAGCTCGTTCTTGAGCACCTTGCCCCCGAGGTTGCGGGGGAGTACGTCGATCACCTCGACCAGTCGAGGCACCTTGAAGTTGGCCAGCCGCTCCTTCGCGAAGGCGATCACCTCGTCGGCGTCGGCAGTCCCGACGACGTACGCCTTGCCGATCTCGCCCATCCGCTCGTCGGGCACGCCGACGACGGCGACGTCCTGGATGCCGTCCATCCGCATCAGCACCTGCTCGACCTCCGCGGGGTACACGTTGAAGCCGCCGGTGATGTACATGTCCTTGAGCCGGTCGGTGATCCGCAGGTTGCCGGCCTCGTCGAGCACGCCGATGTCGCCGGTGTGCAGCCAGCCGTCGGCGTCGATCGCCTCGGCCGTGGCCGCCGGGTCGTCGAGGTAGCCGAGCATCACGTAGTCGCCCCGCACGAGCAGCTCGCCGGTCTCCTCGTCGATCCGGGTCTCCATGCCGGGGATCGCGCGGCCGCAGGTGGTCGCCACGGTCTCGGCGGAGTCGCCCTCGCGGCACATGGTGACGACGACGGCCTCGGTCATCCCGAACGCGGTCACCACGTGGTCGATGGCCAGCCCCTCCGGCGCCGCCGTGCGCATCCGCTCGATCAGCACCACGGGTACGACGGCCGCGCCGGTCACCGCGAGCCGCAGCGACGACAGGTCGCGCTCGGACCTGCCCGGCGCGGCGAGCAGCGACTGGTAGATCGTCGGCGCCCCGGGCAGCAGGGTGATCCGCTCGGACTCGATCAGCGCCATCGTCTGGTCGACGTCGAAGGTCGCGACGGGGTAGAGCGCGGCGCCGGTGAGCAGGCCGACGAGGATGCCGATCTTGTAGCCGAAGGAGTGGAAGAACGGGTTGACGACGAGGTAGCGGTCGTCGGCGCTCACCCCGCCGAGCTCGGCCCACGCCCGGGCGACCCCGATGCTCTGCCGGTGCGCGCTCATCGCGCCCTTGGGGAGGCCGGTGGTGCCGGAGGTGAAGAGGATGTCGGCGACGTCGTCGGGGGAGACCGCGTCGGCGCGGGCCTCGACCTCCTCCGGCGTGGCCTCGCGGACGTGACGCTCCTCGCCGCGGTGGTCGAGCGAGAGCTTCGACAGCTCTCCGAGCACCCGCACGGTCGCGATCTCGCTGGCGGCGCGCAGCTCCGCGAGCTGGTTGCGTCCGAGGAACCCGTCGGCGACCAGCACCATGGTGGCGCCGGTGCGGTCGACGAGCTCGGCGACCTCGTGGCCGGTGTAGCGGGAGTTGACGGGGATCAGGGTGCCGCCGGCGTAGGTCGTCGCGAGGGCCGCGATCACCCACTCGATGCTGTTGGGACCCCACACCACGACGCGTTCACCCGGCCCGAGGCCGTGGCCGACGTAGCGGCGGGCGAGCTCGCGCACCCGGTCGAGCAGGCCGGCGTAGGTCAGGGTCCGTTCGCCCTCCACGTAGGCCGGGCGGTCGCCGTACTTCTCCGCGGCAGCGCGCAGGATCGCCGGAATCGTGTCCACCAGGACAGCCTACCAAGCATTTGCTTGGTATGGTGATGGCGTGGACCTGACCGAGAGCGCAGAGGACGCCGCCTTCCGCGAGGAGGTGCGGACCTGGCTGGCCGAGCACCTGGTCGGCGAGTGGCGCGACCTGATGGGCTTCGGCGGTCCCGGGCGCGACCACGAGGCGTTCGAGGGGCGCCTGGCGTGGAACCGGCTGCTCGCCGAGCACGGCTGGACCTGCGTCGGCTGGCCGGAGGAGTACGGCGGCCGCGGGCTCTCCCTGTGGCAGCAGGTGATCTTCCACGAGGAGTACGCGCGCGCCGACGCCCCGCACGACGTCAACCACCTCGGCGAGACGCTGCTCGGCCCGACGCTGATCGCGTTCGGCAGCGACGCGCAGAAGGAGCGGTTCCTCCCGAAGATCCGGGCGGTCGAGGAGCTGTGGGCCCAGGGCTACTCCGAGCCGAACGCCGGCTCCGACCTGGCCAACGTGCAGACCAAGGCGCGTCTCGACGAGGGCGCCGGCGAGTGGGTCATCGACGGGCAGAAGGTCTGGACCTCCAACGCCCACCTGAGCGACTGGTGCTTCGTGGTCTGCCGCACCGAGCCGGGATCGGCCCGCCACCACGGGCTGTCCTTCCTGCTGGTCCCGCTGCGCCAGGACGGTGTGGAGATCCGGCCGATCGAGCAGCTGACCAGCGGCTCGGAGTTCAACGAGGTCTTCTTCACCGGTGCCCGCACCGCCGCCGACCTGGTCGTCGGCGAGCCCGGCAAGGGCTGGGGTGTCGCGATGGGTCTGCTCGGCTTCGAGCGGGGCGTCTCGACGCTCGGCCAGACCGTCGGCTTCGCCCGCGAGCTGGAGGGCGTGGTCGCCCGCGCCCGCGCCAACGGCAGCATCGACGACCCGGTCGTGCGCGACCGGTTGGCCCGGCTCAAGGTCGAGCTGAGCGCCATCCGCAGCTTCGCGCTCCGCGCGCTGGCGCTGGTCGAGGGCGGTCAGGACTCCGCTGCAGGCGGCGGCGCCGGCTCCATCTTCAAGCTGGCGTGGGCCAACTGGCACCGGCAGCTCGGCGAGGTGGCGATGGATGTCGCCGGTGCGTCCGGCCTGCTGACGCGCGGCACCTCAGCGTCATCGTTGGGAACCTACGACCTGGACGAGCACCAGCGGCTCTTCCTCTTCTCCCGCTCCGACACGATCTACGGCGGCAGCGACGAGGTCCAGAAGAACATCCTCGCCGAGCGGGTGCTGGGTCTCCCGCGCGAACCCCGTTTCGAGACGGTCGCTGCGCGACCTCCTCAACGACCGTAAGGAGCCTGAATGACAACCACGCGCATCGAGCAGCCGACGCCGGACTACGTGCCGGGCCACGGCCTGCTGCGCGACCAGGTGGTCGTCGTGACCGCGGCCGCCGGCGCCGGGATCGGCGCGGCCGTCGTACGACGCGCGCTGGAGG
Organism: Nocardioides pelophilus; assembly: GCF_014180685.1. GTDB lineage: Bacteria > Actinomycetota > Actinomycetes > Propionibacteriales > Nocardioidaceae > Nocardioides > Nocardioides pelophilus. Next base: position 15,710 of record NZ_JACEHF010000014.1, on the reverse strand, counting down.
AAGGCGCCAAGGCGGTGGTCTTCAGCGACACGCACGCGCGGCGGCTCGCCGAGGCCGAGGAGGCCCTCGCCGCGGAGTTCGGCGCCGACCGGGTGCGCCAGCTGGTCTGCGACGTCACCGACGAGGCCCAGGTGACGGCACTGCTCGACGCGGCCGACGAGCTCGGCGGGGTCGACGTGATGGTCAACAACGCCGGCCTCGGCGGCACCGCCAGCGTGCTGGAGATGACCGACGACCAGTGGTCGAAGGTCCTCGACATCACCCTGACCGGCACCTTCCGTTGCGTCCGCGCTGCGGGTCAGCGGATGGTCGCCGCGGGCAAGAAGGGCGTGATCGTCAACAACGCGTCGGTGATCGGCTGGCGCGCCCAGGAGGGCCAGGCCCACTACGCCGCCGCCAAGGCCGGCGTGATGGCGCTGACCCGCTGCTCCGCCATCGACCTGGCGCCGCACGGGATCCGGGTCAACGCGGTCTCCCCGAGCCTCGCGATGCATCCGTTCCTGGAGAAGGTGACCTCGCCCGAGCTGCTCGTGGAGCTCAAGCAGCGCGAGGCGTTCGGGCGCGCGGCCGAGCCGTGGGAGGTCGCCAACGTGATGGTGTTCCTCGCGAGCGGCTACTCGTCGTACCTGACCGGTGAGGTGATCAGTGTCAGCAGCCAGCACGCCTGAGACCTCGGCCACCAGCAGCCGCCGCGACCAGCTGCTCGCGATCGCGGCACAGCTGTTCGCCGAGAAGGGCTTCAAGAACACGACGGTCCGCGACATCGCCGACGCCGCCGGCATCCTGTCCGGCAGCCTCTACCACCACTTCGACTCCAAGGAGTCGATGGTCGACGAGATCCTGTCGACCTTCCAGGAGGGCCTCTTCGCGCAGTACGACGAGATCCTGGCCAGTGCCGACGACGCCCGCACCAAGCTCGAGCGGGCGGTGCGGGTCTCGTTCGAGGCGATCCACCAGCACCCGCACGAGGTGGCGATCTACCAGAACGAGGCCGACTACCTCGGCACGTTCGACCGGTTCGGCTACCTCGCCGACCGCAACACCCAGTCCCGCCAGGTGTGGGTCACCCTGATCGAGGAGGGCGTGCGCACCGGCGTACTCCGCTCCGACCTCGACGTGACCCTCACCTACCGCTTCATCCGCGACACCGTGTGGGTCGCCGTCCGCTGGTACCGGCCCCCCACGCCGGGCAGCGGTGGACACACCCACACCGACGTCGCCGACCAGTACGTCCGCATCCTCCTCGATGGGATCTCGGCCACCGGCGGTCGAGGAGGTCGCTCAGCGACCGTCACGAGACCCCGCAACCCGAAAGCGAGCCGCACATGAGCACCGCCTACATCGTCGACGCCGTCCGGACGCCGGTCGGCAAGCGCGGAGGCGCGCTCGCCGGCGTGCACTCCGCCGATCTCGCCGCCCACACCATCAACGCGCTGATGGACCGCACCGGCGTCGACCCGGGGGCGGTCGACGACGTGATCCTCGGCTGCTGCGACACCATCGGCTCACAGGCCGGTGACGTCGCCCGGACGGCGTGGCTCGTCGCCGGGCTCCCGGACCACGTGCCCGGCGTGACGATCGACCGCCAGTGCGGTTCGTCGCAGCAGGCGGTGCACTTCGCCGCCCAGGGCGTCATGTCCGGCACCCAGGACCTCGTGGTCGCCGGCGGCGTGCAGAACATGAGCGCGATCCCGATCTCCGCGGCGATGCTCGTCGGTCAGCAGTACGGCTTCTCCACCCCGTTCGCGGAGTCGCCCGGCTGGCTGAAGCGGTACGGCGACCAGGAGGTCAGCCAGTTCCGCTCCGCCGAGATGATCGCGGAGAAGTGGGACCTGTCGCGCGAGGACATGGAGCGCTTCGCCCTCGCGTCCCACGAGCGGGCGCGCACCGCGATCGCCGAGGGTCGGTTCGCGGGCGAGATCGTGCCCTTCGTCCTGGACGACGGCACCGAGCTCACGACCGACCAGTGCCCGCGCGAGACCTCGCTGGAGAAGATGGCCGGTCTCGAGCCCCTCGCCCCGGGCGGCCGGATCACCGCCGCCGTTGCCTCGCAGATCTGTGACGCGTCCTCCGCGGTGCTGATCGCCTCCGAGGCCGCGGTCGCGGCGCACGGACTGACCCCGCGGGCCCGGATCCACCACCTCTCGGTGCGCGGCGACGACCCGGTCTGGATGCTGACCGGGCCGATCAACGCGACCAAGCACGCGCTGGAGAGGTCCGGCATGAGCATCGACGACATCGACCTCTTCGAGTGCAACGAGGCGTTCGCGTCCGTCGTACTCGCGTGGATGAAGGAGACCGGCGCCCCGCACGAGAAGGTCAACGTCAACGGCGGCGGCATCGCCCTCGGTCACCCGATCGGCGCCACCGGCACCCGGTTGATGACGACCCTGCTCAACGAGCTCGAGCGCACGGGCGGCCGTTTCGGCCTGCAGACGATGTGCGAGGGCGGCGGCCAGGCCAACGTCACCATCATCGAGCGCCTCTGACCGGTGGTCGAGGAGGTCGCTCTGGCGACCGTCTCGAGACCACCCGTTCACCTGTCGGAGAGGGCGACGACCGAGATGTCGACGCCTGCGGAGGCGTGGCCGTCCTCGCCGTTGAGGGCCTCGCCCGAGGCGACGAGGGCGCACTCGACTCCGACCGCCTGGCGGCCGGTCGGATACACGTGGGACACGGCGGTCAGCGTCGCATCCTGGCCGGCACCTTCGGGCGCATAGCCGAACGGCGTCAGCTCGCCCTCGTCGTCGTACTTGAAGTAGGTCTCGGACGCCTCGATGGGAGCTCCGTTCACCTTCAAGCGGCAGGGACCTGTGACGTCGTCTGCGAAGAGCCCGGTTCCTGTTTGCACGTCGGCGATGATGAGCAGCCGTCCGGGCTTGGCGAGGTCCACGGTGAGGCGGCCGCAGTCGACGAAGGTCGCCGACTCGCCACAGCTGCCCGAGCCGGTGCGGCCGGAGCCCGCCTGGCTCGCCACCGGGACGATCTCGAGGCTGGACTCGCTGACCTGGCCGGTGCCGAGGGCGTCGGGAGCGATGTCGATCGACGACAGGTTGCGGACGTCCCGACCGGTGAGCGAGCCGTCGGCCACATCGGCAGTGGAGACCTGGCCGTCGACGATGTCGTCGCTGAAGACCGTGTCCGTCCCGTCCAGGGCGTAGGCGCTCCCAGCGGTCAGCACCAGGAACATCGTGAGGAAGGCTGCCCACTGGTCGCGGAAGTGGCGAGCGATGCGCAGCAGTGACTCGCTCATGATCACTGCCCCGAGAGCGTGACGGCCGAGATGCGCGCCAACGGGTAGGTGGTCGCGCCGGTCTGGTCGTAGCAGTCGATGGCGACTGCACGGGTGCCGGCGGGGAGCACGTTCGTCACGGCGGTCATCGTGAAGTGGTTGCGACCCTCCTCGACGTCCTCCTCGTCCCACTTGACGTACGTCCGGGATGCCTCGATCACCTGCGTGCCGTCGTGCAGCCGGCATCCGCCGTCGCCCCACTCGTTGGCGGACTCGACCATGGCGGTCACCTGCCCGATGACCAGGATCCGACCGGGCCGGTTGAGGGTCAGGACGACGGTCGAGCAGCGCAGCCAGTTGGTCGACTCGGGATTGCAGGCGCCCTCGTAGCCGTAGCGTCCGGTGCCACCCTGTGCGGCCAGCGGCACGGTGGACAGGGATGACTCCCTGATCCCGGCGCCGGTGACCGAGTCGGCGGCGAAGTCCTGGGCGATCAGCGAGCCGTTGAGGATGTCGATGCCGCGCAAGGCGCGGACGGTGTCATCGTCGGCGACGTCGGCGCTGCTGACCGTGCCGTCGACGATGTCGTCGCTGAAGACCGTGTTCGAACCGGCGAGCGCGTACGCCGTACCGCTGGTGAGCACGAGGAACAGGGCGAGCAGGCCGGCCCATTGCCGGGCGAACGATCTGCCGAGGTTGGTGAGCATCATTTCCTCCGGAGGGCTGACGGTGATGCCCTCAGCGTTCGCCGCGCAGCTCGCCGTGCCTAGTACAGCTATGCGACCTAGCCGGTCTAGATTCTGGACCTCATGGCCTCCTGGGATGATCGGGTGTGCCCTGGTCGACGACTACTGACATCGACGCGTTCACGTCGGCAGCGGGGGAGTTCCTGGCCTCGCGGCCGGTCGAGCACAACCCGCTGCTGACCGAGGCCGACCACCTCAGCCGGCGTCCGCAGCCCGACGCGGACCAGGCGTACGGGTGGTGGACCGACGACGCGGGTCTGGTCGCCGGAGCGTTCCTCCGGGCGCCCCGGCACGCACCGGTCCTGAGCCCGATGTCGGAGGAGGCGGTCGGCGAGCTGGTCGGCGTCCTGACCGTCGACGACGGCGTCGGCTGCGACGTGACGACGGTGGACGCGGTCCAGGCCGCCTGGGCGAGCGTCGGCACGTCGCTCGTTCCGCGCCACCGGCTCGTCGTCCACCGCCTCGACGCCTTCCGCCCGCCGGCCCCCGCGCCCGGTCGGCCCCGGGTGGCGGAAGAGCCGGACGAGCCGCTGCTCGACCAGTGGTTCGACGAGCTGATGGCGGCCAACCCCGGCGATCCGAGCGACCGGGCGTTCGTCGTCACCGACCCGCTCGCCGACGGTCGGATCAGCCTGTGGGAGGTCGACGGGGAGCCGGTGGCGATGGCCGGCCGGACCCGCGTCCGTGCGGGCATGACCCGGGTCGGCGCGGTCTACGCACCGTCCGGTGACGCCCGTCTCGAGGGTGCGGTGCTCGCCGCGGCCACCGCGGCGGCGGCCGACGTCGCCGACGACGTGCTCGTGCTGGCTGCGAGTGGCGACCGGGAGGGGGTCGCTCGGCTCGCCGCGCTCGGCTACCGGTCGGTGCGCGAGCGGATCATGCTCGCGCCCGCGCCCTGAGTGGCCGCTGCGTCAGCGAAGGATGACCCACCAGAGCCCGGCCGCGACCGGAATCAGGCTGGTGAGCAGCCACCAGGTGAGCAGCGGCTTCTTGTTGATCGCGCGGACAGCCCCGATCCCGACGGCGTAGAACGCGCCGCCGAGCAGGATCAGCCCGATCTGTGCGCCGCGCTTGTCGTCGCTCACGGCATCGGCAGCCAGGATCAGGCCGGCGGTGAGGTGGATCAGGGTGGTGACGATGAGCACCGAGGCCACCCGGCGCTGGACCCGGTGGAGCCGCTCGAGGTCCTTCGGGTCGGCGACCTTGCGCGGCGCGTTGGGGTCCATCAGGTGCCGGCGACGAGGCGTCGACTGCTGCTCACTCACCCTGGCAATGTACCGAGCGGATAATCCGGTGGCGCCGGGACCTCGGGGGCCGCGACCATGGACGTTATGGACATCACACGGTTCGGCCCCGACGACGCGGCCGCACTGCAGGAGTGGGTCGATCTGGCCAACGCCGTGCAGCACGTCGACTCGCCCTGGGAGCTCGACGCCACGCCACTCCGGGCCGAGGCCAGGTTCCGTTACGGCTGGGACGGCGAGCCGCCCACGCCGTACCTCGCCCGCGTCGACGGCGTCGTCGTCGGTTCCGGCAACATCTCGGTCAGCTCCTACGACAACCTCCACCTGGCGTGGCTCGGCCTGATGGTCCACCCCGACCACCGGCGCCGCGGTTACGGCAGCGCGATCCTCACCTTCCTCGAGGACGAGGCCCGGCGGATGGGCCGCACCAGCGCCGGCATCGGCGGCTGGGAGTGCGACGCGACCAGTGGCTTCGCGGCGCGGCACGGCTACGAGAAGAAGCACCAGGCCATCAACCGGCGGCAGTACGTCGCCGACATCGACCAGGCGGAGCTCGACAAGCGGTACGACGAGGCGCTCCCGTACGCCGCCGACTACGTGCTCGAGCGGCGGCGCCTCCCCACTCCGGACGCCGAGCTCGACGAGATCGCCGAGATGGCCTCCGCGATCAACGACGCGCCCACCGACGACCTCGAGATCGAGGACGAGGTGTTCAACGCCGAGCGGATGAAGGCCTACGAGGACGCCTGCGCGTTCCGCCGCGAGCGGGCCTACCGGGTGGTCGCGCGGCACCTGCCGTCCGGCCAGCTCGCCGGGCAGACGGTGGTGGTCGTGGAGTCGGAGCGGCCGAAGTACGGCGACCAGCACGACACCTCGGTCGTCGCCGCCCATCGCGGCCACCGGCTCGGCCTGCTCCTCAAGACCGACATGCTCCGGTGGCTCGCCGAGGAGGAGCCCCAGCTCGAGCAGATCGACACCTTCAACGCGGAGTCGAACGACCAGATGATCGGCGTCAACGAGGCCCTCGGCTACCGGGTCATGGGTCGCGAGCTGGCCTTCCAGAAGGCGTTGTAGACCTCTACTCGCGCTGGAAGAAGGGTCCCAGCGTGTTGTCGCGGAGGTCGTTCGACTCACCGAGGTGGTTCGACGTGGCGCCGACCCCGGAGAACATGACGCCGCGTGCCCCGTTGGAGGCGATCACGTTCGCGTCGTCCTCGGTGTCGCCCCCGACGTAGTTGTTCTTGCCGTGCCGCACGAAGACGCCGTGGCGACCGTTGCCGCAAGGCTGGCCGGATGCGGTGATGCCGATCCGGTTGCGGAGGACGCGGTTGCCGCTGGGCACCAGGTTGGGATCGGAGTCGTCCTCGGGGCCGAGGATGAGGACGCCGTCCTGGGTGTTGGCGCTGATCACGTTGTCGACGATCAGGTTGTCCTGGGTGTGGTTGACCAGGATGCCGCGCAGCAGGTTGCCGACCGCACCCTCTCCGGTGACGTCGACGCCGATCAGGTTCCCTTCGACGACGTTGCTGTGAGCCTCGCCGACGCCGGTCCAGGGGTAGCCCTCGCGCACCGAGCCGTCCAGGTTGATCCCTGCACGAGCGCCTCCGGAGATCACGTTCCCCTCGCCGGGTCCGAGCCCGCCGATCCTGGCGTGCGCCGTGTTGTAGATCAGGACACCCGACCGGCCGTTGGGGAGGGCGCGACACCCTGAGGCGTCGACGCCCACGTAGTTGCCGAGGATGCGGGCACCGTGCGCGTCGGGGGCGATGATCTCGACGCCGTACAGGTTGTTGCCCGAGATGACGTTCCTCTCGCCGGGAGTCGTGCCGCCGATCCGGACGTCAGGCGAGCTGTGCACGACGACGCCGTCGCGGTTGTTCGGGAGGGCACGGGAGCCGGTCGCGTCGGTGCCCACCAGGTTGCCGACGACAACGGCCCCGGCAGATCCGACGCCGCCGATCTCGATGCCGTACCGGCCGTTGCCCGACACGATGTTGCCGGCACCCGGTTGCGCGCCCCCGATCGTGGCGGCGCCGGACTCGTAGAGCTTGATCCCACTTCCGCGGTTGGGGACTGCCACCTCTCCGTCCGCGTCGGTGCCGAGCCGACAACCCTCCACCCGAAGTCGGTCGCTCGTCTGGACCAGGATCCCGTGTCCTCCGTTGCCGGACACCATGAGGCCGATCAGCTCGACCTCGTCACTGTGTCGAACGAGCACCCCGTTCTCCGTCCAGCCGGTGATCGCCAGGCCGCGGACGGTGAGAGGGCCGCCGCTGATCTCCAGTCCCTGGCCCTGACCGGCCGCCAGGCCACTCAGCTCGACCACCGGCCGCCGGTCCGAGCCGGGTTGGCTCCAGCCGTCGACGAGGCCGGGGAAGCGGATCGGCGGGAGGGGTGACTCCGGGCGGAGCGTGACCGGTCCGGAGCCGATCGCGAGCTCGACCACCGCCGGTGCGCCCGCCTCGTTGGCGGCGAGGATCGCCTCCCGGAGGGATCCCGGTCCGCTGTCGAACGGAGTCGTGACGGTGAAGACGGTTGCCGCGCTCAGGTCCACGGCGGACATGATGTCAGCCGCGTGGCTGGTGGAACGGCCCCTGGCCGTTGTCGTGCAGAGCCTCGTGCGGTCCCAGGTTGTTGCTTCGTGCGCCCGTTCCCGAGAACATCACCCCTCGTCCGCCGTTGTGGGCGATGGTGTTGGCCTCCTCGGCGTCGACACCGCCGACGAAGTTGCCGCGGGCATGCCGGACCAGGACGCCGTGGCGGCCGTTGCCACAGGGCCTGCCGGATGCCGTGACGCCGATCCGGTTGCGGAGGACGCGATTGCCGCTCGGCACCAGGAGCGGGTCGGAGTCGTCCTCGGGGCCGAGGACGAGGACGCCGTCCTCGCCGTTCGCGCTGATCACGTTGTCGATGATCGTGTTGTCCTGGGCGAAGTTGACCAGGACGCCACGCAGCTGGTTGCCCAGTGGGTGCTCGCCGGTCTTGTCGACGCCGATCAGGTTCCCCTGGACGACGTTGCCGGTGGCGTATCCCTTGCCCGTGTAGTCGTACCCCTCGAGGACGGTGACCGACCCGTCGAGGTTGACGCCGCCGCGGGCGCCTCCCGAGATGACGTTGCCCTCCCGTGGCGACGCGCCGCCGATGCGCACGTCCGGCGTGTTGTAGACGACGACCCCCGACCTTCCGTTGGGCACGGCCACGGTCCCGGTCAGGTCGGTGCCCACGTGGTTGCCGACGACGACAGCACCGCGGGCGAGTGGACCGCCGATCTCGATCCCGTAGAGGCGGTTGCCGGAGATCACGTTCGCGGCGCCGTCGCCGATCCCACCGAGCAGGGCGCCGTGTGCCTGCTCGACCTTGACGCCGCTGCGTCCGTTGGGAACGGCCACGCTCCCGGTCCGGTCGGTCCCCACGAAGCTGCCCTCGAGGCGCAGGTGGCGCGCACCCTCCTCGAGCCAGAGGCCGTGCCCGCGGTTGCCGGACGTGATGACCGCGGCGGGGCCCGCGCCGCCGACCAGGCAGCGATCGGCCCGGACAGCGTGGATGCCGGAACCGCCGTTGCCGGCCGCGGTCGCGCCGTCGAGCCGTACGCCGACGTAGAGGCCGACGAGGCTCACCTCGTCGGCGTCGTGCACGAAGATGCCCTCCTCCGTCCAGCTGGTCAGGGCGAGCCCGCGCACGGTGACGCCACTCGCGACGATCTCCAGGCCCGCGCAGCCGGGGGAAGCGCCGCCGTCGATCTCGACCAGCGGCCGCCCTTCGAATCCCGGCTGCGTCCAGCCGTCGACGACTCCGTTGAAGGCGATCGGCGGGAGGGGTGCGTCAGGACGGACGGTGACGGGGCCGACGCCGATGGCGAACCTGATGTGCGCCTCGTGGCCGAGTGCGTTGGCCCGTTCGATCGCATCGCGGAACGAACCGTGACCGCCGCCGGCGGCCGACGTCACCGTGATCACCTCCGGTCGCGTCGTCATGGTGCCGGCTGGTGGAACGAGCCGAGCTGGTTCCCTTCGATCGTGTTGTGAGAGCCCAGGACGTTGGTGCGCGCGCCCACGCCGTAGAACATCACGCCTCGCCATCCGTTGTTGCTGATGACGTTGGCGTCCGCTTCCGAATCACCGCCGATGCGGTTCCTGGCGCCGTACATGACGAGGACGCCGTTGCGGGCGTTGCCGACTGCCGCGCCGGATGGAGTGGCTCCGATGAGGTTGCCGAGGATCCGGTTGTCCGACGGCACCACGTTCGGGTCGGAGTCGTCGTCGGGCCCGAGCACGAGCACGCCCTCCTGTCCGTTCCCGCTGATCACGTTGCCGACGACGGAGTTCTCCTGGGCGTGGTTGATCAGGACTCCCCGCAGGCCGTTGCCGAGGGGACCCTCTCCCGACAGGTCGACGCCGATCAAGTTGCCCTCGACGGAGTTGTCGTGGCAGTGGCCCAGCCCGACGTACGGGTAGTCCTCGGGTTCGATGTACATGCCGTCGAGGGTGATGCCTGCCCGTCCGTTGCCGGAGATCACGTTGCCGTCGCCGACGACGGGACCTCCGATCGTGGCCCCGAAGCTGTTGAACACCAAGATCCCGGTCCGCTGGTTCGGCACGGCCGCGAAGCCGGAAGCGTCGCAGCCGACGAGGTTGCCGAGGACGACCGCGCCGGCGGCCTTCGGGCCGACGATCTCGAGTCCGTACTGGACGTTGCCGGACAAAACGTTGCGCTCGGACGTCGATGACCCGCCGACGCGGCACCGCTTCGCCTGGATGGCGCGTATCCCACTGCGCTGATTGGGCCTCGCCGAGGATCCGGTCGCGTCGGTCCCGATCAGGCACCCGACGATACGAGCGTCGTCGGCATCCTCCTCGACGAGCACGCCGTACCGGCCGTTCGACGACGCACGCACGCCCTCGACCGTGCAGTGCCGGCCGCGCACGCGAATGCCGTCCTCGGACCAGCCGGTCACGGTGAGGCCGCGGACGGTCAGCCCGTCCGACGCGATGTCGAGGCCCCCACCTCCGCCAGCGCGCGAGCCGTCGAGCTCGATCAACGGCGACCCATCGAATCCCGGCTGGCTCCAGCCGTCGATCACGCCGGCGAAGGCGACGGGAGGCAGCGGCGAGATGAGTCGGATGGTCGACGGTCCCGAGTCGATCGCGAACTCCACCCGCGACTCACCGCCCGCGCCGTTCGCCTGCTCGATCGCTTCGCGCAGCGAGCCCGACCCGCCGTCGGCGGCACTGGTGACGGTGAGCACCCGGGCTGACGCGTTCGGCACAGGGCCATCCTGGGGCATGCGCCACGCCGCCGGCGGAGGCGCCCCCGTGTCGGTCAGAGGACGTACGACGATGCGCGCCGCAGCTCGTCGGCGGCGCGGGTCACGATCCGGTCGATCAGCTCCTCGCACGAGGGCAGGTCGTCGATCACTCCGACCACCTGGCCGCTGGCGAGCACGCCGGCCGAGGTGTCGCCCTCGACCAGGCCGGCCTTGAGCATGGTGGGCGTGTTCGCGGCCAGGGCCATCTGACCGAGGGTGCGGCCCTGCTGCTTCTTCATCGCGCGACCGTCCTTGGCCAGCGCGCGCCAGGACATGCCGGAGTCGCGCTTGAACTCGAGGGTGCGGCGCAGGGTCGGCCCCATCCGCCGCACGGCGCTGGTCTCCTCGAGCTCCTCGACGAGAGCGGTGCGGAGCATCCGGTGCGGCATGCCGTCGACCTTGGCGGTCACGACCGTGTCGGTCAGCCCGCGCTCCAGGTAGAGCTGCTTGACCGCGTCGGGGACGGCCGAGTCGGAGGTCAGCAGGAAGCGGGTGCCCATGCCGACGCCCGCTGCGCCGTACGACAGCGCGGCGGCCAGGCCGCGGCCGTCGTAGAAGCCGCCGGCAGCGATGACGGGGATGTCGACCGCGTCCAGCACGGTCGGCAGGAGGAGGGTGGTGGGCACCGGTCCGGTGTGGCCGCCGCCCTCACCGCCCTGCACCATCACCGCGTCGGCGCCCCAGCCGGCGACCTTCACCGCGTGCTTCGCGGCGCCGATCGACGGCATCACGACGATGTCGTGCTCCTTGAGCTTCGCGATCAGCTCCGGCTTGGGGGCGAGGGCGAACGAGGCGACCTTGACGCCGTACTCGATCAGCAGCTGGCAGCGGGCCGGCGCGTCGGCGGCGTCGGCGCGGAGGTTGACGCCGAACGGCTGGTCGGTGCGGCCCTTGACCTCGACGATCGCCTTCTCGAGCTCCTCGTGGGTCATCGTGGCCGAGGCCAGGATGCCGAGGCCGCCCGCGTTCGCGGTCGCCGAGACCAGCCGCGGCCCGGAGACCCAGCCCATGCCGGTCTGCACGACCGGGTGCCGCACGCCGACCAGGTCGGTGAACGGGGTCCGGATCTGCTGCTCGATCACTTGCTCGCTCCTGCGTCGACGGGCGGGACCTCGCGGTCGCGCAGGCTCTTCGGGTCGAGCACGTTGCGGATGATCATCAGCTCGGACTCGGTGGGCTCACGGGTGACCGGCACGTCGGCGGGGATCTCCAGGGCGAAGCCGGTGTTCTCGACGACCTCCTCGACGCGCACGCCCGGGTGGACGCTGAGCAGCCGGACCGTGTCGCCGGCGCCCTTGACGTCGAAGACGCCGAGGTTGGAGACGACCCGGTGGATGTCGTTGTACTTCGACGCACCCGGCCCGGCGGCCTTCGCTCGGGCGGGGCCGACGCCGGAGACGATGTCGACCTCCTCCACGAAGACCCGGGTGCTGTGCTTCGGCACCCAGTACGACGTGCGGTTGTTGACCGTGTTGCCCGGTGCGCCGCGGGAGCCCAGGAGCTGGCGCTTCGGCTGCGCGAAGTCGCCGATCGCGGAGATGTTCTGGTTGCCGTGCCTGTCGACCTGGGTGGCGCCCATCATCACGTGCCGCTTGCCGTAGGCGACGACGTCGAAGACGCGTCGGAAGGGGATCCAGCCCTCGACGACGTCGGCCTTCGCGAACAGCGGGGGGACACCTCCCAGGAAGAGCGACTCGCCGTCGGAGATGACGAGGTCCGGGTTGGAGGTGAGCTTGGCGAGCCGGACGCCCAGCATCGGCAGCATGCCCATCGGGCTGGCGAAGATCTCGCCGTCGTCCTTGAACGCGTCGGCGATGGCGGCGGCGCAGACCTCTGCGCGGCTCGCGGTGGTCGAGCTCGTCGAATCCGTCACTTGCTCTGCTCCTCTGCGAACGCAGCGACCGCTGCCTGGTAGGCGTCCTCGTCACCGGACAGGAAGCGCTCCTCGAACGCGGCCCAGTCCTCCTCGGGCCCGCCCGCGGCGGCGGCGTACGCCTTCTGGAACTTCTCGTCGCGCTCGTAGTCCGGCGTGCAGACGGTGAAGTGGGCGCCGTTCGGCGTCTCGACGACGCCGTCGACCATCATCCGGCTGATCAGCAGCCGCTGGACCGGGGTGTCGACGGTCAGGCCGGCGGTGTCGATGATCTGCTCGCAGCTGACGAACGCCTTGTCGGCCGCCTGCACGAACAGGTCGTCGAAGTACGGGTCCGGTCCGAGGTAGGTGGCGTTGCCGTGCACGTCGGCCCGGTTCATGTGCACGAGAGCCACGTCGAGCCTCAGCGCTGGTACGGCGGTCAGCTCCTCGAAGTCGCCGTTCTCGTCGGCATAGGGACTCGCGACGGTCTTGATCCACGGGTTGTTGACCAGGACGTCGGAGCCGAGGCCCGCGCGCATCGGCAGGAACGGCAGCCGCTGGGCGGCGGCGTACAGGCCCGTCTGGAACATGCCCTCGTCCAGCTCGACGATCTCCGGGATCGCCTTGCTCTGCCGGGCACGCTGGAAGTTGGGCTCCAGCGGGATCGAGTCGAGGGAGACGAACGCGTAGACGAGCTTGCGGATCTTGCCGGCCCGGGCCAGGAGGCCGACGTCGGCACCGCCCCAGGAGACGATGGTCAGGTCCTTCAGGTCCGAGCGCAGGATGGCGCGGACCAGGGCCATCGGCTTGCGCCGCGGACCCCAGCCGCCGATCCCGATCGTCATCCCGTCGGAGAGCTGGGCGACGACCTCGTCGATCGTCATCTGCTTGTCGCGCGGCTTCACTGGTTCTCCTCGGTGGTTGAGGTGCGAGCGCCAGCGAGCCTCGAAACCCCTGCCTTGTCGGTGCCTGCGAAGTCGTCGCGGAGCTCGTCGGAGACCCCGGCGAGGTTCAGCTCGAAGGTGAACCCCTGCTCGAACCGGTAGCTCTTGTTCACGTCGACCGGCTCGATGCCGTTGAGGGCCTCCTTGGCCGCGCGGATGACCCGCGTGTCCTTGGCCGCGATGTCGGCCGCCACCTCCAGAGCGACGTCGAGCAGCTGCTCACGCGGCGCGAGTCGGTAGACCGAGCCGAACCGGTGCAGCTCGGTGGCCGGGATCGTCGCGGCGGTGAAGTAGAGCGCCCGCATCATCTGCTGGGGGACCAGCCGGGCCATGTGGGTGGCCGCGCCGAGCGCGCCCTGCTTGACCTCGGGCACCCCGAAGTAGGCGTCGTCGCTGGCCACCACGATGTCGGCGTTGCCGACCAGGCCGACGCCGCCTCCCACGCAGAAGCCGTTGACCGCGGCGATCACCGGGACCGCGCACTCGTAGACGGCCTTGAACGCCGCGTAGCAGCCCTTGTTGGCCCCGATGAGCGCATCGAAGCCCTCGGTGTGCTGCATCTCCTTGATGTCGACGCCGGCGTTGAAGCCCTTGCCCTCCGCCCGGAGGACCACGACCTTCGTGTCGAGGTCGGCGCTGGCCTCGTCGAGGGCGGCCGCCACGTCGAACCAGCCCTGGACGGTGAGCGCGTTGACCGGGGGAGCGTTCATGGTGACGACGCGGATCCCGCTGTGGGCGCCGTCGCGCAGCTCGCTGGTGACTGTCATGGGCACACCCTACCAAGCAAATGCTTGGTAGGGTGTCGGCATGGCACTCTCGATCGACCTGGCCGGCCGGGTCGCCCTCGTCACCGGTGGCGCCCGCGGCATCGGGCGCGGCATCACCGAGGTCCTCCTCGACGCCGGTGCGACCGTGGTGACCTGTGGCCGGTCCGAGGCCGAGCCCCCTGCGGGCGCGACGCACCGGCAGTGCGACGTCCGCGAGGCCGAGTCCGTCGATGCGTTGGTGGCCGGGATCGTCGCCGACCACGGCCGCCTGGACATCGTCGTCAACAACGCCGGCGGCGCTCCCTACGCGTCGGCGGCCGACGCCTCGCCGCGCTTCCACGACAAGATCGTGGGCCTCAACCTGATGGCCCCGCTGCTCGTCAGCCAGGCCGCCAACCGGGTGATGCAGCATCAGGAGACCGGCGGCACGATCGTCAACATCTCCTCGGTGTCGGCCGACCGACCCTCGCCCGGCACTGCGGCGTACGGCGCCGCGAAGGCCGGTCTCGACGCGCTGACCGGATCGCTCGCGCAGGAGTGGGGACCGCGGGTGCGCGTCAACGCGGTCGACGTGGGGCTGGTGCGCACGGCCGACACCGCCGACCACTACGGCGGCGACGCCACCGTCGCCGCGATCGAGCGGACCATCCCGCTCGGGCGGATGGCCGACCTCGCCGAGATCGGCCGGGTCGTGGCGTTCCTGGCGAGCGACCTCGCGTCGTACGTCTCCGGCGCGAGCGTCGCCTGCCACGGCGGCGGGGAGCAGCCGGTCTTCCTGTACATCGCCCAGAGCGGGCAGAGCAACCGAGAAGGAGAACGACTGTGAGTCGTCTGTTGGAGGGGCGCATCGCCATCGTGACCGGCGCGGGCCGGGGGATCGGCCGCGCGCACGCGCTCGAGCTGGCCCGGCACGGCGCCAAGGTGGTCGTCAACGACTACGGCGTCTCGATCGCCGGGGAGGACACGGGCGAGTCGCCGGCGCAGCAGGTCGTCGCCGAGATCGAGGCGATGGGTGGCGAGGCGGTCGTCAACGGCGCCGACGTCGCGGACTTCGAGGCGGCGGCAGCCATGGTGCAGCAGGCGATCGACACCTTCGGCGGGCTCGACATCCTGGTCAACAACGCCGGGTTCGTGCGCGACCGGATGCTCGTCAACACCTCCGAGGAGGAGTGGGACGCGGTGATCCGGGTGCACCTCAAGGGCCACTTCGCGCCGCTGCGTCACGCCGGCGCCTACTGGCGGGCCGAGGCGAAGGAGGGCCGCCAGCGGGTCGCTCGGGTGGTGAACACCTCGTCCGGGGCCGGCTTGCAGGGCTCGATCGGGCAGGCGACGTACTCCGCCGCCAAGGCGGGCATCGCCGGACTCACCCTGGTCGCGGCGGCCGAGATGGGCCGCTACGGCGTGACCGTCAACGCCATCGCGCCGGTCGCGAAGACCCGGATGACCGAGGGCGCGTTCGACACGTCGGCGATGGCCCTGCCCGAGGACAACTCGCCGATCGTGGCGTGGCTCGCGTCCGAGGAGGCCGGCGACGTGACCGGACGGGTCATCGAGATCGACGGCAGCAAGGTGACGGTCGAGACCGGCTGGGCGCACGGTCCGGCCCAGGATCTCGGA